>NZ_JBMDJQ010000044.1:0-39314 GCF_057809275.1 Pseudomonas sp. FG36
ACCAAATGCTTCAGCCAGCAAAGCTTGGGAACTATCCTACGCGCTTGCCGGAAGCTGCTGCGTTGTCGGGGAAATACCCCACGGATAACTTCACGGGGTCGTCACACCAGGTGACCGGGCGTGAGAACCCGAGGCGTAAATTATCGGCAATCCAGTTATGGCAGCCGTGCCCGGGCAGACTTCGGTCTGGCCGAGTTTCTCTTGCGCCTCGGTTTCTCACCCCGTGCACGACTGCCACCCTTTGTCCTGTGAGATGCCAAGGTCATTGCTTCATGGTTGCCGTACGCGGGCAGACTTCGGTCTGGCCGGCTTCAGTGCGTCGGTTTCTCACCCCGCGTACGGCGGCCACCTGCTCGTTGAGAAAGATCGAGATGGGCAGTGCCTCCAGTCAACCCCGCAGATCACTCGGCAGGAAATCCCGCTCCGGCTCGTAATCCAGCTTCAGGTACCCCGCCAATTCGCGCAGGTCCTCCGGGCTCAGGCTGCCGGCCTGCTGCTTGAGCCGCAGGCTGTCGACGATGTACGCATAGCGCGAGACGTTGTAGTCGCGCACCGCGTTGTACAGGTCGCGCTGGGCATCGAGGATATCGACGATGTTGCGGCTGCCCACCTCATACCCCGCCTCGGTGGCCCGCAACGAGCCCTGGCTGGAGATGATGCTCTGGCGCCGCGCCCGTACCTGCTCGACATCGCTGACCACCGCGCGGAAGGCGTTGCGCGACCCTTCCAGCACCTCGCGTTCGAGGCTGGTGCGGCCGTACTCGGTACGCGCCAGCTCATGGGTGGCCTGGCGCACCCGCGCGCTGGTGCCGCCGCCGCTGAACAGCGGCAGCTTCATCTGCACCATCACCGAGCTGTCGCGCTGGTTGCCGGGGCGCTTTCCGAAGTGCGCGCTGGAGTCCATCAGGTCGCTGTCGCCCTCGGTGTAGCCCATGGCCAGGTTGAAGGTCGGCAGGTGATCGGCCTTGTTGCTGCGCAGGGTCTGGCCGGCCTGGCTGACGGCGGCCTGGTTGGCGCGCAGGCGCAGGTTCTGCGCCATGGCCTGTTCGACCCAGGCCTCGGCGCGCTCGGGCACCGGCGCCTGCACCGGCAGGCTGTGGCGGATCCCGGCCAATGCCGGTTGCGCCTGGCCGGTCAGGCGCATCAGTGCCTGGTAGGCGTCCTCGCTGCGGCGTTGGCTGTCGATCAGGTTGGCGCTGGCGCGGTCGAAGCTGGCCTGGGCCGAGAGCATGTCGTTCTGGTCGGACAGGCCGGCGTCGTAGCTCAGCCGGGTCTGTTGCAACTGGCGGTCGAAGGCGCGCAGCTCGGCCTTGGCGGTGGCCAGGTTATCCTCGGCCAGCAGGGTGTCGAAGTAGCTGCTGGCGGTGTCGAGGATCAATTGCTGCTGGAACGCCGAGAAGTCCAGTTCGGCCTGTTCGTTTTCGGACTGCGCGGCCTTGTAGTCGAACCAGCGGCTGAGGTCGAACAACGGCTGGTCGAGGCTCAGGCGGTACAGGCTGCCGCTGCGTTGCTCGACCTGGCGGCGGTCGCTGCGCACGGCGCCGGCCTCGGCATCCAGGGCCACCTGCGGCAGCAGGCGGGCGCGGGCCAGGGGCACGGCCTCGCGGCGGGCCAGGTAGTTCTCGCGGGCTGCGGCCATGTCGCTGTTGTGCTCGACCACCTGGGCGTACACCGACATCAGCGTCGCACGGTCGGCGGCAACGGCCTGGGCCAGGGGCGCCAGCAGCAGTGGCAGAAGGGTCTTACGTAGCATGTCGTTTCTCTTTATTCGGGCCGGCCGCTCCCAGGGGCAGCCGGTCATGGCTGCCACAGGGGAGGGCGGGCTAAGGGGTCAGGCCGGCTGGGTGTAGGCGGCCAGTTCCTGCAGGCGTGGGTCTTCGCAGGCTCGGTGGTCCTTGGCCAGCAGCGAGTACACGGTGGGCAGGATGAACAGGGTGAACAGGGTGCCGACCAGCATGCCGATGACGATCACCAGGCCCAGGCTGAAGCGGCTGTGGGCGCCGGCGCCGCTGGCCAGCAGCAGCGGCACCAGGCCCACGACCATGGCCGCGGTGGTCATCAGGATCGGCCGCAGGCGGATCTGCGCGGCGCGTTCGATGGCCGTGCGGCGGTCGAGCTGGTCGGCCTGCTGCAGTTCGTTGGCGAACTCGACCATGAGGATGCCGTGCTTGCTGATCAGGCCGACCAGGGTCACCAGGCCGATCTGCGTGTAGATGTTCACCGTGGCATAGCCCAGGTACAGCGGGATCAGCGCGCCGCACACCGACATCGGCACGCTGACCAGGATCACCAGCGGGTCGCGCAGGCTTTCGAACTGCGCGGCCAGCACCAGGTAGATGACCAGGATGGCGAAGATGAACGTCACCACCAGGGCGCTGCCTTCCTGGACGAACTGGCGGGCATCGGACAGCCAGTCATGGCTGAAGCCGGTGGGCAGGGCATTGGCCTGGGCGGCAAGGAACTGCACCGCGTCGCCGATGCTCACGCCTGGCGCCGGCACCGCCTGCAGGGTGGCCGAGTTGAGCTGGCTGAACTGGGTCAGCTTGTTCGGCTCGATCGACATGTCGAAGCTGACCAGGGTCGACAGCGGCACCTGGGCGCCGTTGGCGGCCTTGACATACTGGCCCACCAGCATCTCGGCCGACAGGCGCTGGGCCCGTGCCACCTGTGGGATCACGTCGTAGGAACGGCCGTCGAGGGCGAAGCGGTTGACGTAGTTCTCGCCCACCAGCACCGCCAGGGCATCGCCGATGGCCTGCATGCTGATGCCCAGGTCGTTGGCCTTGCTGCGGTCGATGTTGATGTTGACCAGCGGGCTGTTGAAGTCCAGGTCGCTGTCGACCACGGCGAACAAGCCGCTGGCCATGGCCGCCTGCTTGATCTTGTCCATGGCGTCGAACACCACGCGGTGGTCCTGGGAGCTCTGGATCACCATCTGCACCGGCAGGCCGCCGGTGGAGCCGGGCAGCGGCGGCAGCTGGAAGGCGAAGATGGCCACGCCCTCGATCTCGCCCACGGCTTTCTGGATCTCGGCCTGCAGCTGGTCGGCGCTGCGCTGGCGCTTTTCCCAGGTGCTCAGGTTGGCGCCGCCGAACGCGGTGCGCGGGCCGTCGTTGCCGTTGACCACCCAGGTGATGTCGGTTTCCGGGAAGGTGGCGAACAGGCGGTCCATGCGGTGCGCGTACATCTGGGTGTAATCGATGTTGGCGTACTGCGGGGCCTTGGCCACCGCCAGCACTTGGGCCTGGTCCTCGACCGGCGCCAGTTCGCGCTGGGCGCCGAGGTAGAGGATCGGCAGGCTGACGAACACCGCCGCGGCAATCGCCAGGGTCAGCCAGCGATGGTGCAGGGACACGTCAAGCAAACGACCATAGCCCTTGCCCAGCCACTGGAAGAAGCGCTCGGCGCCACGCGCCATCGGGCCTTCGCTGGCCTGGCGGTTGAGCAGGAAGGCGCTCATCACCGGCGACAGGGTCAGCGCCACCACGCCGGATACCACCACGGCGCCGGCGAGGGTGAAGGCGAACTCCTTGAACAGCGCGCCGGTCAGCCCGCCCATCAAGCCGATGGGGGCGTACACCGCGGCCAGGGTCAGGGTCATGGCGATCACCGGGCCGGCGATCTCGCGGGCGCCGACCAGGGCTGCCTGCAACGGCGACTTGCCTTCCTCGATATGCCGGTGCACGTTCTCCACCACGACGATGGCGTCGTCCACCACCAGGCCGATGGCCAGGACCATCGACAGCAGGGTCAGCAGATTGATGCTGAAGCCGAACAGGCTCATGATCGCCGCCGCGCCGATCAGCGACAGCGGGATGGTCACCAGCGGGATCAGCACGCTGCGCAGCGAACCGAGGAACAGGAAGATCACCACGGCGACGATCACCACGGCCTCGACCAGGGTCTTGACCACTTCATCGATGGACGCCTGGATGAAGCGCGCCACTTCGAACACGATATTGGCGGTCATGCCCGGCGGCATGGTTTCGCGGATCTGCGGCATCATTTCCTGCACTGAACCGACGATGGTCAGCGGGTTGCCGGCCGGGGTGGCGTGCAGGCCGATGAACACCGCCGGCTCGCCGTCCATGATGCCGCTGGTGTCGTAGGAGGTGGCGCCGAGCTCGGCGGTGCCGATGTCGCTCAGGCGGATCAGCGTGTCGCCGTCGCGGCGCACCACCATCTGGCGGAACTGGTCGACGCTGGTCAGGTCGGTGTTGATGTTGATGTTGGCCGAGACGTACTGGCCCTTGGTCTGCCCGGGGGCGGCCTGGAAGTTGTTCTGGCGGATGGCCTCGGCCACGTCGCTGGCCGACAGGTTGCGCGCGGCCATGCGCGCCGGGTCCAGCCACAGGCGCATGGCCAGTTTCTGCCCGCCGAGGATCTGCGCCTCGGCCACGCCGTCGATGGCCGCCAGGCGCGGCTGCACCACGCGGGAGATGTAGTCGGTGATCGCCGGCAGGCCGATGTCCTTGCTCGAGAAGCCGACGTAGATCACCGCCGTGCCTTCGCCGGAAGACTTGGCCACCACCGAGTCGTAGGCGCCTTCGGGAAGGCGGTACTTGACCTGGTTGACGGCGGCCATGATCTCGGTGAGGGCCTTGTTGGAGTCGGCGTTGAGCTTCAGGCGCACGCTGATGACGCTCTTGCCCTGGGTCGAGGTCGAGCTCAGGTAGTCGACGCCGTCGACCGAGGCCACGGCCTGCGAAATGGGCTGGGTGACGAAACCCTGCATCAGCTGCGAGCGGGCGCCGGGGTATTCGGTGGTGATGGTAATGGTCGCGCTTTCCAGCAGCGGGTACTGGCGGATCGGCAGGTTCAGCAGCGCCAACAGGCCAAACATGACGATCATCGCGCAGACCACCAGGGTCAGTACCGGGCGGCGGATGAACAGGTCGGTGAATTTCATGGTGCTACAGGTCCTTTTCAGTGGCACGCAAACCCATTACTGCTGGGCCAGGTCCGGCTTGCGCGTGGTGCTGGCGGCCAGGGTGTCGTCGGTGACCCGCACCGGCATGCCGTTGCTCAGGCGGATCTGCCCCGAGACCACCACGCGGTCGCCCGGGGTCAGCGCGTCGAGCACCACCACGCGGTCGTCGCGGCGCGCGCCGAGCTTGACGAACACCTGCTCCACGCGCAGGGCGCCGTCCTTCTCGCGCAGCACGTACAGCGAGTTGCCGTAGGCGCTGTAGCTGATCGCCGTCTCCGGCACGCTCAGCACATCGGCGTGGCTCGGCAGCTCGATGCTGACGTTGGCGAACATGCCCGGCTTGAGTTGCTGGCCGGGGTTGTCGAGGGTTGCCTGCACCAGCATGGAGCGGGCGCCCGGGTCGATCTGCGGCTCCAGGGTGCTGACCGCGGCGACAAAGCGCTGCTGCGGCCAGGCGTCGACCTTGAGGGTGATGGCCTGGCCCGCCTGCAGGGCGGCGGCGGACTGCTCGGGCAGCGGGAAGTTGACGTGCAGGCGCGACAGCTCGGTAAGGGTCACCAGGCTGTCGCCGGGGCTGACGTACTGGCCGAGGTTGACCTTGCGAATACCCAGCACGCCGGCGAACGGGGCGCGGATGGTCTTCTGCGCGATCTGCGCCTGGACCTGGGCGATCTCGCCGAGCAGCTGGTCGTAGTTGGCCTGGGCCTGGTCCAGCTGGGCCTGGGTGGAGGCCAGCGGCAGCACCTTGCGCGTGCGCTCCAGGGCCAGCTTGGCGTTCTTGGCCTGGGCCTGCAGCTTGGCCAGCTCGCCGCGCTCGGGCGCGTCGTTGAGCTTGACCAGCACCTGGCCTGCGGCTACGGCGTTGCCGGCGGTGAACTCCAACGTGGTGATGCGCCCGCCGACCTCGGGCGAGACATTGACCTGGTGTACCGCCTCCAGGGTGCCGACGGCGCTGAGCACCTGCGGCATCGGGCCCGACTGCACGTGGGCGATTGCCACCGGGGTGGCGTTGGCCTGGACGGCGGGGGCGTCGTTGGCCACTACCGCCGGGGCGGGCAGCAGGGCCATGGCCAGCAGCGACAGGGAAGTGCCGGCGGCTATCCAGTAACGATTTTTCATTGGGCGGCTCCTTGAGCCGGGTTCTGGTTGGCACGGACCTGGATGAAAATCTGGCGCAGTAGCTCGAGGCTCAGCGTGCCGGGGACCAGGTAATGGCCGTCGATCACCAGGCTGGGCACCGAACTGATGCCCAGGCGCCGGCCCTGGGCCAGTTCTTCCTCGAGCATCTGCGGGGCCTGCTGGTCGAATGCCGTGGTGAAGGCCTGCGGGTCGAAACCGGCTTCGGCGGCCACCGCCAGCACGGTGGCGCGGTCACCGATGTTGCGGGCCTGCACCAGGTGGGCTTCCTGCAGGCGGTCGAACATACGCTCATGGCCTTCGTTGCCGCCCAGGGCCTTGGCGGTCTGGCAGGCGAGGCCGGCGAGCAGGCCGGTGGGGTACTCGAAGTCCTGCTGGCGCATGGCTTCGATGTCGATGCGCTTGACGTCCTCGGCACTCGAGCATGACAGCCAGTGACTGAGGATGGTCTCCTTGGCCTTGGGCATCGAGCCGAAGCGCTCGACCATCGCCTCGCGGCTGGTCTGCAGGATGAAGCTGCGGTGCTGCACGTCCAGGTTCAGTTCGTCCTGCAACTGCTTCAGGCGTGGGGCGATGACGAAGCACCAGCCGCAGACGACATCGTGGAAGAATTCGACTTTCAGGGGTGACATGGCAGTGATCCGGTTTCAGGGAGGGATGGCCGCACTATCCACAGCGCCCCGGCGAGAAAAAAGCGACAAAAGTGCCGCAAACCCTCTCATCCTCTTCATCGATGGCCGCCCGTCCCGTCCGCGAGCGGGTAGAATGGCGCTTTTGCCTGACCGTAGCCGACATGAGCCCAGCCATTGCCACCCTCGAGCAGCACCTGCTCGCCGCCCTCGACCCCGCCCCCCTGGAGACTCGCCGCCTGTTCCATGGCCGTGGCCGCTGCTGGCCGGGGCTGGAACAGATCACCGTCGACTGGCTCGACGGCGTGTTGCTGGTGGCGCTGTTCCGTGAGCCGCCCGAGGGCCAGTTGGCCGAGCTTGAAGCAATGCTGATGGCGCTGGCCGAGCGCCCGCAGTGGAGCGGCCAGGCCATCCTGCTGCAGCACCGCTACCTGCCCGACAGCCCCGGCCAGTGGCTGTGGGGCGCGCCGTGCCAGCAGCGCGAGGTGGTCGAGGATGGCCTGAAGTACCTGCTCGACCTGGGCGTGCGACAGAACAACGGCCTGTTCCTCGACATGCGCTACGGCCGGCGTTGGGTGCGCGAGCAGGCGGCTGGCAAGCGCGTGCTCAACCTGTTCGCCTACACCTGCGGCTTTTCGGTGGCGGCGATTGCCGGCGGCGCCGAGCAGGTGGTCAACCTGGACATGGCCAAGTCGGCGCTGTCCCGGGGCCGCGACAATCACCGGCTCAATGGCCATGACGCCTCGCGGGTCGCGTACCTGGGGCATGAGCTGTTCAAGTCGTGGGGCAAGGTGCGCAAGTACGGGCCGTACGACCTGATCATCATCGATCCGCCGACCTTCCAGCGCGGCAGCTTCGTGCTGACCCAGGACTACGCCAAGATCCTTCGGCGTTTGCCGGAGTTGTTGACTGAAGGCGGCACGGTATTGGCCTGCGTCAACGATCCGGGGATCGGGCCGCAGTTTCTCATCGAGGGGATGGCGGAGCAGGCGCCGGGGCTGGCGTTCGTCGAGCGCCTGGAGAATCCGCCGGAGTTTCCGGATGCGGATCCGGAGGGTGGGCTGAAGGCGCTGGTGTTTCGTCAGCAGGCCTGAAAGCAGGGCTCCTGTAGGAGTGGGACAAGCCCGCTCCTACAGGGGGTGTGGTTACTTGTTGGTATAGATCTGGTCGAACACGCCACCGTCATTGAAATGGGTCTTCTGCACGGTGCGCCAGTCGCCGAAGGTCTTCTCCACCGACAGGAATTCGACTTTCGGGAAACGGTCGGTGTACTTGGCCAGCACGGTGGCGTCACGCGGACGCAGGTAGTTGTTCGCGGCGATCTCCTGGGCCTCCGGCGACCACAGGTACTTCAGGTATTCCTCGGCCACGGCCTGGGTACCTTTCTTGGCCACCACCTTGTCGACCACGCTCACCGGCGGCTCGGCTTCGGCCGACACGCTCGGGTAGACCACTTCGAACTGGTCGCGGCCGAACTCGCGGGCGATCATCTCGGCCTCGTTCTCGAAGGTCACCAGCACATCGCCGATCTGGTTGGTCATGAAGGTGGTGGTGGCGGCGCGGCCACCGGTATCCAGCACCGGCGCCTGCTTGAACAGCTTGCCGACGAAGTCGCGGGCCTTGCTTTCGTCACCGCCCTGCTTGAGCACGTAGCCCCAGGCCGAGAGGTAGGTGTAGCGGCCGTTACCCGAGGTTTTCGGGTTGGGCACGATTACCTGCACGCCGTCCTTGAGCAGATCCGGCCAGTCCTTCAGCGCCTTGGGGTTGCCCTTGCGCACGATGAACACGGTGGCCGAGGTGAACGGCGCGCTGTTGTTCGGCAGGCGCGTTACCCAGTTGTCCGGCACTAGCTTGCCGTTGTCGGCCAGGGCATTGATGTCGGTGGCCATGTTCATGGTGATCACGTCGGCCGGCAGGCCATCGATCACTGCGCGCGCCTGCTTGCTCGAGCCGCCGAAGGACATCTGCAGGTTGACCTTCTCGTTGTGTTCCTTCTCCCAGTGCTTCTGGAACGCCGGGTTGTAGTCCTTGTAGAAGTCGCGCATCACGTCGTAGGACACGTTGAGCAGGGTAGGGGCGGCCTGGGCGAGGTTGCCCAGGGCCAGGCCCGCGGCGAGCAGCGAGGCGCTGAAGAGTTTTTTCACTGGGGGCATTCCTTGTTCTGATTCAAAGGGTTGGCGATATGCCAGCGACTATAGCGTTTGGCGCTATGGTGGCTAAAGACCAAATGGCTCTTTGCTTATGCTTGCCCTGCATTGGGGACGCTGCCTATTGCTTGGGAAACAACGCATTGCCACAGCGCGAACAGAACGCCGCGCCATGCTCGTGGTGGTGCTTGGCGCAGGTCGGGCAGTCATGCTGCAACTGTTCGCCGCGCATGGCATTGGCCAATTCGGCGGTGAAGATCCCGGTGGGCACGGCGATGATCGAGTAACCGGTGATCATCACCAGTGACGACAGCACCTGCCCCAGCGGCGTGGTCGGCACGATATCGCCGAAGCCCACGGTGGTGAGGGTGACGATGGCCCAGTAGATGCCCTTGGGGATGCTGGTGAAGCCATGCTCCGGCCCTTCGATCACGTACATCAACGTGCCGAACACGGTCACCAGGGTCGACACGCTGACCAGGAACACGATGATCTTCTGCTTGCTGCCCTGCAGCGCCGCCAGCAGGTAGTGGGCCTGCTTGAGGTAGGGGCTGAGCTTGAGCACGCGGAAGATCCGCAGCATGCGCACCACGCGGATGATCAGCAGGTACTGGGCGTCGCTGTAGTACAGGGCGATGATCCCCGGCACGATCGCCAGCAGGTCGACCAGCCCGTAGAAGCTGAAGGCATAGCGCAGTGGCTTGGGCGAGCAGTACAGGCGGGTGATGTATTCGGCGAGAAAGATCGCGGTGAAGCCCCACTCGATCCCGGCCAGCAGCCCGGCGTAGTTCTGGTGAACGTCGTCGATGCTGTCGAGGATCACCGTCACCAGGCTGGCCAGGATGATCAGCAGGAGAATCTTGTCGAAGCGTCTGCCAGCCGTGGTGTCGGTCTGGAAGACGATGACGTAGAGCCGCTCGCGCAGGCTCGCAGGGTTGTCCATGGGCTCGTTCCAATGTGTGGATGGGCAGAGCCTAGGGGCTGGGTATCAGCTGTGCAAGCGAGGCGCGTTGCGGCGCTGGTTGAGCTGCACCAGGTGGTTGCCCAGGTGCATCAGCCAGCACGCGGCCACGAACGGCGCGGTCAATCCGGCGATCGGCAGCAGGTTGAACAGCGGCTGCAGCAGCAGGGCGCAGGCGATGGCGAGCAAGGTCACCCAGGGTTTCTCGCCCTGGCGACTGAAGGCCAGGGCCGCCAGGGCGGCGTTGAAGCCATACAGCCCCAGCCACGCGGCCTGCGTTTCTCCAGCCAGCAGCGCGACACCACCGCCGATGGCCGAGCCGATCAGCGCCCAGGTGGCGGCATAGGGGTTGGCGAAGTACATGCCGATGACGATCAGCAGGCCGGCCATGGGCTTGTCGAGCAAAAAGATCTGCCCCACGCCGCGCAGCAGGGCATATACAGGGTCCGCTTCGACATAGCCGTTGGAAGACGGCTCGGTCAGCAGCAACGCGGCCCAGCCCAGCAGCACGAATGGCGCGGTGTAGGCGATCAGCAGCTTGCCGCCGCGCTTGCGCCATTGATGGGTGAGCATGCTCGACAGGCCGCCGGCGGCAATGATCAGCGGTGGCAGGATTGCCGACCAGGGCAGTACGGCGCTGATCAGGATGCCGATCAGCACGCCGTTGTAGCAGTACAGCCCGGCCTGGCGGTCGGCGCGGTCGTAGCCGCGGCGTTGGGCGGTAAGCAGGCCGGCCAGGGCGCCGAGCAGGGCGCCGCCGACCAGGTTCGGCGCGGTCAGCAGGATGGCCAGCAGGCAGCACAGGCCGCACAGGGGATTGCGCAACAGCAGCACCTGGCTGAAGCCGTTGAGCAAGGCCGTGGCCCAGTCAGGGCACGGGTTGACGAAATTCTTGGTGTACATGGGCAGTCGGTAAGGTGAGTGGGGGAGCGGTGGGCCTCTTCGGGCCTCGGTTTTCCGCAGGTTCGGTGTATCGGGAGGGCAAAGCCCTCCCGGCGATCTCAGACCAAGGTCTCGATCCGCAGCGTATTAGTCGAACCCGGCTTGCCGAAAGGCACACCGGCAGTGATCAGCAGCGTGTCGCCACGGCTGGCCATGCCTTGGGCCTGGGCGATTTCCAGCGCCGTGGAGACCACTTCGTCGACCTGGCGCAGGCGGTCGTTGACCACCGAGTGCACGCCCCAGGCCACGCTCAGGCGGCGGGCGGTGTTCAGGTTCGGCGTCAGGTTGAGGATCGGCGCCCGTGGCCGCTCGCGGGCGGCGCGCAGGGTGGAGTTCCCCGACTCGCTGTAGTTGACCAGCACCGCCACCGGCAGGATGCCGCTGATGCGGCGGATCGCGCAGCTGATGGCGTCCGACACGGTGGCTTCGGCCTTGGGCCGGCCAACGTCGAGCTGGGCCTGGTAGTCCGGGCCGTTCTCCACCTGGCGGATGATCTTGCTCATCATCTGCACGGCTTCCAGCGGGTAGTCGCCCGAGGCGGTCTCGGCCGACAGCATCACCGCGTCGGCGCCTTCGGCCACGGCGTTGGCCACATCGGTGACCTCGGCGCGGGTCGGGGCCGGGGAGAAGCGCATGGATTCGAGCATCTGCGTGGCCACCACCACCGGCTTGCCCAACTGGCGGCAGGTATTGATGATGCCCTTCTGGATCTGCGGCACGCTCTCGGCCGGCACTTCCACGCCCAGGTCGCCACGGGCGACCATGATCGCGTCGGACAGCTCGGCGATGGCCTGCAACTGCTCGACCGCCGAAGGCTTCTCGATCTTGGCCATCAGGTAGGCGCGGTCGCCGATCAGCTCGCGTGCTTCGAGGATGTCCTGCGGGCGCTGCACGAACGACAGGGCCACCCAGTCCACGCCCAGCTCGAGGCCGAAGGTGAGGTCGCGGCGGTCCTTTTCGGTGAGCGGGGAGAGCTCGAGGACCGCTTGGGGCACGTTGACGCCCTTGCGGTCGGACAGCTCGCCGCCGGCCAGCACTTCAGTGTCGATGGCGTCGCTGTGCTTGGCGGTCACCCGCAGGCGCAGCTTGCCGTCATCGAGCAGCAGGTCCATGCCGGGCTCCAGCGCGGCGATGATCTCCGGGTGTGGCAGGTTTACGCGGCGGCTGTCGCCCGGGGTCTTGTCCAGGTCCAGACGCAGGGCCTGGCCGCGTTGCAGTTGCACCTTGCCGTCGGCAAAGCGACCGACGCGCAGCTTCGGCCCCTGCAGGTCCATGAGGATGCCCAGCGGGTAGTTGAGCTGCTGCTCGACTTCGCGGATCCACTGGTAGCGCAGGGCGTGGTCGGCGTGTTCGCCGTGGCTGAAGTTGAGGCGGAAGATGTTCACCCCGGCCTCGACCAGCTGGCGGATGTCATCGATGCCCTTGATCGCAGGCCCGAGGGTGGCGAGGATTTTTACTTTTTTATCAGGCGTCATGAGGGTCGGTCTCGAGGATCAGGATGGCGCGGAAGTCGTTGACGTTGGTGCGGGTCGGCTCGGTGACGATCAGCGCGTCGAGCGCGGCGAAGTAGCCGTAGCCGTTGTTGTTGTCCAGCTCATCGCTGGCCGACAGGCCCAGGGCCTCGGCGCGGGCATGGCTGTCCGGGGTCATGAAGGCGCCGGCGTTGTCCTCGGAACCGTCGATGCCGTCGGTATCACCGGCCAGTGCGTACACCCCTGGCAAGCCCTTGAGGCTTTCGGTAAGGCTGAGCAGGAACTCGGCGTTGCGCCCGCCACGGCCATTGCCGCGCACGGTGACGGTGGTCTCGCCGCCGGAGAGGATCACGCAGGGCGCCTTCAGCGGCTGGCCGTGCAGGACGACCTGGCGGGCGATGCCGGCATGCACCTTGGCCACCTCGCGCGACTCGCCTTCCAGGTCACCGAGGATCAGCGGGCTGAAGCCGGCCTGGCGGGCTTTCACCGCGGCGGCTTCGAGCGACTGCTGGGGCCGGGCGATCAGCTGGAAGTGGCTGCGTGCCAACGCTGGGTCGTCGGCCTTGACGGTTTCCGACGCCGGATTGTTGAGCCAGTCGATGACGGCCTTGGGCGCTTCGATGTTGTAGCGCTTGAGGATCGCCAGGGCATCGGCCGAGGTGCTGGGGTCGGCCACGGTGGGGCCGGAGGCGATGACCGTGGCCAGGTCGCCCGGTACATCGGAAATCGCGTAGGTGTAGACGGTGGCCGGCCAGCAGGCCTTGGCCAGGCGCCCGCCCTTGATCGCCGAGAGGTGCTTGCGCACGCAGTTCATCTCGCCGATTGTGGCGCCGGACTTCAGCAGGGCTTTGTTGATCTGCTGCTTGTCGGCCAGGGTCAGGCCTTCGGCGGGCAGGGCCAGCAGGGCTGAACCGCCGCCGGAGAGCAGGAAGATGACGCGGTCGTCTTCGCTGAGGTTGCTGACCAGCGCGAGCACGCGCTTGGCCACGGCCAGGCCGGCGGCATCGGGGACCGGGTGGGCGGCTTCGACCACCTCGATCTTCTGGCAGCTGGCGCCGTGGCCGTAGCGGGTCACGACCAGGCCCGAGACCTCGCCCTGCCAGCTTTTCTCGACCACCTCGGCCATGGCGGCGGCGGCCTTGCCGGCGCCGATGACGATGACCCGGCCGCTACGGTCGGCGGGCAGGTGGGGTTCGAGGACCTGACGGGGGTGGGCGGCGGCGATGGCTGTGTCGAACAGCTCGCGCAGGAATTTTTGTGGATCGACCGACATGGCAGGCTCCCAGATTCTTGTTGTTCTGCAAAATCGAAAACGCCCCTGGAACTGCCTCCGTGCAGGCCGAACCAGGGGCGGGTGTTGCTCGGGGTCACCACCTGGCATGCAGATGGTGTGGGATAGCGCCTTACTTGTCGTCGCGGATCGAGAAGTTGGCCATGTGCTCCAGGCCCTTGATCAGCGCCGAGTGGTCCCAGTTGCCGCCGCCCAGGGCCTGGCAGGTGTTGAACACTTGCTGGGCATTGGAGGTGTTGGGCAGGTTGATGCCCAGCTCCTTGGCGCCTTGCAGGGCCAGGTTCAGGTCCTTCTGGTGCAGGTTGATGCGGAAGCCTGGGTCGAAGGTGCCTTTGATCATGCGCTCGGCATGCACTTCGAGGATCTTCGAGGAAGCGAAGCCGCCCATCAGGGCTTCACGCACCTTGGCCGGGTCGGCGCCGTTCTTGGCGGCGAACAGCAGGGCTTCGGCAACGGCCTGGATGTTCAGGGCGACGATGATCTGGTTGGCCACCTTGGCGGTCTGGCCGTCGCCGTTGCCGCCGACGCGGGTGATGTTCTTGCCCATGGCTTCGAACAGCGGCAGGGCGCGCTCGAAGGCTTTCGGGCAACCGCCGACCATGATGCTCAGGGTCGCGGCCTTGGCTCCGACTTCGCCGCCGGACACCGGGGCGTCCAGGTAGGCGGCGCCGGTGGCCTTGATCTTCTCGGCGAAGGCTTTGGTGGCGGTAGGCGAGATCGAGCTCATGTCGATCACCACCTTGTTCGGGCCCACGCCTTCGACGACGCCGTTTTCACCGAACAGCACGCTTTCGACCTGTGGGGTGTCGGGCACCATGACGATGATGAATTCAGCTTCCTGGGCCACTTCCTTCGGGTTGGCCAGGGCCACGCCGCCAGCGGCGATCAGGTTGGCCGGAGCTGCGTCGTGGTGGGTCGAAACGAAGATGCTGTGACCTGCTTTTTGCAGGTTCTGGGCCATGGGGTTGCCCATGATGCCGGTGCCGATGAAACCGATTTTAGCCATGAGAGATTACCTCGTTGTAATTGTTGAATCTCGATGGAGCAGGCGGAGCAGGCCTTTCAGGAGCAGGCCTGCGCTCGGCCTTCAGATTGCGTTATGCGTCTTCAGCCAGCCCAGGCCGGCTTCGGTGGTGGTCTTGGGCTTGTACTCCGCGCCCACCCAGCCCTGGTAGCCGATGCGGTCCAGGTGCTCGAACAGGAAGCGGTAGTTGATCTCGCCGGTGCCCGGCTCGTGGCGGCCCGGGTTGTCGGCCAGCTGCACGTGGTTGATCAGCTTCAGGTTGGTTTCCAGGGTGCGCGCCAGGTCACCTTCCATGATCTGCATGTGGTAGATGTCGTACTGCAGGAACAGGTTGTCGCTGCCCACCTCGGCCTGGATTTCCAGGGCCTGTTTCGTGGTGTTCAGGTAGAAGCCCGGGATGTCGCGGGTGTTGATCATTTCCATGACCAGGCGGATGCCGGCGGCCTTGAGCTTGTCGGCGGCGTAGCGCAGGTTTTCCACGAAGGTCTTGCGCACGGTGGCGCAGTCAGGGCCTTGCGGGCGGATGCCGGCCAGGGCGTTGACCTGGGTGTTGCCCAGGACCTTGGCGTACTCGATGGCCTTGTCGACACCGGCGCGGAACTCTTCGACGCGGTCGGGGTGGCAGGTGATGCCGCGCTCACCTTTCGACCAGTCGCCGGCCGGCAGGTTGAACAACACCTGGGTCAGGCCATGGGCGTCGAGCTGCTGCTTGATCTCGGCGGCGCTGAAATCGTACGGGAAGAGGTATTCGACGCCGCTGAAACCAGCGTCGGCGGCGGCCTTGAAGCGAGCCAGGAAGTCCTGTTCGGTGAACAGCATGGACAGGTTGGCGGCGAAGCGAGGCATAAGTCGTCTCCTTGCGTTGATTGCCCCCGCGCGCGGCGCGGGGGCGTCAGGCGATCAGTCCAGCAGCGAGATGGCGGTCGGCGCGTCGTTGCCGACCAGGGCGAGGTCTTCGAACTCATTGACCGCGTTGATCTCGGTGCCCATGGAAATGTTGGTCACACGCTCGAGAATCACTTCGACCACCACCGGCACACGGAACTCTTCGGCCATCTTCTGCGCCTTGAGCAGGGCAGGGGCGATCTCGGCCGGTTGGAACACGCGGATGGCCTTGCAGCCCAGGCCCTCGACCACGGCGACGTGGTCGACACCGTAGGTGGCGGCGTCGGTGGAGTTAATGTTCTCGAACGCCAGTTGTACACAGTAATCCATGTCGAAACCACGCTGAGCCTGGCGGATCAGGCCGAGGTAGGCGTTGTTCACCAGCACGTGGACGTACGGCAGGTTGAACTGCGCGCCCACCGCCAGCTCTTCGATCATGAACTGGAAGTCGTAGTCACCGGACAGCGCGACCACCTTGCGTTTCGGGTCGGCCTTGACGACACCCAGCGCGGCAGGGATGGTCCAGCCCAGCGGGCCGGCCTGGCCGCAGTTGATCCAGTGGCGTGGCTTGTACACGTGCAGGAACTGCGCGCCGGCGATCTGCGACAGGCCGATGGTGCTGACGTAGGTGGTGTCCTTGCCGAACACTTCGTTCATTTCCTGGTACACGCGCTGCGGCTTGACCGGGACGTTGTCGAAGTTGGTCTTGCGCTGCAGGGTAGCCTTGCGTTCCTGGCAGTCTTCCAGCCAAGCCTTGCGGCACTTGAGCTTGCCTGCGGCTTTCCATTCGCGGGCCACTTCGAGGAATACGTCCAGGGCCTTGCCGGCGTCGGAAACGATACCCAGGTCCGGGGTGAAGACGCGGCCGATCTGGGTCGGTTCGATGTCCACGTGCACGAACTTGCGGCCTTCGGTGTAGACGTCGACGGAGCCGGTGTGGCGGTTGGCCCAGCGGTTGCCGATACCGAACACCAGGTCGGACTTGAGCATGGTCGCGTTGCCGTAGCGGTGCGAGGTCTGCAGGCCGACCATGCCGACCATCAATTCGTGATCGTCCGGGATAGTGCCCCAGCCCATCAGGGTCGGCACTACCGGTACGCCGGTCAGTTCGGCGAACTCGACCAGCTTGTCGCTGGCGTCGGCGTTGATGATGCCGCCGCCGGCTACCAGCAGCGGGCGTTCGGCGTCATTGAGCAGGGCCAGGGCTTTCTCGGCCTGTACGCGAGTGGCGGCTGGCTTGTTGATCGCCAGTGGCTCGTAGGCATCGATGTCGAATTCGATCTCGGCCATCTGCACGTCGAACGGCAGGTCGATGAGTACCGGGCCTGGGCGGCCGGTGCGCATTTCGTAGAAGGCCTTCTGGAATGCGTAAGGCACCTGGCCCGGCTCCAGCACGGTGGTCGCCCACTTGGTCACCGGCTTGACGATGCTGGTGATGTCGACAGCCTGGAAGTCTTCCTTGTGCAGGCGGGCACGCGGGGCCTGGCCGGTGATGCAGAGAATCGGGATGGAGTCGGCCGAGGCGCTGTACAGGCCGGTGACCATGTCGGTGCCGGCAGGGCCGGAGGTGCCGATGCACACGCCGATGTTGCCCGGGTTGGCGCGGGTGTAGCCCTCGGCCATGTGCGAGGCGCCTTCGACGTGGCGAGCGAGGACGTGATCGATGCCACCGACTTTTTTCAGGGCCGAGTACAGCGGGTTGATCGCGGCGCCGGGGATGCCGAACGCGGTATCTACACCTTCACGGCGCATGACCAGAACGGCTGCATCGATTGCTCTCATTTTGCTCATGGTTTGTGCCTCATCGATTTTGTAATTGTATACAACTTGCGTTGCGGCAGAGTGTATTCATGGTCGGCGCAAAAGGTCAATCCATTTTCGTCGGCGGGTTTGACTTGCTGGTCATGGCAAAAAAGGGCGGCATTTCGTCGCAGTGAGAGACATTGGATCAGAAAATTGTATACAAACAGTGTCTTTGTTGTGTTCTATCGTGTCTATTGGTTTTCAACTGCCCTCAGGGCTTCTCACAACAAGAAGAGGACCTTTTCATGAACGCATTGACCCTCAAACAGGCCGTGGGCGTGGTAAATGCCGCGTTGGCCGCAGGCCGCAAGATCAACGCCGCGCCCTTGACCGTGGCGGTGCTCGACGCCGGCGGGCATCTGCTGGCGTTGCAGCGCGAGGATGGCGCCAGCCTGCTGCGCCCCGAGGTGGCCATCGGCAAGGCCTGGGGCGCGGTGGCGCTGGGCAAGGGTTCACGCCTGCTGGCGCTGGACTCGCAGCAGCGCCCCGCCTTTTATGCGGCTTTGAACGGGCTCGGCGAGCGACCGGTGGTGCCGGTGCCAGGGGGCGTGCTGATCCGCGATCAGGACGGCAAGGTGCTGGGGGCGGTGGGGATCAGCGGCGATACGTCGGATATCGACGAGCAGTGCGCGATCAATGCAATTGAGGAAGTCGGGCTGACGGCGGATGCCGGGGTGGCGGCTTAAGGTTCAGTTTCTCTGGGGCCGCTGTGCGGCCCATCGCCGCGGTTCGTCGCCACGGCAAGCCGGCTCCCACAGAAATTGTGCAGGGCCTGTGGGAGCCGGCTTGCCGGCGATAAGGGCTGCGCAGCAGCCCCATTGGCCCTGTCAGGCTGCCTCGGGCTCGCAGCCCTTCAGCACCAGGCGGATGATGGTCTCCGCCGCCGCGTCATAATCGCTGTCGGCCAGCTTGGCCTTGCCGGTCACCACGGCGATCTGCCAATCGAAATCCGCGTAGGTTTGCGTCGCCGCCCAGATGCTGAACATCAGGTGGTGCGGGTCGACGTGGGCGATCTGGCCGCGCTCGATCCAGCGCTGGATGCACTCGATGTTGTGGCGGGCCTGCTCGTTGAGCTGCTCCACCTGGCGCGGCGACAGGTGCGGCGCGCCATGCATGATCTCGCTGGCGAACACCTTGGAGGCGTGGGGCAGGTCGCGGGAGATGCGGATCTTCGAGCGGATGTACGCGCTGAGCACTTCTTTCGGATCGCCGTCGGCGTTGAAAGGTGTCGAGGCCTGCATGATCGGCGCGATGATGCTCTCGAGCACCTCGCGGTAGAGGTTTTCCTTCGACTTGAAGTAGTAATACACGTTCGGCTTGGGCAGGCCGGCCTTGGCCGCGATATCGCTGGTCTTGGTGGCGGCGAAGCCCTTGTCGGCGAATTCTTCACTGGCTGCGCGCAGGATCAATTCCTTGTTGCGCTCGCGAATGGTGCTCATTGTCGGGAATCTTCCTCGGGTCTGGCCCCTCCAAGAGGGGTCCGGCATGGTAGCACCCGCTCGGACGGGCGCTCAAGGCAGCGTCTTTGGGCTAGAATCCCGGCCATTCGAACCTACTGGAAACATTTTGACATGGCAGGAAGCAGCTTACTGGTATTGATCGACGATATCGCCACGGTCCTCGACGATGTCTCGTTGATGACCAAGGTCGCGGCGAAGAAGACCGCCGGGGTGCTGGGCGACGACCTGGCGCTCAATGCCCAGCAGGTCACCGGTGTGCGCGCCGAACGCGAGATCCCGGTGGTGTGGGCGGTGGCCAAGGGCTCGCTGGTGAACAAGGCGATCCTGGTGCCGGCGGCGCTGCTGATCAGTGCGTTCATTCCCTGGGCGGTGATTCCGCTGCTGATGGTCGGTGGCGCCTACCTGTGCTTCGAGGGCTTCGAGAAGCTGGCGCACAAGTTCCTGCACAGCAAGGCCGAGGACGACGCGCAGCACGAGGCGCGCAAGGCGGCCGTGGCCGACGAGCAGGTCGACCTGGTGGCCTTTGAGAAGAGCAAGATCAAGGGCGCGGTGCGCACCGACTTCATCCTCTCCGCCGAGATCATCGCCATCACCCTGGGCACCGTGGCCGATGCGCCGCTGAGCCAGCAGATCATCGTGCTGTCGGGGATCGCCATCGTCATGACCCTGGGGGTGTATGGCCTGGTGGCAGGCATCGTCAAGCTCGATGACCTGGGGCTGTGGATGACCAAGAAAGCCTCGGCGCTGAGCCAGGCGGTGGGCAACGGCATCCTGCGCGCCGCGCCGTACATGATGAAAAGCCTGTCGGTGATCGGCACCGCGGCGATGTTCCTGGTCGGTGGCGGCATCCTGGTGCACGGCATCGCGCCGCTGCATCACGCCATCGAGGCGTTCAGCGAAGGACGGGGCGGGGCGTTGACCGGGGCACTGCTCAATGGTGTGGCGGGGGTGATTGCGGGGGCTGTGGTGCTGGCGGTGGTGAGCGTCGTCGGCAAGCTGTGGCAGGCGCTGCGCCCTGCTCACTGAGTAGCGCGGGGACGTGGGGGCGGGGCAAGCCCGCTCCCACGTCAGACAGAGCCTGAGCGCTGTGTGATCAGAAGTGCACTTTCACCAGGAAGCTCATGGTGTTCTGATCGGTAGTGAAGGCATCGCTGTCCTTGATGCCGTACTTGTTCTTCCAGTAGTCGTACTCGATACCCACGTACAACTGCTTCTCACCCAGGTGCAGCGCTTTGCCCAGGTCGTACTTGACCTGCGGGTTGAAGTGCAGGTTCGCCTGGTAGGTGCCGCGACGGTTCTCGTCGTTGTCCACCACCCAGTCCATGAAACCGTCGATGAGAATGTCGGACGAACCCACGGGGATGGTGTAGGACCAGACCGGGGTGATCTGCCAGACGTTGTCGCCTGGGCGGCTGCCGTCGGTGGTGCGCTGGTAGAAGTTCAGCTGGAAGTAGTCGAAGCCTGGGATCGCCAGGTCGAAGCCGGGGCCGATCAGGTAGGACTCGGTGTCACCCTCGCCGAACTCGTAGGTCATGGCCAGCAGCACGTCCTTGACCGGGCCGAACTCGAGCTTCTGGTCGAAGATCTTGCCGAACGACAGGCGTGGGCTGAACTCGCCGTAGTAGGTGTTCGGGCCGTTGCTGGCGTCCTTCTTGCCCTGGTAGAAGATCTTGTCGAAGAAGAAGAAGTTGTCGCCGTACTTCCACGCATCGGCGTGCTCGAAGGTCACGGTCTGCTGGATCTCGGGGTTGACCTTGAAGTTCTTGCCCCACAGGTAGGTCAGACTGTTGTTCTGCCATTGCAGCAGGTCACCGGCTTGGCTGGCGCCGCAGGCCAGCAGGCCACCGGCGAGGATCAGGCTATTGATGGTACGCATTGCGTGTGTCGCTCCCTTTATTGGATCTGTTGTCAGCGCTCGGGCGCTGTTCTTGTCTTTTGGGTCAGCTTTTTTCAATTGGCCACAGCTGTTTGGCAAGAGCTGCGCCAACTTTTCCACGTTGGGCACAACCATCCTGCTCGACGTCTTTCTGAACGGATGAAATAGGTATTTCACGCTGGCAACACGTTGGCCAACCGCCCGGAAACATTGACTGGGCGGTCAGCAAACGCGGGCGGGATCCTTCCCGCCCCGATCGAGGGGGCGCGCAGATTACTCACTTGCGCGCCGGGCCTCAAGTGCTCCGTCCTGGAGCACGGTGGTGCAAATTTGGGCGTTCGGTCAGTTTTTCAGAAGTGCACCTTCACCAGGGCGCTGGCCACGCTCTGGTTGCTGTCCACGTTGCCGTGGCTGTCGATGCCGTACTTGTCCTTCCAGTAGCTGTATTCGAAGCCGACGTAGAGCTGCTTGGCGCCCAGGTTCAGGGCCTTGCCCAGGTCGTATTTGACCTGTGGGTTGAACTGCAGGTTGGCGTGGTAGGTGCCGCGACGGGTCTGGTCGTTGTCGACCACCCAGTCGATATAGCCGTCGATCAGGATGTCGGACTTGCCCACGGGGATGGTGTAGGACCAGGCCGGGGTGATCTGCCAGACGTTGTCGCCGGGGCGGCTGCCTTCGGTGTTGCGCAGGTAGAAGTTCAGGGTGAAATAGTTGAAGCCGGGCACGTTCAGGTCGAAGCCGGGGCCGATCAGGTAGGCCTCGTTGTCGCCCTCGCCACGCTCGTAGGTCATGGCCAGCAGCACGTCCTTGACCGGGCCGAAAGCCAGGTTGCGCTCGAAGATCTTGCCGAACGACAGGCGCGGGCTGAACTCACCGTAGTAGGTGGTCACGCCTTTGCCGGGGTCGGCCTTGCCGTTGTAGAAGATCTTGTCGACGAACAGGAAAGTGTCGCCGTACTTCCACTTGTTGGCGTGCTCGAAGGTGATGGTCTGCTGGATGTCGGGGTTGACCTTGAAGTCCTTGCCGTAGAGGTAGGACAGGCTTTCGCCGTGCCACTGCAGCCATTCGCCGGCATGGGCGGGGAGGGTGGCCAGCAGGCTGCTGCCCAGCAGGACGGAGGTGGTGATGCGCTTCATGTTGTGATTCCCGGACTTATTGTTTTTGTAAGGGCTTTTTCGGCGCGCAGGCGCCCCGGACGGCCCATTCCGGCGGGCCGACGGTACTGCGTTACCACAGGGTTGAAGCGGGGCGGCCAGGACGGCGCCGCCCCTGGTCACTCAATGCTGGTGACAGGCATCGTTGTGCGCGGCGCGGTCGGCGCCGCCGAGGATGTTGAACAGCAGGTTCAGCACCAGGGCGCTGAGGGTGGCCATGGCGATGCCACTGTGGGTGATGGGTTCCATCCACTGCGGCATCTGCGCGAAGAACTCCGGACGCACCACCGGGATCAGGCCAAAGCCGACGCTGACGGCGACCAGCAACTGGTTGCGTCGGTCGGAGATGTCCGCCTCCTGGAGGATCTTGATCCCGGTGGCGGTGACCATGCCGAACATGGCGATGGACGCGCCGCCCAGTACCGCGGGCGGGATCGAAGCGATCAGGAACGCCGCCTTGGGCAGCAGGCTGAGCAGGATCAGCAGCGCGCCGGCCATTACCGTGACGTAGCGGCAGCGCACCCCGGTCATCTGCACCAGGCCGATGTTCTGGGCGAACGAGGAGTGGGTGAAGGTGTTGAAGAAGCCGGCGATGAACGACGCGCCGGCATCGCACAGCAGGCCGCGCCGCAGCATGCCCGGCGTTACTTCACGGTCGGTCACCTTGCCCAGGGCGAGGAACATGCCCGTGGACTCGACGAAGATGATCACCACCACCAGGCACATCGACAGGATCGGCGCCAGGCTGAAGGTCGGCATGCCGAAGTGCAGGGGGGTGACCACCTGCAGCCACGGCGCCTCGCTCAGGCCCGACAGGTCGACCATGCCGATGGAGCCAGCGAGCACGTAACCCAGGCCCATGCCCACCAGTACCGACACGTTGACCCAGAAACCGCGCATGAAACGGTTGATCAGCAGGATCACCGCCAGCACCAGGCCGGCGACCATCAGGTAGATCGGCGCGCCGAAGGCTTCGGCGTCATGGCCGCCGCCGGCCCAGTTGACCGCCACCGGGAACAGCGACAGGCCGATGGAGGTGATGACCGTGCCGGTTACCAGCGGCGGGAAGAAGCGCACGACCTTGGACATGAACGGCGCGATCAGCATGCCGAAGAACCCGGCGGCGATGGTCGCGCCGAAGATCCCCTGCAGGCCGACACCGGGCATGCCGGCCATGGCCACCATGCTGCCGACGGCGGCGAAGCTGGCGCCCATCATGACCGGCATGCGAATGCCGACCGGGCCGATACCGAAGGATTGGATGATGGTGGCAACGCCGGCGACCAGCAGGTCGGCGTTGATCAGGAAGGCGACTTCTTCGCGGGACAGGCCCGCCGCCTGGCCGATGATCAGCGGCACCGCGATGGCGCCGCCGTACATCAGCAGAACGTGTTGCAGACCCACCAGGATCAGCTGGAACAAAGGCAGGGGCTGTCGTGGCGGCGCAACAGGGATGTACGCCTTGGGTGACTCGGACATGCAGCACCTCGAGTTTTGTTTTTATTCTCGGATCCAAGCGGGCGGCTTCACGTGGCAGTCTCCGGTAAAGGAGGCTGGGGTTCCCGCGTGAAGCCGAACGCTCGATGCTTGCTTGTTACGTAGAGCTTGGAAGCGAGGCCGGGAGTACCGGCCTCATCGCGGGGCAAGCCCGCTCCCACGCAGTCGTGGGGTGTCTCAGTTGACCTGCGCGCCTTTGGCGATCCAGTCGCCGACCAGCTTGCGTTCCTCGACGGTCATCTGGGTGATGTTGCCCAGCGGCATGATCTGGCTGGCGACGGCCTGCGCCTGAATGCGCGCGGCCTGGGCCTGGATCTGCTGCGGGGTGTCGAACATCACGCCGGCCGGGGCTGCGCTGAACAGCGGGCTGGTCGGCTTGGCCGAGTGGCACACGGTGCAGCGTTCCTGGATGACGGTGTGGATCTTGTCGAAGGTTTCACCGCCAGCCTGGGCTGTGGCCTGGGCCGGAGCCTCGGCGGGGGTCGCAGGTTTGGCGGCTTCCTCGGCACGCAGTTCGGCGGCGGTCTTGCCACCCACGGCGGTAGCCGGCAGCGGTTGGTACTCGACCTTGGCGGCGGCCTGCTCAGGTGCGCTCGGCAGTGGTTTCGGGCCGGTCACGTAGGCCAGGCAGATCATCGCCAGGGCGCCGACAGGCAGGGTCCAGGCGTACTTGTTGCTGTCGTGGCGGGTGTTGAAGTAGTGACGGATCAATACCGCGGCCACCGCGATCCCGGCCAGGATCAGCCAGTTGTACTGGCTGCCGTAGGTGCTCGGGAAGTGGTTGCTGATCATGATGAACAGCACCGGCAGGGTGAAGTAGTTGTTGTGGCGCGAGCGCAACAGGCCCTTGGCCGGCAGCACCGGGTCGGGGGTCTGGTTGTTCTCGATGGCCGCCACCAGCTGGCGCTGCGCCGGCATGATGATGCGGAACACGTTACCGACCATGATGGTGCCGATGATCGCACCGGTGTGCAGGTAGGCGCCGCGGCCGCTGAACACCAGGCTGAAGCCCCAGCAGGCGGCGATGATCAGCACGAACAGCACGGCGCCGAGCAGCGCCGGCTTCTTGCCCAGGGGCGAGTCGCAGAGGAAGTCGTAGATGAACCAGCCGGCGATCAGCGAGCCAATACCGATGGCCACGCCTTCGGCACCGCTGAGGGTGCTGCCGGGTGCCAGCAGGTACAGGGTCGGGTTCCAGTAGAACACCACGCACAGCAGGGCGATCCCGGACATCCAGGTGAAGTAGGCTTCCCATTTGAACCAGTGCAGGTTCTCGGGCATCTTCGGCGGGGCCAGCTTGTATTTTTCCAGGTGGTAGATACCACCACCGTGGATGGCCCAGAGGTCACCCGACAACCCATCGCGCGGGTTGCTTCGGTTCAGGTGGTTCTCCAGCCAGACGAAGTAGAACGATGCACCGATCCAGGCCACGCCGGTGATCATGTGAACCCAGCGAATGCTCAGGTTCAGCCATTCGTGAAGGTGTGCTTCCACAGTATGTACCTCTCGCCGGTCACGGTTCAGGCGGACCTGGGTGACCGACCTTTTCTTATTGGTGGGGATTGAGGATCAACATCTGTTCCTCGGGGAAGTAATGCTCATCGCAGTTGTTGCCGGAACCACTGCGATCAACCACCAGGAAGTCATCCCGCTTTTCGATCGTCAGCACCGGGTGGTGCCAGACGCCGCGATGGTAATTGATGCCCTGCCTGCCATTACTGCGGAAGGCGCGGACCAAGCCTGATACAGGTGCATCGCCAACTGGCGCGACCACGATCAGAAAGGGGTTGCCGAGCAGCGGGATGAAAGCCTGGCTGCCCAGCGGATGGCGTTCCAGCATGCGCACGGTCAGCGGCATTTCCAGCGCGTCGGCGCGGAAGATGCTGATGATCGCCTTGTCTTCGGGCTCGGCGGTCTCGACCGTGGCGAGCTTGTGGAAGCGCATGGTCGAGCCGTTGTTGATCATGAAGTGGTCGCTGCCGTCGGTTTCGATCACGTCACCGAAGGGGGCGAAGGCTTCTTTGGTCAGGGGCTCGATCATCAGGGTGCGCATGCGGTTATCTCTTCTATTCGTTGTTCTGGAATTTGGTGGCCTGGCGGGCCGGGGCCCTGGGTGCGGACGCGTCACGCACTCGGGCCAGGGCGCTGCCAGTGCCTTACAGCTGCAGCAGGCGGAACAGGGCGATCAGGTTGATCTGCGCCAGGGCTTCCTTGAACTCGGCATCCGTGTCGTTGTGGATGCGCTTTTCGAAGGCGGCGAGGATCTGGTGGCGGTTGCTGCCCTTGACCGCCATGATGAACGGGAACTGGAACTTGGCCTTGTAGGCGTCGTTGAGTTCGGTGAAACGGGCGAACTCTTCAGCGGTGCACTGGTGGATACCGGCGCCGGCCTGTTCGTTGGTGCTCGATTCGGTCAGCTCGCCCTGGATGGCGGCCTTGCCGGCCAGGTCCGGGTGAGCGTTGATCAGCGCCAGTTGCTCGGCATGGCTGGCGCTGAGCAGGATGTCGCTCATGCGTTGATGCAGCGCCTCGATCTCGTCCAGCTCGGCCAGTTGCCCCAGGTCGTAGGCTTTCTCGGCGACCCACGGCGAGTGCTCGTAGATGTCGGCGAAGGCCGCGACGAAGGCGGCGCGGTCCAGGGTGGAGGGCTTGAGGGTCTTGAAGGCAGTCATCAGGCGTTCTCTTTCTTGTACGGGTGGGTGGCGTGCCAGTGGCGGGCGATGTCCACGCGACGGGCGAACCAGACCTGCTCGTGGCTCTTGGCGTAGTCGACGAAGCGCTTGAGCGCGGCCAGGCGCGCCGGGCGGCCGACCAGGCGGCAGTGCAGGCCGATGGAAAGCATCTTCGGTGCCTCGGCGCCTTCCTCGTAGAGCACGTCGAAGGCGTCCTTCAGGTACTGGAAGAACTGCTCGCCGCAGTTGAAACCCTGCACCTGGGTGAAGCGCATGTCGTTGGTGTCGAGGGTGTAGGGGATCACCAGGTGCGGCTTGCCGGTCGGGTTGTTCGGCTCCCAGTAGGGCAGGTCGTCGTCGTAGGTGTCGCTGTCGTAGAGGAAGCCGCCTTCTTCCATCACCAGGCGCCGGGTGTTCGGGCCGGTGCGGCCGGTGTACCAGCCTTGCGGGCGTTCGCCGGTAAGCTCGGTGAGGATGCGGATGGCTTCGAGCATGTGCTCGCGCTCTTGCGCTTCATCCATGTACTGGTAGTCGATCCAGCGGTAGCCGTGGCTGCAGATCTCGTGGCCGGCCTCGACCATGGCGCGGATCACGTCGGGGTGGCGCTGGGCGGCCATGGCCACGGCGAAGATGGTCAGCGGCACGCCGCTGTCCTTGAACAGCTTGAGCAGGCGCCATACGCCGGCGCGGCTGCCGTATTCGTAGAGCGACTCCATGCTCATGTTGCGCGCGCCTTGCAGCGGCTGGGCGGCGACCATTTCGGAGAGGAACGCTTCGGACTCTTTGTCGCCATGCAGGATGTTGCGCTCGCCACCTTCTTCGTAGTTGAGCACGAAGGACAGTGCAATGCGGGCATTCCCCGGCCATTGCGGATGAGGTGGGTTGTTGCCGTAACCGATCAGGTCGCGAGGGTAGTCAGCGCTCACTGCAGTCTTCCTTCTTGTACGTATGTGCGGGTGGTGGGCGGGCCGCGTCGGGATGTCGCACCACCGGATGGGCTGATTGTATACAACTTCTTAAATAATTTGTAAGCCTGTTTTTCCGCATTTCTTCCCATTTGTCGCCTGAGAATGGCTTGCAAGAAACCTGCCTGATTGGTCAGCTAATGCCGTGAGGGTCGGCATCGGGCGTGTCTTTGCGACTGATGGAGTGTTCGAGGAGTCTTGACCGAGGATGCAGAAAAAATTGTGTACAATCCATCGCCAAACTGTCTTAATGGCTGCATTCCCGCACGGTGCCAGCCTGTTGCCGTGTATTTTTTGCCCACGTAGATGACAAGAGGCGACAAGCAAATGGGACGTTTGACCACACACGTACTGGACGCCGCGCATGGCTGCCCGGGCAGCTCGATCAAGGTCGAGCTGTACCGCGTCGAAGGCCAGCAGCTGGAACTGGTGAACACCGCCCTGACCAACAGCGATGGCCGCGTCGATGCGCCGCTGCTGCAGGGCGACGATTACCGCACCGGCGTCTATCAATTGCAGTTCAGCGCCGGTGACTACTACCGCGCCAAGGGTGTGAAGCTGCCGGACACCGCGTTCCTCGACGTGGTCGTGCTGCGCTTCGGCATCGACGAGCAGCAGGAGCACTACCACGTGCCGCTGCTGATCTCGCCGTACAGCTATTCGACCTATCGTGGAAGCTAGTTGGTCGCTAGAAGAATCTTCGTAGGTCCTTGGCCCGCTCTCACACTGGCGGGCTTTTTTTCGCCTTCGATAAAGTCTGAATCAGGCACTCAGCCGAAAACCAGGGCGTCTGGATTCCTTGGAATGTTCAGGGGTGGAAGTTTGTTGTCATTGTTGAGGTAGTAAGCATCGAGGGCGAGCGCCTCGTACCAGAAAAGGCGGCCGGTCTTCAGGTGTTCGGTTTCGTTTCCTGTCAGTGGGAAAAAGGCCACTTGCATCTTTTCGGTCTTACCCTGTGGCCAGCGCCATGCCGCAGAATGTCCATTGAAGCGATCATCCCAGAAAATACCGGCCGAGGTAGCGAATTGGCCAATGCGGGCCTTGAAGTTCTTCGTTTGGCCGATGTACTTGATGTGACTGTCGGCGGGATGCGGAACATCAGCGCTATCGCCCCAGGCAATGCAGTACACGCCCGGCTGTTCGATGATGCTGGCGAGCAAAGGATCAACTTCCACCGAGCGCCCGCCTGGCCCAGGCCAAAAACAGGCGAGGATATCGGACCAGGCGAACCAGCGCTGAAGATGAGGGGAAAGATCGAAGGTCTGGGGTGTCATGACGAGCTGTCCTTGCACGATGGAAGAATACCGATCCTGCAAGGAAACATGGGGGGGATCAAGAGGGCGCAGGCCTGGCAGGACTGTTGGCCGGGTTTGCGCTGAAAGACTTCATGGGAAGCGTGACTTCCCATGAAGGCTGATGGCATTCAGGTGAGGCGGTTGACTCAGAGGAATACAAACTTGGCAATGAAGATCGCGCACAGCACCCACAGGCTGGCCGAGATCTCCTTGAACTTGCCGGTACCCGCCTTGAGCGCCACGTAGCTGATGAAGCCCAGGGCGATGCCGTCCGCCACCGAGAAGGTCAGCGGCATCATGATCACGGTGACGATCGCCGGAATGCTGTCGGTGGCTTCATCCCACTCGATATGCGCCATGCTGCCCATCATCAGCATCGCCACGTAGATCAGCGCGCCAGCGGTGGCATAGGCCGGAATCATCCCGGCCAGCGGGGCGAAGAACATCGCGGCGATGAACAGCACGCCAACCACAACGGCGGTCAGGCCGGTGCGTCCACCTGCCGCGACACCTGCGGCACTTTCCACGTAGCTGGTCACCGGCGGCACACCGACCACCGCGCCGAACACGCTGGAGGTGCTGTCGGCCTTCAGCGCTCGCGACAGGTTCTCGATGCGCCCGTCCGGTGCCACCAGGTTGGCCCGCTGGGCCACGCCCATCAGCGTGCCGGCGGTGTCGAACATGTGCACGAACAGGAACGCCAGCACCACGCTGATCATGCTGACGTTGAACACGCCGACCACGTCCATGGCCATCCAGGTCGGTGCCAGGCTCGGCGGCATCGACACCACCCCGCCGAACTTGACCAGGCCCAGGCCCCAGCCGGCCAGGGTGACGCCGATGATGCTGATCAGGATCGCGCCGAACACGCGCTTGTAGCTGAGGATAGCGATCAGCAGGAAGCACACGGCCGCCAGCAGCGGGCCGGGCTCATGCAGCGAGCCCAGCTTGACCAGGGTTGCCGGGCTGTCGACGATGATGCCGGCGGTTTTCAGGCCGATCAGCCCGAGGAACAAGCCGACGCCGGCCCCCATGGCATGGCGCAGGCTCACCGGGATGCTGTTGAGCAGCCACTCACGCACGCGCGAAACGGTCAGGAACATGAACAGCACGCCCGAGACGAACACCGCCCCCAGCGCCGTTTCCCAGTTGTAGCCCATGGTGCCAACCACGGTGTAGGTGAAGAAGGCATTGAGCCCCATGCCCGGCGCCAGGCCGACCGGCCAGTTGGCGTACAGGCCCATCAGCAGGCAGCCGAGGGCGGCGGCGATGCAGGTGGCGACGAACGCCGCGCCGTGGTCGATGCCGGCGTCAGCCATGATGTTGGGGTTGACGAAGATGATGTAGGCCATGGTGATGAAGGTGGTCACCCCGGCGATCAGCTCGGTGCGGACAGTGCTGCCATGCTGCTTGAGTTTGAAAATCCGCTCCAGCCAGCCCGTTTCGAGCGGTGGGGCGAGATCCAGCGTAGGTGCTTCGGATTTGCGGCTTTCCACAGCGAGTACTCCTCAAGTCTTTCTTGTTGTTCGAAGCCTGGTCCTGAGCCATGCACTGGGGGGCTTCGCGAGGGGGTGTGGCAGACGTCCGACCGGTTTGTTGACTTTTGGGTCAGGAAGTTGCTCGCAGGATTATGCTTTTGTGTACAAAGAATGCAAATAATGTTTTATCTTTTGTGCTCACAAACTGCCGTACAACGGCTATAAGGGTAAAAGGCCACCTGCAGAAACGGGTCAGCCTGTGTACAATGGCGCCATACCTTGGCCCCTTTTCTTCTTCCAGGACTTGCCATCCCCCCGCTGACCGGTATTACAGTCACGGTCCGACTGGCAGATCCTTTGTGCTCGAGAGCCCATGAACGAACAGCTGCAACCTCTGAAAAAACCTGTGCGCACTGGCAAGGCCGGCCGCAGCGGTACCCAGGACGACATCGTCTATGCGCATATCTTCGAGGCGATCCTCGAGCAGCGTCTGGCACCGGGCACCAAGTTGAGCGAGGAAGCACTGGGCGAGATCTTCGGCGTCAGCCGCACCATCATCCGCCGCGCCCTGTCGCGCCTGGCCCATGAAAGCGTGGTGCTGTTGCGGCCCAACCGTGGTGCGGTGGTGGCCAGCCCAACGGTCGAGGAGGCGCGGCAGGTGTTCTTCTCGCGGCGCATGGTCGAGCGCGCCATCACCGAGCTGGCCGTGCAGCACGCCACCCTCGAACAGCTCAACGAACTGCGCCAGATGGTCCGCGAGGAGCGTGACAGCTTCTCCCGTGGTGACCGTGGCGCCGGTATCCGCCTGTCCGGCGAGTTCCACCTCAAGCTGGCCGAAGCCGCCGGCAATGCGCCACTGGTGAGCTTCCAACGCAGCCTGGTGTCGCAGACTTCGCTGATCATCGCCCAGTACGAAAGCGGTAACCGCTCGCACTGCTCGTACGATGAGCACATGCAGCTGATCGATGCGATCGAGGCCCGTGATGCCGAGCAGGCGGTAAGCCTGATGATGCATCACATGGACCATATCGACAGCAAGCTCAACCTCGACGAGGAGAGCGCTTCGGACGACCTGCACGCGGTGTTCTCCCACCTGCTGAAAAAGCCCAAGGCTACCGCCAAGGGTTGATCGTTTGCTTGTATGAAAGGGCCGCTTTGCGGCCCTTTGTCGTTACTGGCTACTGGCCAAAGCTCTGCTAGATTTTCCTCAGCAAACCTTCATCAAGCAGTTGGGCTTGCGCAGTCGTTGCGTCCAATTACTTGAGGAATGTTCCATGAGTTCATCCCTGGGTGTGCGCATGGGGGCCGAGCTGGTCGGCACCTTCTGGTTGGTCCTGGGTGGTTGTGGCAGTGCAGTGCTGGCCGCCAGCTCGCCTGTCGGCATCGGGGTCCTGGGTGTCGCTTTCGCTTTCGGCCTTACCGTCCTGACCATGGCATTCGCCATCGGCCATATCTCCGGTTGCCACCTCAATCCCGCCGTGTCGTTCGGGCTGGTGGTGGGGGGACGATTCCCGGCAAAAGAGTTACTGCCCTATGTGATTGCCCAGGTGGTCGGCGCGATCCTCGCCGCGGCGGTGATCTACTTCATCGCCACCGGCAAGGCCGGTTTCGAGGTGGGTAACGGCATGGCCTCGAATGGCTATGGCGAACACTCGCCCGGCGGCTACACCCTGGCCGCAGGCTTCGTCAGCGAAGTGGTGATGACCGCGATGTTCCTGGTGATCATCATGGGCGCCACGGACGCCCGGGCACCAGCCGGGTTCGCGCCGATCGCCATTGGCCTGGCGCTGACCTTGATCCACCTGATCTCGATCCCGGTCACCAACACCTCGGTGAACCCGGCGCGCAGCACCGGGCCTGCGCTGTTCGTCGGTGGCTGGGCCTTGCAGCAACTCTGGCTGTTCTGGCTGGCACCGCTGATCGGCGCGGCGATCGGCGGTGCGCTGTATAGAGGCCTGGCGAAACAGCCTTAGCGCTGGTGCACGCAACGCCCGGCGGCGTAGGTCTCGCGCACGGTGCGGTCGTCGCCCAGGGTGGTGAGCACGAACAAGGTCTCCTCGATGCTCCTGGACTGCTGCAAGCGGTAGTCCAGCAGCGGGGTGGCCTTGTAGTCGAGCACCACGAAGTCGGCGTCATTGCCCGGGCGCAGGCTGCCGATGCGATCGTCCAGGCGCAGGGCGCGGGCGCCGCCGAGGGTGGCCAGGTACAGCGACTTGTAAGGGTGCAGGCGCGCGCCTTGCAGCTGCATCACCTTGTACGCCTCGTTCAGGGTGTTGAGCAGCGAGAAGCTGGTGCCGGCGCCGACATCGGTGCCCAGGCCGACGTTGACCTTGAAGCGCTCGGCTTGGGGCAGGTTGAACAGGCCGCTGCCGAGGAACAGGTTGGAGGTCGGGCAGAAGGCGATGGCCGAACCGGTTTCGGCCAGGCGCTGGCACTCGTCGTCGCACAGGTGCACGCCGTGGGCGAACACCGAGCGCTCGCCGAGCAGCTCGAAGTGGTCATAGACGTCCAGGTAGCCTTTCTGCTCGGGGAACAGTTCCTTGACCCAATCGATTTCCTTGAGGTTCTCCGACAGGTGGGTGTGCATGTACACGCCCGGGTGCTCCTTGAGCAACTGACCGGCCACGCTCAACTGTTCCGGCGTGCTGGTCGGCGCGAAGCGCGGGGTGACCGCGTAGTGCAGGCGGCCCTTGCCGTGCCAGCGCTCGATCAGCATCTTGCTGTCGCGATAGCTGGACTCGGCGGTGTCGGTGAGGTAGTCGGGGGCGTTGCGGTCCATCATCACCTTGCCGGCGATCATGCGCAGGTCCAGGCGCTCGGCTTCCTCGAACAGGGCGTTGACCGACTCGGGGTGCACGCTGCCGAACACCAGCGCGGTGGTGGTGCCGTTGCGCAGCAGTTCGGCGAGGAAGATCTTCGCCACCTGGTCGGCATGGGCCTTGTCGGCGAACTGCTTTTCGCAGGGGAAGGTGTAGGTGTTCAGCCAGTCCAGCAGCTGCTCGCCATAGGAGCCGATCATGCCGGTCTGCGGGAAATGGATATGGGTGTCGATGAAGCCGGGGGTGATCAGGGCGTCCTGGTAGTGCTGCACCGGGATGTCGGCGTCGAGGGTCGGCAGCAGCTCGCTGGCATGGCCCAGGGCGCTGATGCGGCCGTCGTCGACCACCAGCAGGCCGTCTTCATAGTATTCGCAGGACGCCTCCAGGCCGACCTCGGCGGGGTCGGCGATGCTGTGCAGGATGGCGGCTCGGTAGGCTTTGCGGGTTGCGCTCATGGGGCTCTCGTCAAAGGGTCTGGCTGCGTCGCGAGGACGGCAGCAACTGGGCGATGGGGCCTGAATTGGCGGCAGCGTCGTGCTGGCCGAAGCAGGCGTTGTAGGTGGCAATGATTTCGGCGGCGATGGACACGGCGATCTCGATCGGCAGCTTGCCCTTGACCTCGGCCAGGCCCATCGGGCAGCGCATGCGCGCCATCAGCGCGTCTTCGAAGCCGCGCTCGCGCAGGCGGTGCTCGAACTTGACACGCTTGGTCTTCGAACCGATCAGGCCGAACCAGGTGAAGTCGTTGCGCTTGAGGATCGCGGCGGTCAGCTCCAGGTCCAGCTGGTGGTTATGGGTCATGACGATGCAGTAGCTGCCGGCGGGCAGGTCGGCGACTTCGTCGACCGGCTCTTCGCTGACGATCTTGCTCACCCCGTCGGGGATGAGCGCGGGGAACTCCTGCTCGCGCGAATCGATCCAGCGCACCCGGCAGGGCAGCGCGGCGAGCAAGGGTACCAGAGCGCGGCCGACATGGCCCGCGCCGAACACGGCGATCTCGGCCTGTACGCCACTCATCGGCTCGAACAGCAGCACGGTGGCGCCGCCGCAGCACTGGCCGAGGCTGGCGCCGAGGCTGAAGCGCTCCAGGTGCGGGGTGCTGCGGTGTTCCGCGAGCATCTGCCGGGCGATGTGCAGGGCCTTGAACTCCAGGTGGCCGCCGCCGATGGTGTCGTACAGCGCGCTGGCGCTGACCACCATTTTCGAGCCGGCGTTGCGCGGAGTGGAGCCGCGCTCCTCGATGATGGTTACCAGCACGCAGGGTTCGCCACGGGCTTGGTGATCGGCGAGGGCGTTGATCCATTGGTGCATGTCTTAGTCCTCCTCGGTCCCCTGTAGGCGCAACGCAAGGTCGCACCTACAGGGAGCGTGGCGTCAGTGCGTCACGGGTTCCAGTTGCTGTTCGGCAGGCTGCGCCACAGCCACCGCCTTGCGCATCTGCTCGCAACCCCACAACACCCGCTCCGGCGTCGATGGCGCGTCGATGTTCGGTTGTACGCGGTAGTCGGCGATGCTCGCCACCGCGTCCTTGATCGCGCACCAGGCGGCAATGCCGAGCATGAACGGCGGCTCGCCCACGGCCTTGGAATGGAACACGGTGTCCTCGGGGTTCTTGCGGTTCTCCACCAGCTTGACGCGCATGTCGATCGGCATGTCGGCCACTGCCGGGATCTTGTAGCTGGCCGGGCCGTTGGTCATCAGCTTGCCCTTGGCGTTCCACACCAGCTCCTCGGTGGTCAGCCAGCCCATGCCCTGGACGAAACCACCCTCCACCTGGCCGATGTCGATGGCCGGGTTCAGCGAGTCGCCCACGTCATGCAGGATGTCGGCGCGCAGCATCTTGTATTCACCGGTGAGGGTATCGACGATGACCTCCACGCAGGCGGCGCCGAAGGCGAAGTAGTAGAACGGGCGGCCACGGGCCTGGTTGCGGTCGTAGAAAATCTTCGGCGTACGGTAGAAGCCGGTGGTCGACAGCGATACCTGGGCGAAGTAAGCCTGCTGCACCAACTGCTCGAAGCTGACGATCTGCTCGCGCACGCGCACATGGCCGTTGCGGAACTCGATGTCTTCCTCGGTGACGTTGTAGTGCCGGGCGGCGAACTCGGTCAGGCGCTTCTTGAGGATCTCGGCGGCGTTCTGCGCGGCCTTGCCGTTCAGGTCGGCGCCGCTGGAGGCGGCGGTGGGCGAGGTGTTAGGCACCTTGTCGGTGTTGGCGGCGGTAATCTGGATGCGGTTGAAGTCGACCTGGAACACCTGCGCCACCACCTGCGCGACCTTGGTGTTCAGGCCCTGGCCCATCTCGGTACCGCCGTGGTTCAGGTGGATACTGCCGTCGGTGTAGATGTGGATCAAGGCACCTGCCTGGTTGAGGAAAGTGGCGGTGAACGAGATGCCGAACTTCACCGGGGTCAGCGCCAGGCCCTTCTTCAGCACCGGGCTGTTGGCGTTGAAGCGCCGAATCGACTCGCGGCGCTCATGGTAGTCGCTGCTGGCCTCGAGCTCGGCGGTCATCTCCTCGAGCATGTTGTGCTCGACGGTCTGGTAGTAGTGGGTGACGTTGCGTTCGGTCTTGCCGTAGTAGTTGGCCTTGCGCACCGCCAGCGGGTCGAGGGCCAGGTGACGGGCGATATGGTCCATCACCTGCTCGATGGCGACCATCCCCTGCGGGCCGCCGAAGCCGCGGTAGGCGGTGTTGGAGGCGGTGTTGGTCTTGCAGCGGTGGCCGTGCACCGTGGCATCGCCCAGGTAGTAGGCGTTGTCGGAGTGGAACATGGCGCGGTCGACGATCGAGCCGGACAGGTCCGGCGAGTAGCCGCAGTTGCCGGCCAGGTCGAAATTGATCCCGTGCAGGCGGCCGTTGTCGTCGAAGCCGACGTCGTATTCCACGTAGAACGGGTGGCGCTTGCCGGTCATGGTCATGTCTTCGACCCGCGGCAGGCGCATCTTGGTCGGCTGGCCGGTCAGGCGCGCGATCACCGCGCACAGGCACGCGGGGCTGGCGGCCTGGGTTTCCTTGCCGCCGAAACCGCCGCCCATGCGGCGCATGTCGACGACGATCTTGTGCATCGGCACGTCGAGCACCTCGGCCACCAGCTTCTGCACCTCGGTGGGGTTCTGCGTCGAGCAGTAGACGATCATGCCGCCGTCTTCGCCAGGCATCACCGAGCTGATCTGGGTCTCCAGGTAGAAGTGTTCCTGGCCGCCGATGTGCAGGGTGCCCTGGATGCGGTGCGGGGCACTGGCCAATGCAGCGGCCGAGTCGCCGCGCTGGTGGGTGTGGCTGTCGAGCACGAAGTGCTTCTTGCGCAGGGCCTCGACCACATCGAGCACCGGCTCCAGGTCTTCGTACTCGACGATGGCGGCCATGGCGGCGCGTCTTGCAGTCTCGAGATCGCAGGCGGCCACGGCGAGCACCGGCTGGCCGAAGAATTCGACCTTGTCGATGGCCAGCAACGGATCGCCAGCCACCACTGGGCCGATATCCTTGAGCCCCGGGATATCTTCGTGGGTGATGGCGATGCGCACGCCTTCGAACTGGTAGCAGGGCGTGGTGTCGATGCGCAGGATGCGCGCATGAGCGCGGTCGGCGGTGCGTGCATAGACGTGCAACTGGTTGGGGAATTCCAGGCGGTCGTCGATGTACACCGCTTCGCCGGCCACGTGCTTGTCGGCGCTGTCGTGCTTTAGGCTGCGGCCGACCCCGGTGGTCAGGTCCTGGCTGAACAGTGCGGCCATCTCGGCCTGGCTCTTGACGGCGTGATGGTTAGACATAAGCGGTCACCCGGGTTTCGATATGCGGCGTTTGCAGTTCGATGAAGTACTTGCGCAGCAGGTTCTGCGCGGTCAGCAGGCGGTACTCGCGGCTGGCGCGGAAGTCGCTGAGCGGGGTGAAGTCCTCGGCCAGGGCCTGGCAGGCGCGTTCGACGCTGGCCTGGTTCCAGGGCTTGCCGCGCAGCGCGGCTTCGCAGGCACGGGCGCGTTTCGGGATTGCCGCCATGCCGCCAAAGGCGATGCGCACGCCGCTGACCACACCGTTCTCGATGCTCAGGTTGAATGCCGCGCATACCGCGGAAATATCGTCGTCCAGGCGCTTGGACACCTTGTAGGCGCGGAAGGCCCAGTCGTTGCTGGCGCGCGGCACGATGATCTTCTCGATGAACTCGCTGTCCTGGCGTGCAGTGATGCGGTAGTCGATGAAGTAGTCTTCCAACGCCAGGGTGCGCTGGCGCTCACCTTGGCGCAGGACGATCTGTGCATCGAGGGCGATCAACAGAGGTGGCGAGTCACCGATCGGCGAGGCGTTGCCGATATTGCCGCCGAGAGTGCCCTGGTTGCGGATCTGCAGCGAGGCGAAGCGGTGCAGCAGGTCGCCGAAGTCGGGGTATTCCTCGTTGAGCGCGATGTAGCAGTCGGTCAGCGGGGTCGCGGCGCCGATTTCCAGGTGGCTGGCGGTCTTGTCGATGCGTTTGAGCTCGGCGACGTGGCCGACATAGATCATCACCGGCAGGGTGCGGTGGAACTGGGTGACTTCCAGTGCCAGGTCGGTACCGCCGGCCAGCAGGCGTGCCTCGGGGTGCGAGCTGTACAGGTCGGCCAGATCGGCCACGGTCAGCGGCACCAGGCAGCGCTTGTCGCCGCTGTTGAGCTCGCCGGTCTGTTGCGGGGCGATGGCCTTGAGGCGGGCGATGGTCTGCGCCTGCTGGGCGTCGAACTGGTCGCGGCAGGGGCGTGCGCAGCTCTGCTCGGCGGCCTCGAGGATCGGCCGGTAGCCGGTGCAGCGGCACAGGTTGCCGGCCAGGGCCTCCTGGGCCTGGTGCAGGTCGTGGCCTTGGCTGTTCTTCTGCAGGGCGAACAGCGACATGACGAAACCGGGCGTGCAGAAACCGCATTGCGAACCGTGGCAGTCGGCCATGGCCTTTTGCACGCTGTGCAGTTCGCCCTGGTGCTTGAGACCCTCGACGCTGATCAGTTGCTTGCCATGCAGGGAAGAGACAAACGTCAGGCACGAGTTTAGGCTGCGGTAGCGGATGCTGTCGCCGCCCTTGTCGTCCTGCACAAGTTCGCCGACAGCCACGGTGCAGGCACCGCAGTCGCCGCTGGCGCAGCCTTCCTTGGTGCCGGGTTTGCCCAGGTGCTCGCGCAGGTATTGCAGCACCGTCATGTTCGGGTCCAGGGCGTGCTCGCTGCGCAGCTCCTGGTTGACGAGAAACTGGATCACGGGGGAGGGCCTCGCAATGGTTTTATTGTTGTTCCGGCGGACTCTAAGCAAGGGCTGACCTCTGGGTCAATAATTTTCTGACTCAAAGGTCAAGAATTTGCACGAAGGCCTTCCGGACCGCCTCATCGAGCCTTTTCCAAAGCATAGTTCGCGCCGTGCGGGAAAGTTGACCCGCCAGTCGCACAAAGCACGCAGTCCCGCTGCGCGAGCGCCTGGCAAGTGCGCTACAATCGCGCCCTTGTGCACAGCTACCCAGATTGCGAAGGAAAACCATGACGTTCAAGGCGCCGGACAGCCTCTCCGAGCAAATTGCCCACTACCTGGCCGAGCGGATCATCCGCGGCGAACTCGCACCCGGCGAGCGCATCCAGGAGCAGAAGGTCACCCAGGCCCTCAACGTCAGCCGCGGTTCGGTACGCGAGGCGCTGCTTATCCTCGAGCGCCGGCACCTGGTGGCCATCCTGCCGCGCCGTGGCGCCCATGTGACCGAACTCGACGAGAACAGCGTGCGCAGCCTGTGCGCCCTGATGGGCGAGTTCTATATCCTGCTGGGCAACGCCGTTGCCCAGCATTGGCGCACCGAGGGCGACCTGCGCCCGTTTCTGGACATCCAGCAGCGCCTCAAGCAGGCCCATGCCGGCAAGGACATCAAAGCCTTCGTCGGCGACAGCTTTGCGGTGATGCGCGCCGCCTATCCGTTCGCCAACAACCCGTACCTGCAGGAAACCGTCGAGAACCTGCAGCCGGCCATGAGCCGCGCCTACTACCTGGCCCTGGACCAGCGCCAGGCCAACATGGTCGATTACCTGGAGCTGTTCGCCCGCCTGCTCGAAGCCGTGGTCGCCCGCGACCTGCCGCGCATCCGCGAGGTGCTTACCGCCTATTGCCAGCGCAGTTGCGAACTGGTGCTGGCGGCGCTGGCGCGGGTCTGACCGGTGCGCCTGAAGTGCATTCGCCTGGCCGGGTTCAAGTCGTTCGTCGACCCGACCACGGTCAACTTCCCCAGCAACATGGCGGCCGTGGTCGGCCCCAACGGCTGCGGTAAATCCAACATCATCGACGCGGTGCGCTGGGTGATGGGCGAGAGTTCGGCGAAGAACCTGCGTGGCGAGTCGATGACCGATGTCATCTTCAACGGTTCCACCAGCCGTAAGCCGGTCAGCCAGGCCAGCATCGAGCTGGTGTTCGACAACAGCGACAACAGCCTGGTGGGCGAGTACGCCGCCTACGCCGAGATCTCGATCCGCCGCAAGGTCACCCGCGACGGGCAGAACACCTATTACCTGAACGGCGCCAAGTGCCGGCGCCGCGATATCACCGATATCTTCCTCGGCACCGGTCTGGGGCCGCGCAGCTATTCGATCATCGAGCAGGGCATGATCAGCAAGCTGATCGAGGCCAAGCCCGAGGAGTTGCGCAACTTCATCGAGGAAGCGGCGGGCATCTCCAAGTACAAGGAGCGTCGCCGCGAGACCGAGAGCCGCATTCGCCGCACCCAGGAAAACCTCGCGCGCCTGACCGACCTGCGCGAAGAGCTGGAACGCCAGATCGAGCGCCTGCACCGCCAGGCCCAGGCTGCCGAGAAATACCGCGAGTACAAGGCCGAGGAACGTCAGCTCAAGGCACGCCTGGCAGCCCTGGGCGGGGGGGGCCGGG
>NZ_JBMDJQ010000045.1:0-36926 GCF_057809275.1 Pseudomonas sp. FG36
AACCCCTGTTACCGCCGTGAAAGGGCGGTGTCCTAGGCCACTAGACGAAGGGGACACGCTGCTCGCATTACCTATTAAAGTACTGCTTGCTTTCACTCCCTGCCGCGTTTCGCTGTGTGCTTTACGCTGCAAGTGGCGCGCATTCTATGGATGCCTCGCAAGGTCGTCAACCCCTTTGTAGAAATTTATTTAAATCAATGACTTCCCGTCGTCATGGGCAGTGATGCAGGATGTGTCCGGGGATTGGCGTTGCTTTTCTGACGCCGGCTCGGCAAGCTCGTAGCGATGTGCCAGCATCTGTAGATTTTGGATTACGGGCCGATACATATAGGCAAGGCTTGAGGGCCTGATCGCGTGGCAAGTCGCATCGGCGCACCGCCGCTCCCACGGATGCTTCACAGACTCAAGGGAACGCTGGACTGTTCCGCCGGGCTGCACTGTTCGCTTTCGGGCGGACTCACTACACTCTCGATAGATGCAAAACTTCTTCATGAGGCGTTAACGGTGACACCACTTCTGATCACCCTGCTTATCGTTGCAGGTATCGCGCTGCTGATCGTGATCGGCTACCTGAACAATGTGGTCGAAAACGGCAAGCTCGAGCGTGCACGGCTCAAGGTCGAACTGGCCGACCGCCTGCGCCGCTGCGGCGAGATCACCGAGACCTTCCCCGGGCAGTTCATGACGCCCGCGCTGAAGCTGCTGCTGACCCGCCTCGAACTGAACCTCAACCAGCGCCAGCTGGCCCTGGACAAACACAGCGGCGACCTCAAGGCGCGCATCGCCGAGCTGGAAGGCTTGATCGCACTGGGCGACAAGATCCCGGTGAGCAACCCGCCCGCGCCGATCCATACCGAGGTCAAGGCCAAGGACGTGCGCTTTCTGCTCGAGCTGCTGCACAACCAGATCGTGCGCGCCACCCAGGAAGGCTTCCTGGCGACCAACGAAGGCAAGTACTGGGTCAAGGAGATCCGCCATATCCTGGTGCTGCTGCATATCGAGTTCTTCAACAACCTCGGCCAGCAGGCCCTGCAGCAGAACCAGCCGGGCCAGGCGCGCCTGGCCTTCGAGCGTGGCGTGCAGTACCTGCGCAAGCAGCCGGAGCCCAAGCAGTACGAAGAGCAGCTGACCTACATGGAGAAACTGCTGAACCGGGCCAACGCCCAGGTGCTGGACCAGATGGAGCCGGCGGAGAACGACCAGAACGCGCTGACCCAGGGGCTCAAGACCGATGAGGACGAGACCTGGAAGAAGAAGGTGATCTACGACTGACAGTGCTGGCCTTGTCGCGGGGCAAGCTCGCTTTCACGCTGTAACATCCAAGAACAAGGGGCCTTCGCAGGCCCCTTGTTCATTTCAGCAGTCGGTCAACTCGAGGAACACCTCGACCAGGCGCTCCAGCCCCGCCTGGTCGGCCGCGCTGAAGCGCGCCAGCTTCGGGCTGTCCAGGTCGAGCACGCCGATCAGCCTGCCCGCCTTGACCAGCGGAATCACCAACTCGCTGTTCGACGCACTGTCGCAGGCGATATGCCCGGGGAAGGCATGCACGTCCTCCACTCGCTGGGTGCTGCGGGTGGCCGCCGCGGCGCCGCACACGCCACGGCTGAACGGAATGCGCACGCAGGCCACCTGGCCCTGGAACGGGCCGAGCACCAGCTCTTCGTTGCGGTTGATATAGAAGCCCGCCCAGTTCAAGTCCTCCACCTGGTTGTAGAGAAACGCCGAGAACTGTGCGGCATTGGCGATGAAGTCACGCTCGTCGGCGAACAGCGCCTGCACTTGCGCGGCCAGCAGGTCGTAGCCGTCGAGGCCTTGGCCACTGGCGTTGAGGTCGATCATTTATTTCTGCTCCAGCAATTGCAGCCCGACCCAGTAGCGGGCGAACTGATAGGCACAACGGCCATTACGGTTGCCGCGGCCAGTGGCCCAGCGCACGGCGAGGATGTCCAGCGCTTCGTCACGCTGCCAGTGCAGCCCGGCCGGGCGCGCCAGCTGGCCGATCCAGTGTTCGACCACGTTGAGGAAATGCTCCTGGCTGAACGGGTAGAACGACAGCCACAGGCCGAAGCGGTCGGACAAGGCGATCTTGTCCTCCACCGCTTCGTTGGGGTGCAGCTCGCCGTCGACCATCTTCCAGTTTTCGTTGTCGCTCTGCTTCTCCGGCACCAGGTGGCGGCGGTTGGAGGTGGCGTACAGCAGCACGTTGTCCGGGGCCTGCTCCAGCGAGCCGTCGAGCACGCTCTTGAGCACCCGGTAGTCGCCCTCCCCGGCCTCGAACGAGAGGTCGTCGCAGAACAGGATGAAGCGCTGCTCGAGCTTGTGCAGCTGCTCGACCACCCGCGGCAGGTCGGCCAGGTGGTCGCGCTCGATCTCGATCAGGCGCAGGCCCTGGCCTGCGTGCTCGGCCAACAGCGCGCGCACCAGCGACGACTTGCCGGTGCCGCGCGAGCCCCACAGCAGGGCATGGTTGGCTGGCAGGCCGTTGATGAACTGGTGGGTGTTGCGGCCCAACTGCTCGCGCTGCTGGTCGACGCCGATCAGGTCGGACAGGCGGATGTCGAGGCTGACCTCCAGCGGCATCAGGTAGCCGCTGCGGCCATCGCGCTGCCAGCGGGCGGCGAGGGTGCGGCTCCAGTCGATGTCCGGGCGCGGGGCAGGCAGCAGGGGTTCGAGGCGGGCGAGGACCGATTCGGCGCGGTCGAGAAAAGCGGTAAGGCGGGCGTCCATGGCGACTCCTATTGATTTCAGTTTTTTGGGGCCGCTGCGCGCCCCATCGCCGGCAAGCCGGCTCCCACAGTGAAGAGTGATCACCTATGGAAGCCGGCTTGCCGGCGATGGGGCGCGCAACGGCCCTTAATCGACGATCAACTGAAATGAACAGACAGACCCGCCAGCAGCCAGGGCTGATCGGCTATGCTTGCGCAGCGCACGGAGCAAGTAACCGGCTTGGGACCCATGGATATCAAGTTCACCAATCGCCTGTCCTACAAGCAAGCCCGGTTGACAGTCCTGGTCGGCTTCATCCTGGGAACATTGCTCAGTCTCATCCAGATCGGCATCGATTATGCCAGCGAAGACGCGTCCATCAACCGTGAAATTCAGGCGCTGCTGAAGATCAGCCACGACACGGCCTCGCGCATCGCCTACAACATCGACACCGAGCTGGCCCAGGAGCTGACCGGCGGGCTGTTGAAATCCCCGGCGCTGATCCGTGCGCGGTTGATCGACAACAACGACACTGTACTGGCCGACGTGCAGCGGCCACGCATGGAAAGCCGCTACCGGCCGTTGTCGGACTTCCTGTTCGGCGAGCAGCGGGTGTTCCAGGACCGGCTGTTCCTCGCCCATATGCCCGAGGAATACCTCGGCACCCTGTACCTGGACGTCGATACCTACGCCTTCGGCGGGCGCTTCCTCGACCGCGCCGGGGTCACCCTGGTCAACGGCTTCGCCCGCAGCCTGGTGCTCACCGGTATTCTCCTGGCGCTGTTCTACCTGATGCTGACCAAGCCGCTGGTGACGGTGATCGGCGCGCTCAGCGGCAACGATGCACGCACGCCCAGGCAGAACCGCGTGGACTGCCCCAAGGGCCACGAGAACGACGAGATCGGCGTGCTGGTACGGGTCGCCAACCAGCAGTTCGTCAGCATGGCCACCGAGATCCAGCAGCGGCGCACCGCCGAGAACCGCCTGACCCAGTACCTCAACGAGCTGGAAGATATCGTCTCGGCCCGTACCAACGAGCTCAAGGCCAGCAACAGCCGCCTGAGCCTGTCCAACCAGGAGCTGGACGAAGCGCGCCAGCGCGCCCTGGACATGGCCCAGGCCCGCGCCGCTTTCCTGGCCAACATGAGCCACGAGATCCGCACACCGCTCAACGGCATGCTGGGCATGATCGCCCTGGCGCTGGACAGCGGCCTGGCCGCCGAGCAGCGCCAGCAGCTGTCGATCGCCCACGACTCAGGCAAGGTGCTGGTGGAGCTGCTCAACGATATCCTCGACCTGTCGAAGTTCGACGCCGGCCAGTTGGAGCTCGAGCGCATCCCGTTCGACCTCGGGGCGATGGTCGAGGACACCGCCAACCTGCTGTCACAGAATGCCGCGCCCAGTGTCGAGCTGACCTGCCTGATCGCCCCGGACTTTCCCAGCACGGTGCTGGGCGACCCGACGCGAGTACGGCAGATCGTCAGCAACCTGCTGTCCAACGCGCTCAAGTTCACCCGCTTCGGGCGTGTCGATGTACGCCTGAGCAGCATCGTCGGCGGCGTGCGCCTTGAAGTCAGCGACACCGGCATCGGCATCCCCGAGGAGGCCCAGGCACGGATCTTCCAGCCGTTTACCCAGGCCGGCGCGGGTATCACCCGCCAATACGGCGGCACCGGGCTGGGCCTGGCCCTGACCCGCAACCTGTGCAAGGCCATGCAAGGGCATCTGCATATTCATTCCGAAACCGGCTTCGGCAGCCGTTTCAGCGCCGACCTGCCACTACCGGCGCATACCGAGGCGATCCCGCCAGCGGCAATAAGCGGACGCGTGGTGGCCCTGGGCAACCCCGGCAGCGGCCTGGCCGAGCTGCTGCAAGGGCTGCTGCCGCGTTGGGGGCTGCAATACGTGCGCCATGAAGACGCCAGCGCACTGGCTGGCCTGCAGGTCGACCTGCTGATCACCGACGACCTGGAACACGTGCTCGACCTGCGCCCGGCCATCGCGGCGCCGATCCTGCTGGTGACCGCCTACGGCAACTTCCTGCCTGCCGAACAGGCCGAGCAACTGCAACCCTTGCAGCAGCTGGCCCGGCCCCTGGCGCGCAATGCGCTGTACCAGACGCTACGCCGCACCCTGCAAGGGGAGCCCAATGCGCCGCTGCCCCACGAGGTGCCGGCCTCGCGCGAGTTGCGGGCGCGCATCCTGCTGGTAGAGGACAACCCGGTGAACCAACTGGTGGCCAAGGGCATGCTCGGCAAGCTCGGCTGCCAGGTGCAGGTGGCCGCCCACGGCCAGGAGGCCCTTGACTACCTGGAACGGGACAGCTTCGACCTGGTGCTGATGGACTGCAACATGCCGGTGATGGACGGCTACGAGGCCAGCCGGCGCATCCGCCAGAGCAGCCGCTGGCCGGAGCTGCCGATCGTCGCGCTGACCGCCAACGCCATGCCCGAGGAGCGCGAACGCTGCCGCGCCGCGGGCATGAACGACTACCTGGCCAAGCCGTTCCGGCGCGAGGAACTGCTGGCGCTGATCGAGCACTGGGTGCCGGTCAGCGGTTGAGCAGCGGCTCTATCGCTGCTTTCAGCGCCTCGGGCTTGGTGGTCGGGGCGAAGCGGGTGACCTTGCCGCTGCGCGGGTCGACCAGGAACTTGGTGAAGTTCCACTTGATCTTCTGCGTACCCAGCAGGCCCGGTGCGCGGCGCTTGAGCTCGGCGAACAGCGGGTGGGCGCCGGGGCCGTTGACTTCGATCTTGCGAAACAGCGGGAAGCTCACGCCGAAGTTGAGCTCGCAGAACTGCGCGATCTCCCGGGCGTCGCCCGGCTCCTGCTTGCCGAACTGGTTGCAGGGGAAGCCCAGCACCACCAGGCCCTGGCGCTGATAGTCCTGCCACAGGCGCTCGAGCCCTTTGTACTGCGGGGTGAAACCGCACTGGCTGGCGGTGTTGACCACCAGCAGCGCCTTGCCGGCGAAGTCGCCCAGCACTTTCTGCTCACCGCCAAGGGTGACGCAGGGGATGTCCAGCAGCGCATCGGCCATGTTCGCTCTCCGTCAATCGCGTGGCTTGAAGTCCAGGCATACCGAGTTGATGCAGTAGCGTAGCCCGGTCGGCGGCGGGCCGTCGGGAAATACATGGCCCAGGTGGGCGTCGCACTGGGCGCAGGTGACTTCGGTGCGGATCATGCCGTGGGAGGTGTCGCGGATCTCGATCATCGCGGCCTCTTCGATCGGCTCGTAGAAGCTCGGCCAGCCGCAGCCGGAATCGAACTTGGCATTGGAGGCGAACAGCGGCAGGTCGCAGCAGATGCAGTGGTAGACGCCGTCGCGGCGCTCGCTGTTGTACTTGCCGCTGAACGGCCGCTCGGTGCCTTTCAGGCGGCACACCTGGTACTGGGCCGGATCGAGCATGGCGCGCCATTCGTCCAGGGTTTTGTCGATCTTTTGCATGGTGGGACCTCGGCAGGCTGAATTTCACCTCGCACCGGCTTTTCCCTGGCGCGGGTGGCACGTATATTAGTTGGCTTCGTGTGCAAGGCAGCCAGTCTGGCACCCGGTTCCCGCCCTTTCAAACCTTTCGAAAGAAGGCGGCGCGTATTCTCACTCGGGATCTCATCATGCAGTTCAGCAAATCGAACAAGCTCGCCAATGTCTGCTACGACATTCGCGGCCCAGTGCTCAAGCACGCCAAACGCCTGGAAGAGGAAGGCCATCGCATCCTCAAGCTGAACATCGGCAACCCGGCGCCGTTTGGTTTCGAGGCGCCGGACGAGATCCTCCAGGACGTCATCCGCAACCTGCCCACCGCCCAGGGCTACAGCGACTCCAAGGGCCTGTTCAGCGCGCGCAAGGCAGTGATGCAGTACTGCCAGCAAAAGGAAATCGAAGGCGTCACCATCGAGGACATCTACCTCGGCAACGGCGTGTCCGAGCTGATCGTCATGTCCATGCAGGCGCTGCTCAACAACGGCGACGAAGTGCTGATCCCGGCGCCCGACTACCCGCTGTGGACCGCCGCGGTGAGCCTGGCCGGCGGCAAGCCGGTGCACTACCTGTGCGACGAGCAGGCCGACTGGTTCCCGGACCTTGACGACATCAAGGCCAAGATCACCCCGAACACCAAGGCATTGGTGATCATCAACCCGAACAACCCGACCGGCGCGGTGTACTCCAAGGAGCTGCTGCTGGGCATGCTGGAGCTGGCGCGCCAGCACAACCTGGTGGTGTTCTCCGACGAGATCTACGACAAGATCCTCTACGACGAGGCCGTGCACATCAGCACCGCGTCGCTGGCCCCGGACCTGCTGTGCCTGACCTTCAACGGCCTGTCCAAGTCGTACCGGGTGGCGGGCTTCCGCTCCGGCTGGCTGATCATCTCCGGGCCCAAGCACCACGCCACGAGCTACATCGAAGGCATCGACATGCTGGCCAACATGCGCCTGTGCGCCAACGTGCCGGCCCAGCACGCCATCCAGACCGCCTTGGGCGGCTACCAGAGCATCAACGACCTGGTACTGCCACCGGGCCGCCTGCTGGAGCAGCGCAACCGCACCTACGAGCTGCTCAACGAAATCCCCGGGGTCAGTTGCGTCAAGCCGATGGGCGCGCTGTACGCTTTCCCACGCATCGATCCGAAGGTCTGCCCGATCCTCAACGATGAGAAATTCGCGCTCGACCTGCTGCTGTCGGAGAAGCTGCTGATCGTCCAGGGCACGGCGTTCAACTGGCCGTGGCCGGACCACTTCCGCGTGGTGACCTTGCCGCGGGTGGATGACCTGGAACAGGCGATCGGGCGTATCGGCAACTTCCTGCGCACCTATTCGCAGTAAGCGATATCGCCATCGCGAGGCAAGTCGCATCGGTACGCCGATGCGACTTGCCTTGCGATGCTTTTGCCTTACATCCTGCAACGCTCTACCCCACAGCCCTCACGGCATCCTCTGCCATACTCCTCGCGTACACAGTTTGAAATAGTCGCCCGGTTGAATAGCAGCGCCCTCCCCCTTATATACCCCGCAGTACGCAACAAACTCATCCGTCAGGAGAACGTAACAACCATGATGCGCATTCTGTTGTTTGTAGCCACCAACCTCGCGGTGGTGCTGGTTGCAAGCATTACCCTGAGCCTGTTCGGCTTCAACGGGTTCATGGCCGCCAACGGGGTTGACCTCAACCTCGGCCAGCTGCTGGTCTTCTGCGCCGTGTTCGGTTTTGCTGGCTCGCTCGTCTCGCTGTTCATCTCCAAGTGGATGGCGAAGATGACCACCGGCACCCAGATCATCACCCAACCCCGCACCCGTCACGAGCAGTGGCTGCTGCAGACCGTCGAGGAGCTGTCCCGCGAGGCCGGCATCAAGATGCCCGAGGTAGGCATCTTCCCGGCCTACGAGGCCAACGCCTTCGCCACCGGTTGGAACCGCAACGACGCGCTGGTGGCGGTGTCCCAGGGCCTGCTGGAGCGCTTCTCGCCCGATGAAGTGCGCGCGGTGCTGGCCCACGAGATCGGTCACGTGGCCAACGGCGACATGGTCACCATGGCGCTGGTGCAGGGCGTGGTGAACACCTTCGTGATGTTCTTCGCCCGCATCATCGGCAACTTCGTCGACCGGGTGATCTTCAAGAACGAAGAAGGCCACGGTATCGCCTACTTCATCGCGACCATCGTCGCCGAGCTGGTGCTGGGCATCCTCGCCAGCATCATCGTCATGTGGTACTCGCGCCGCCGCGAGTTCCGCGCCGACGAAGCCGGCGCCCACCTGGCCGGCACCGGCGCGATGATCGGCGCGCTGCAGCGCCTGCGCTCCGAGCAGGGCCTGCCGGTGCACATGCCCGACACGATGAAGGCCTTCGGCATCAACGGCGGCCTGAAGCATGGCCTGGCCGGACTGCTGATGAGCCACCCGCCGCTGGAAGACCGCATCGACGCCCTGCGCCGTCGCGGCTGATCCAGGCAGCAACAAGAAAGGGCGACTTCGGTCGCCCTTTTTCATTGCCCCGCGTGGCTTCAACGCCGAACGCTGTAGACTCGCTCAACCAAACTTTCGACACCAGCTTTGAGAAACTTCGGACTCTCGTCGAGAATCTCCCGCGCCTCGACCTCATCGACCCGCCACCCGGCAAACCCCGCCCGCACCTCAGCGTCCGGCACCGAGAACGGCGGCCCGTCGATCACGGCCTGGTCGTAGTCGAGGGTCACCAGCAGGCCGCGGCAGGCCGCTGGTAACTGCTCGCCCAACAATGCCATGTAGCGCTCGCGCATCGGCTCAGGCAAGGCGATCAACGCCGCCCGGTCGTACACCCCCGCGCAATCAGCCAGATCCTCGGCACGCAGGGCGAACACATCGCCGCACCACAGCTCCACCTCGTCGCTGCGCCACACTTCGAAGCCCCCGTGCTGCGTCACCTGCGCCAACAGCCCGTGCTCGGCGAAGAAATCCTCCACCGCCCGCCGCGACAGCTCCACACCCAGCACCCGATACCCTTGCGCGGCCAGCCAGAGCATGTCCAGGCTCTTGCCACACAGCGGTACCAGCACCCGCGCGCCCGAGGCCAGCCCCAACGCCGGCCAGTGCGCCTGCAGGTACGGGTTCACCTGAGCCTGGTGAAAGCCGATCTGGTTGTCCGCCCACCGCTTGTGCCAGAACGCTGGCTCCATGATCCCTCCCGGTTTTTCGATAAAATACTGTGAAAACTTATATTGGATCTCGATCGAAGGCTGATCGAAGATGGCAGCATCTTACCTGCCAGGACCCCACCATGCTGCCCAGCCTGTTCATTTCCCATGGCTCACCCATGCTCGCCCTGCAACCCGGCGCCAGCGGCCCGGCCCTGGCCGCGCTGGCCCGCGCCCTGCCCCGCCCGAAGGCGATCGTGGTGGTGTCGGCGCACTGGGAAAGCCGCGAACTGCTGGTGATGAGCAACCCACGTCCGCAAACCTGGCATGACTTCCATGGTTTTCCGCCGGCCCTGTACGCGGTGCACTACCCGGCGCCCGGCGAACCGGCACTGGCGCAGCGGCTGGCCGGGTTGCTCGGCGCCCACCTGGATGAACAACGGCCTTTCGACCACGGAGCCTGGGTACCGCTGTCGCTGATGTATCCGCAGGCGGAGATTCCGGTAGTCCAGGTGTCGCTGCCCAGCCAGGCCGGCCCCGCCCTGCAACTGAAGGTCGGGCAGGCGCTGGCGCAGCTGCGTGAGGAAGGCATCCTGCTGATCGGCTCGGGCAGCATCACCCATAACCTGGGTGAGCTGGACTGGCATGCCGGGCCGGATGCGGTCGAGCCCTGGGCGCTGGCGTTTCGCGACTGGGTGGTGGAGCAGTTGAAGGCGGGAGACGAGGCGGCGCTTGTGGACTATCGGCGCCAGGCACCGTTTGCAGTGCGCAATCATCCCAGTGACGAGCACCTGCTGCCGTTGTTCTTCGCCATGGGGGCTGGCGAGCGGTTTGGCATCGTGCACCAGGGATTCACGCTGGGGGCGCTGGGGATGGATATCTACAGGTTTGATTGAGCTCCGGCAGCGCCTGCACTGACCTTATCGCCGGCAAGCCGGCTCCCACAGGGGCGTGCCAAAGCCTGCTGAAGTGGAAAACTGCGAAAAAAAATCCCCGACCTAGGCCGGGGATCTTTCATTGCAGCGCCAGGATCAGTCCTCGCGGTAGCGGCGCAGCTTCAGCTGCTTGCCGGCCACGCGGGTGTCCTTGAGCTTGGTCAGCAGACGCTCGAGGCCGTCTTCCGGCAGCTCGATCAGGCTGAAGCTGTCACGCACCTGGATACGACCGATGGCATCACGCGCCAGGCCACCCTCATTGAGGATAGCGCCCAGCAGGTTCTTGGCGGCGATGCCGTCACGGGCACCCAGGGCGGTACGGCAACGCACGCGGCCTTCAGCCAGCGGCATCGGCGCGCGACGCTCGCGGTCACCACGGTCGCTGCGCTCACCACGCTCGGTACGCTCGCCAGTGCTGCGCTCACGCGGAGTGTGGGTCGGCACCAACGGCTGCTCGCGCTCTACCGAAGCCAAGTCCAGCGCCTGGCCATTGGTGGCCTTGCGCAGCAGGGCCGAAGCCAGGGCACGGGCACTGCAACCCAGGTCGGCGGTCAGGCGGTCGAACAGCTCGCCATGGCTGGCCTCGGACTCGGCCACCAGTGGCGCCAGGCTCTTGGTCAGCTTCTTGATGCGTGCGTCCAGCACAGCCTGCGGGTTAGGCAGGCGGGCTTCGGCAACCTTCTGCCCGGTGACACGCTCGATCACCTGCAGCATGCGGCGCTCACGCGGAGTGACCAGCAGCAGCGCACGGCCATCGCGACCGGCACGGCCGGTACGGCCGATACGGTGCACGTAGGACTCCGGATCGTACGGCATGTCGACGTTGAACACGTGGGTGATACGCGGTACGTCCAGACCACGGGCAGCGACGTCGGTGGCGACGACGATGTCCAGGCGGCCATCCTTGAGCGAGTCGATCACGCGCTCACGCTGGTTCTGGGCGATGTCGCCGTTCAGCGCGGCAGCCTTGTAGCCTTTGGCTTCCAGGGCGGCGGCCAGGTCCAGGGTGGCTTGCTTGGTACGCACGAAGGCGATCAGCGCGTCGAACTCTTCCACTTCCAGCAGGCGCAGCACGGCCGGGATCTTCTGGTCGGCGTGGACCATCAGGTGGGCCTGCTCGATCGCGGTCACGGTCTGGGTCTTGCTCTGGATCTTGACGTGCTTCGGCTCGCGCAGGTGGCGCTCGGCGATGGCACGGATCGAGGCCGGCAGGGTGGCGGAGAACAGCACGGTCTGGCGGGTTGCAGGGATGGCGTCGAAGATCACTTCGAGGTCGTCCATGAAGCCCAGTTTGAGCATTTCGTCGGCTTCGTCGAGTACCAGGTACTGAACGGTGGACAGGACTTTCTCGTCGCGGCGCAGGTGGTCGCACAGGCGGCCAGGGGTGGCCACGACGATTTGCGCGCCGTTACGAATGGCACGCAGTTGTGGGCCCATCGGGGCACCACCGTAGACAGCCACCACGTTAACGCCCGGCATCTGCTTGGCGTAGGTTTCGAAAGCGGTGGCTACTTGCAGCGCCAACTCACGGGTTGGCGCCAGGATCAGGGCTTGCGGTTCGCGCTTGCTCACGTCGATCTTGTTGAGGATCGGCAGGGCGAAGGCAGCGGTCTTGCCGGTGCCAGTCTGCGCCTGGCCGATCATGTCGTGACCGGCGAGGATGATCGGGATCGACTGATGCTGAATAGCCGAAGGCTCTTCGTAGCCGGTGGCCAGAACAGCAGCAACGATATTCGGATTGAGATCGAGAGCGGCGAATCCGCCGGTTTCCTGGGTCATGGGTCTGCCTCTAGGTGCATCCGCAAAGACCCATGCTCCAAAACTGCACATGCCTTGAAAGACCAAGCGGTCACCCAGGCAGTTTTGGCGGCGGGGATTTGCGAAAACGATTGAAAAAGGAACATCTTGGGAAGGTCCGACTAGCGGACGCGCAGCCGAAGCTGGGTTCGGAGGATTTGCACCACCTGATTCGAGGTCCGCTAAAAGACCGGCGCGTACTATACCCGAATCCGCCATGAACTGTGAGAAATATTTCTAGGATCAAGTATTGGATTGGATCCAGGCTGAATCGTTTCCCCGCGGGCTCAGCGCTGCCCTCATCCATTCAGGTCGCCGGGCGGATGGCCTTGATCAGGTACTCCAGCGAGTACCCCAGCTGCGGCGCCAAGGTTGCGGCCCGCGCCCGCACGGCATCGATATCCAGCGTCTGCTCCAGGTCCGCCGGCACCAGCAGGATCACGTTACCCTCCTTCACCGGCAGTTCCCAGTAATGGCGATGGTACAGCCCGCGCAACAAGGCCGCGCCCAGTGGCTTGCCATCGTCCCCGGCCCACTGGTTGATCACCAGCCAGCCCCCTGGGTTGAGCTGCTTCTGGCAGTTTTCCAGGAACCCCCAGGCCAGATGCCCGACGCCGGGGCCATAGTCGGTATACAGGTCGACGAACAGCAGGTCGGCCTTTTCGGCGCTGGGCAGCAGCTCAAGGGCGTCGCCTACCCGCACGTACAGCCGCGGATCGTCGTCCAGGCCCATGAACTCCATGGCCAGGCGCGGCACGTCCGGGCGCAGTTCGATGGCCTCGACGTCCTCCAGCGGCAGGAACTTCAGGCAGGCCTGGGTCAGGGTGCCGGCGCCAAGGCCGAGGAACAGCGCGCTTTCCGGCTGTTCGTGGCACAGCGCGCCAACCAGCATGGCGCGGGTGTAGTCGTACTCCAGCCAGCTGGGGTCGGCGGTGAAGGTGCAACTCTGCTCGATGGCGTCGCCGAACTCGAGGAAGCGATAGTCATCCACCTCGTACACGCTGATGACGCCAAAGGCATCCTCGACCCGTGCCAGCAGCCGCTCTTCCCGCTCCGTCGCCATCCCTACCACCTGCCCGCGCAAAACCGCCATTGTCCGCCAATGCCGGTGGTGCAACAAGCACGCGCGGGCGTACCATGGCTGGCAGGCCTTAACGACACTTATGGATAGAGCTTGCAATGACCCGACAATGGACCCCTGACAGCTGGCGCACCCTGCCGATCCAGCAGCAACCAATCTACCCCGACGCCGCGCACCTGCTGAAGGTGGAGCAGACCCTGGCCAGCTACCCGCCGCTGGTGTTCGCCGGCGAAGCCCGCGAGCTGCGCCGGCAGTTCGCCGAGGTGACCCAGGGTCGGGCGTTCCTGCTGCAGGGTGGCGACTGCGCCGAGAGCTTCGCCGAGTTCTCCGCGGCGAAGATCCGCGACACCTTCAAGGTGCTGCTGCAGATGGCCATTGTCATGACCTTCGCCGCCGGCTGCCCGGTGGTCAAGGTCGGGCGCATGGCCGGGCAGTTCGCCAAGCCACGCTCGGCCAACGACGAAACCATTGGCGACGTCACCTTGCCCGCCTACCGTGGCGACATCGTCAACGGTATCGGCTTCGACGCGAAAAGCCGCATTCCCGACCCCGAGCGCCTGTTGCAGGCCTACCACCAGGCCACCGCCAGCCTCAACCTGCTGCGCGCCTTCGCCCAGGGTGGCTTTGCCGATCTGCACCAGGTGCACAAGTGGAACCTCGATTTCATCGCCAACTCGGCGCTGGCCGACAAGTATCACCAGTTGGCCAACCGCATCGACGAAACCCTGGCCTTCATGCGCGCCTGCGGCCTGGACACGGCGCCGCAACTGCGCGAAACCAGCTTCTTCACCGCCCACGAAGCGCTGCTGCTCAACTATGAAGAAGCCTTCGTGCGCAGCGACAGCCTGACCGGCGACTACTACGACTGCTCGGCGCACATGCTGTGGATCGGCGACCGCACCCGCCAGCTCGACGGCGCCCACGTCGAGTTCCTGCGCGGCGTGCACAACCCGATCGGGGTCAAGGTCGGCCCGAGCATGAACCCCGAGGAGCTGATCCGCCTGATCGACGTGCTCAACCCGGACAACGACCCGGGCCGCCTGAACCTGATCGTGCGCATGGGCGCCGGCAAGGTCGGCGACCACCTGCCGGGGCTGATCCGCACCGTGCAGCGCGAGGGCCGCCAGGTGCTGTGGAGCTCGGACCCAATGCATGGCAACACCATCAAGGCCAGCAGCGGCTACAAGACCCGCGACTTCGCGCAGATCCTCGATGAGGTCAAGCAGTTCTTCCAGGTGCACCAGGCCGAGGGCAGCCACGCCGGTGGCATCCATATCGAGATGACCGGGCAGAACGTCACCGAGTGCATTGGCGGCGCCCGGCCGATCACCGAGGACGCGCTCTCCGACCGGTACCACACCCACTGCGACCCGCGTATGAACGCCGACCAATCGCTGGAACTGGCCTTCCTGATCGCCGAAACCCTCAAGCAGGTACGCCGCTGAGCAACGCCTGACGCAGCCGGCTGCCCTCGGCGCGGGGGCAGTTGAGCTGCACCTGCGCCAGGCCCAGCCAGTTGGCCAGCTTCTGCAGGCTGAGCGCCAACGCCTGGTAGCCCGCCTCGTCCAGCCCCATCGCCTCTTCGTGCACCGCATGCACTGCCAGGCGTCCGTGGGCGCGTTCGGCACGCAGGTCCAGGCGCGCGGCGATGCGCCCGTCGTGCAGGAACGGCAGCACGTAGTAGCCGTACACCCGCTTGTGCGCGGGAGTGTAGATCTCCAGGCGGTAGCGGAAATCAAACAGGCGCTCGGTGCGATCCCGCGCCCAGACCAACGAATCGAACGGCGAGAGCAAGGCGCTGGCTTCGATACGCCGGGGAATCCGTGGCACATCCGCGACATAGGCCGGCTGTTTCCAGCCCTGCACGGCGCAGGCCTGCAGGCGCCCGTCCTCGACCAGCACAGCCAGGGCGGCCTTGCTCTGCTGCGGCGAGAGGCGAAAGTAATCACGCAGATCCTGTTCGGTGGCCACGCCCAGGGCGCCGGCCGCGTGCAGCAGCAAGCCCTGGTGCGCTTCAGCCTCGCTGGGCTGGGCCTGATCGAGGATTTCCGCTGGTAGCACCCGCTCGGGCAGGTCGTACAGGCGCTCGAAACCGCGACGCCCGGCCACGGTGACCTCGCCAGCGGCGAACAGCCATTCCAGCGCGTGCTTTTCTTCGCTCCAGTCCCACCAGGGGCCGGCGCGTTCCTCGCGGGTCGACAGACTGCCTGCACCCAACGCGCCGCGCTCGCGCACGGCAGCCAGTACCCGGTCGATGACCTCGCGCCGCTCCCGGCCAAAGGTCGCCAGCTGCCGGTAGATGCCCTTGCCGTCGGCGGCGTCGGCCATGCGCCAGCGCATCAGCGGGTAGAGCTCCAGCGGCAGCAACGACGCCTCATGCCCCCAGTATTCGAATAGCCGCCGCTGGCGGCGCTTGCCCCAGGCGAGCTGGTCCAGCAGGTCGGCTGGATAGTCGCCAAGGCGCGAGAACAACGGCAGGTAATGAGAGCGCACCAGGGCATTGACCGAGTCGATCTGCACCACGCCCAGGCGCTGGAGCATGCGCTTGAGATTGGCGAGGGTCGGCGGCTGCGCGGGCGACTTGCCAAAGCCCTGGGCGGACAAGGCCAGGCGGCGGGCCTGGGCGAGGGACAACTGGAAGGACATGAGGTGGCTCCGTCTGGTGTCCAGACATTAAAGACGCAATCGCGGGGCAAGCCCCGCGATTGTAACCACCTTCATTTACGCAACGGGTCCTCCCAGAAATGCCGGTCGGCCTCCTGCTGGATATCCGCCCGCGACAACCCCAGGTCGTGCAGCGTGGCATCGCTCAGACGCGCCAGCTCGTCACGCTGGCGGTGCAGTTCGAACCAGCGCAGCACCAGCCCGCTGGCGTCGTGCCACAGATGGCCCAGGGATGCGGCCGGTTGGTGAGCTACGTTGAAATGACCTTTCATCATGACGCCCTCCTTGTGGATGGCTCCAGTCTCGTCCCAGGCCTAAGATCAATCCAACGAATGTTTCTGATGCCATGCATCTCGGAGATTGATGCCATGTCCCAGTATCAGAGTCTCGACGCCGAGGTGCTGCGCACCTTCGTCGCCATTGCCGAGCAAGGCGGCTTCACCCGCGCCGGCGAAGTGGTCAACCGCACCCAGTCGGCGGTGAGCATGCAGATGAAGCGCCTGGAAGAGGACATCCTGCAGCGCCAGCTGTTCGAGCGCGATGGCCGCCAGGTGCGCCTGACCGCCGAGGGCCAGGTGCTGCTGGGCTATGCCCGACGCATCCTCAAGTTGCATGGCGAGGTGTTCAACACCCTGCGCATGCCGCACATGGTCGGGGTGGTGCGCATCGGCACCCCGGACGACTACGCCATGCGCTACCTGCCGGGCATCCTCACCCGCTTCGCCCAGGCCTACCCGCTGATCCATGTCGAGGTGCATTGCGATTCGTCCAAGCAGCTGATGCTGCGCCAGGACCTGGACCTGACCATCGTCACCCGCGAGCCCGGCAACGAGGTCGGCCAGTTGCTGCGCCAGGAGCGCCTGGTGTGGGCCGCGGCCAAGGGCTTCTGCCCGCAAGAGCAGCGGCCCATGCCACTGGCGCTATTCAACACCGACTGTTTTTGCCGCGCCTGGACCTGCAATGCCCTGGAGCGCCACGGTATCGAGTACCGCATCGCCTACACCAGCCCGAGCCTGGCGGCGATCTTCGCCATCGTGCAGGCGGGGCTGGCGGTGACCGCGCAGTTGCACAGCCTGGTCGGCGGCGACCTGCGCATCCTCGGCGAGGACGACGGCCTGCCGCAGTTGCACATGGCCAATGTGATGCTGCTGCGCAATGACCAGCAGCATTCGCCGATCACCGACTGCATGGCCGAGTACATCGTCGAGGGGTTCAAGTAAGCCGAGGACGCTTCGCGCCCTTTTCGCCGGCAAGCCGGCTCCCACAGAGGGCGATGGGCTCTGCAGCCCCTTGCGCTCAGAGCTCGAACCCGAGCATCACCGCGCACACCACCAGAAACACACAGAACATCGAGCGCAGTACCTTTTCCGGCAACGCGTGGGCCAGCTTCACCCCCCAGCTGATGCTCAGCAACCCGCCCACCGCCAACGGCACCCCGATGCTCCAGTCCACGCTCTGGTGCAGGCCGTAGGTCAGCAGGGTCACCGCGGTGCTCGGCGCCGCCAATGCCAGCGACAACCCCTGGGCCACCACCTGGGTGGTGCCGAACACGGAGGTCAGTATCGGCGTGGCCACCACCGCGCCGCCCACACCGAACAGCCCGCCCATGGTCCCGGCAAAGCTGCCCAGCACGCCCAGCCATGGCCAGGGATAGCGCAGCTGGTTGCTCGGCGGTTTCACCGGCAGGAACATGCGCGCCACGTTCCACAACGCCAAGGCCACCAGGAAACCGACGAAATACAGGCGCATCGACTGGGCATCGATGCCCACTGCCCAGATCGACCCCAGCCAGGCGAACAAAAAGCTGCACAACGACAGCGGCACGGCGTGGCGCAACTCGATGCGGTTGCGCTGGTGATAGCGCCACAACGCAAGCAGCACGTTGGGCACCACCATCACCAGGGCGGTGCCCTGAGCCAGTTGCTGGTCAAGGCCGAACAGCACCCCCAGCGCCGGGATCGCGATCAGCCCGCCACCAATCCCGAACAAGCCACCCAAAGTGCCCAGGGCTGCGCCCAAAACGATGTACATCAACCACTCGATCATTCGCGCCTCATCCGCCTGCTCTCAGAGAATGCCGGCATGCTACCCAGTCCCGGCTGGCGGGGAAACGCACAGCAGCGCACAATGGCTTTGCGCAATCCGCACAAGCAGAGCCGTCATGAGCCCCGATATCCTCACCGAACAACTGAGTCTTTTTCTCGATGTGCTGGAGACCGGCAGTTTTTCCGCCGCCGCCCGCCGCCATCCGCTCACGCCTTCGGCGGTGGCCAGGCGCATCGACAGCCTGGAAAACGCGGTAGGCAGCCGCCTGTTCTCGCGCAGCACCCACGCGGTGCGCGCCACGCCGGCCGGTAATGCGTTTGCCGAACGGGCCCGGCGCATAATCGAGGAGCTGCGCCTGGCCCGGGCCGAAGCGGTATCCCTGAGCAACGCCCCCGAAGGGCTGATCCGCATCGACGCCCCGGCCGCTTTCGGCCGGCGTCACCTCGCTCCGGCCATCGCCGACTTCCTGGTGGCCTACCCCGGGCTCGACGTGCAACTGCGCCTGATCGACAGTTTCGTCGACCTGCACGGCAGCCACCTGGGCGTAGTCGACCTGGTGCTGCGCGCAGGCCCCCTGGCCGACACCCGCCTGGTGGCCACGCCACTGGCGTATATGGTGCGGATCGCCTGCGCCAGCCCGGCGTACCTGGCCAATCGCGGCGTACCGGCCTGCCCGAGCGAGTTGCCTGGGCATGACGGCCTCGACTGGGACGGCCTGGCGCCACCGTTCGCCTGGCGCTTCGAGGTCGGCGGCCAGATCCGCCTGTACCGCCCGACGCGCATGCGCATGGCCGCCAACAATGCCGAGACGCTGCTGTTCGGTGCCTTGGCCGGGCTGGGCATCGCCCACCTGCCGACCTGGCTGGTCAGCGACTACCTGCTGCGCGGCGAACTGCTCCCCCTGTTCTGCGACAACGGCCTGCCGGCCCCCGAAACCAGCGGGATTTATGCACTGCGCCTTGAACATGAAACGAACTCTCGCAGCCGCTTGCTGCTCGAATTCCTCAAGAGCCGTTTCAGCCCGGTGCCGCCCTGGGACCTGGCGCTGAGAAGCGAGCTGCGCTGGCAATGAGCGCACCAAGCTTTGGCGTGCTAGATTTTATTACTCACCGATTCCAAGGACCTGCATGAACGCCGACACCCAAGCCACCTGCGACGCGCTGCTGCTGGACAACCAGGTCTGCTTCGCCCTGCACTCGACCTCGTTGTTGATGACCAAGGTCTACAAGCCCCTGCTGCAGGCCCTGGGCCTGACCTACCCGCAGTACCTGGCCATGCTTGTGCTGTGGGAGCAGGACGGCCTGACCGTGGGCGAGATCAGCCAGCGCCTGCTCACCGACCCCGGCTCCCTGACCCCGCTGCTCAAGCGCCTGGAAAGCGAAGGCCTGCTCAAGCGCAGCCGCAGCCGCGAGGACGAACGGGTGGTGCTGGTGCAACTGACCGACAAGGGCCGCGCCCTGCAGGCCGAAGCCCAGCGCGTGCCGCAATGCATCCTGCAGGCCAGCGGCCACAGCGCCGAGCAACTGCGCAAACTGCAGGCCGACCTGCTCGCCCTGCGCGCGCAGCTGCAAGAAAACCTCTGACGTCTAAGCTGTGAGATGGCTGTTCGGATGAATGGTCGAATATTTAACTTGCGCACTAAATAATTGCGCGCTAAGTTAAGCCCATACCCACTCAGCGCCGACGGCGCACAGCACCCAAGCGAGGCTCAAGATGCAAAAGGTCACTCCGCTGTACATCGCAGAAGCCACTTCCACCGGTGGTCGTGATGGCAAATCCCGCTCCAGCGACGGCAAGCTGGAAGTCAAGCTGAGCACCCCGAAAGAGCTGGGCGGCGCCGGGGGTGAAGGCACCAACCCCGAGCAGATGTTCGCCGCGGGTTACTCGGCCTGTTTCATCGGCGCGCTGAAGTTCGTCGCCGGCCAGGAGAAAAAAGCCCTGCCAGCTGACGCCTCGATCACCGCCAAGGTCGGCATCGGCCAGATCCCCGGTGGTTTCGGCCTGGACATCGACCTGCACATCAACCTGCCTGGCCTGGCCCAGGCCGACGCCGAAGGGCTGGTGGAGAAGGCGCACAAGGTCTGCCCGTACTCCAACGCCACCCGCGGCAATGTGGATGTGCGCCTGCATGTGACGGTGTGAATGCCTTCGCGGGGCGAGCCGACTTGCCCCGCGATGAAGGCGCCACGGTTTCACGAGCACAAAAAAACCCGGCCAAGGCCGGGTTTTTCGTGCTCATCGCAAGAAGGATTACTTCTTGGAACGGCCTTTGAAGCTGTTGTCGCGAGTGTCGATGTCGATCCACTCGTCGATCTGGATGAAGTCGGCAACCTGGATCTCGGTACCGTTCTTCAGCTTGGCAGGCTTCATGACCTTGCCCGAGGTGTCGCCACGTGCGGCGTTCTCGGTGTAGGTAACCTGGCGGCTGATGGTGGTCGGCAGTTCTACCGATACCAGGCGGCCTTCGAAGAAGACGGCTTCGCAGATGTCTTCCATGCCTTCTTCGATGTACGGCAGAACGGCGTCGATGTCTTCGGCGTTCAGCTCGTACATGGTGTAGTCGGTGGTGTCCATGAAGGTGTACGAGTCACCGCTGATGAACGACAGGGTCGCTTCTTTGCGATCCAGGATCACGTCGTCCAGCTTGTCGTCCGCACCGTATACGGTTTCGGTCTTGTAGCCGGTCAGCAGGTTCTTCAGCTTGGTCTTCATGATCGCGCTGTTACGGCCCGACTTGGTGAACTCAGTTTTCTGAACCAGCCACGGGTCGTTGTCGATCCGCAGTACGGTACCGGGTTTCAGTTCTTTACCAGTTTTCATTACGAAGTATCCGAATCTGGATGGATTTATAAAAATCGAGGCCGCGTATCATAGCGAATTTCGGTAAAACTGTACCAGCTTCGTGGCGAGGTCCGGCCGAGCGGCCTGCGTGACCTGCCACTGGCGGGCATGTTCGCGCACTTCCTCCCAGTGTGGCTGCAGCGCCTGCCAGGCCTGCCCCATCGGGCGATCCATGTTCCAGGCCCGCCACAGCTCGCTCAGCGCCTGCCCGGCGGCGGCCGACAGCCCATGGCGATAAAGGGCGAGGAATGCTTCGAGCTTTTCCCAGTGGGCGTTCTCTTCCTGGATGTAGATGTGCCACAGCATCGGCACGCCAGCCCATTGCGCCCGCACGAACGAGTCCTCGCCGCGCACGGCGTTGAAATCGCAGCTCCACAGCAACCGGTCGTAGTCGTCCTGGCTGACGAAAGGCAGCACCTGGACCGTCAAGGCGCCGCGCCGATGCAGCGCCCCCACGGCCAGGTCCGCCTCGCCCAGCCACTGGCCGAGGTCACCCAGGATGCGCCCCTGCGGTACCAGCAGGTGGCTGGGCTGCGCGCCTTCGGCCAGTACGTCGAGCCAGTTGCCCAACTGTGGATTCTCATAGGCGAACAGCGAGATCAGCCGCGCCCCGGCCTCGGGGTGGACGCCCAGCCCTGCCAGGAACCTCGCCCGCTCGTCCGGCGCCTGACGAAACGCCTGGCAACGGGGCAGCAAGGCAGCTTCGCGCAGCAGGCCACCGGTCTTCTCGGTGAAACCCGGGAAGAAAAAGAACTTGCGCAACCCATTGGCCTGGGGCGACGGCAAGCCATGGCAGCCATCCACCCAGTCTTCGGCACTGAGGTAGTCCAGGTTCAGCCACAAGGGCGGCGTGGCCTGCCTGCCCATGGCCTCGACATAGGCCTGCGGCAGCTGGCAGGCGAAGGCGCCCACCACCACCTGCGCCGGCTCCGCGCCTTGCCACGTGGCCGGCCAGTGGCGCACCTCGACCCCCTGCCGCCACTGCTGCTCGGCTTGGCTGTCGGCCTCTGGGCACAGGGGCACGAAGGCTTGCAGGTCATCCACCCACAGGCGCACGGCCAGGTCATGCTCGCTCGCCAGCTGGCGCGCCAGGCGCCAGGTGACGCCGATGTCGCCATAGTTGTCGACGACCGTGCAGAAGATGTCCCAGGTGGTTTTCATCGCCACGTTCCGTTACCTGCGGAAAAAAGACCGCGGATTTTGCTGAAAAATGCCGGCCAACAAAAGCGCGGCGCTGAAAATACCTGCCGCGGCATGCGAGAATGGCGCCCTAGCCCCGCCTGCCAGGAGGCCACCATGCCCCGCCCCCGCGAATTGAAGATAACCTTGAAACCGGTGCAACTGGTGCTGTGCGTCGCCCTCGGCCTGTGGCTCGGCGCATTGGCGATCGCCGTGAGCCTGTGGCTGGCCCTGCACTTGTGGCCACAGCAGGTGCAACCGCTGGTCGAGGCCACCGCCCCCGCGCAGGTCCTGCCTGCGCCAACTGCTCCTCCAGCGCCACCGGCCGATGCCCAGGCGCAGATGTTCGAACATTACAAAGACATCCTGCACAACCAGGAATTGCAGCAGGCCGCCGAGGCCGCCCAGGGCAACCCGCGCAACCTGAACAGCCCCAAGTGCCAGTTCTGGCTGCAGCAGAACCGTACCGCGCCGACCGACAAGAGCCAGGCCAACGTATTGGAGTTCTGCTACTGACCATGGACAAGGCCACCCTGCTGCAGCGCATCGTCACCACCCTTGAGCACGACATGGAGGTGCTGCGCCGCGCCGCCCAGACCGCCTACGAGGCCGCCACCGCCGAAGAGAATATCGCCGAGAACAAGTACGACACCTTGGGGCTCGAGGCTTCGTACCTGGCCACCGGGCAGGCTCGGCGCACCGCTGAGATCCGCCAGGCGCTGCAGACCTACCAGCAACTGGTGCCGCGCGACTATGACCCGGCGCGGGGGATCCAGGTCGGCTGCCTGGTGACCCTGGAGGATGAACAGGGCCTACGCCGCAGGCTGTTCCTCGGTCCCGAGGGCGCCGGCTTGAAGATTGGTGAGGGAGAGGCGTTGGTGACGGTAATCACGCCTCGCGCACCGCTAGGCCAGCAACTGCTTGGCAAGCGCCTGGATGACGAAGTACGCCTGGTGCTGGCTGGGGTAGCGCAGGTGCAGTTCATCATCGATATCGTCTGAAAGGGCGTTATCGCTGCAAGGCGTCGAAACGCTGTGCCAGCCCCTGCTCGGCAAACTGCTCCACCACGAAATCGATGAAGGCGCGGGTCTTGCCCGGCAACAGCTTGCGCTCGGCGTAGTACAGGCTGATATGCCCATCGTCGACGTACCAGTCCGGCAGCACCCTGCACAGGCGATCTGAAGTCAGGTAAGGCAAGGCAAAAGGCAGGCTGACCAGGGCGATGCCCAGGCCCTGCTCGGCCACCGCGCAGGCGGCATCCGAATCGCTCATGGTCATGTGTTGCGGCAGCCGCAAGGGTTGTTGCTCCTGCCAGCGGCTGGTCAGCGGCCAGCTGCGCACCCTGCCGGTCTGCGGCGAGCGAATGAGGATGCCGGTGCAAGCCTGCAACTGTTCCGGCCGATCGATCGGCCCGTGCTGCCGCACATAGCCCGGCGAGGCCACCAGTACCCGGTGCGCGGGCGTCAGCTTGCGTGCCACCACCCCGGGCGGCAGCTCGAAACCACCGCCGAGGGCGGCGTCGAAACCTTGGCCGATCAGGTCGACCTGGCGGTTGTCGAAATGCCAGTCAGGCGAGATCGCCGGGTAACGGCGCAGGAACTCGCCCAACAGCGGCACAACGTACAAGCGCCCGAACACCGTGCCCATGCTCACCCGCAGCAGCCCCGCCGGTTGCCCCTCTGCGCTGGCCAGGTTGGCCATGGCATATTGGATGGTACGCAGGCTGTCGCCGACCTCGCCCAGGAAGCGCTGCCCGGCCTCGGTCAAAGTGAGCTTGCGCGTGCTGCGCTGGAACAACCGCACCCCCAGGCGCGCCTCCAGTTGGGCGACGTTCTTGCCCACCGCCGCAGGGGTCAATGACAAACGCCGGGCCGCCTCGGCGAAACTGCCGACCTCGGCACTGCGCACGAAGCATTCCAGGCTACTGAACGATTCCATACTCTTCATTGCCAACCAAAGGTTTACTCTGTAGATCGCTATTACCATCTTATCAGCATGCAATCCACGGTCGATACTGTGTCCATCCAAGGCATCCGGCCTTGCTTGAACGCAGGAGATCAGCATGTCCCAAGTACTTCCCCTCACCGGCAAGGTGGCCCTGGTCCAGGGCGGTTCCCGTGGTATCGGCGCGGCCATCGTCCGCCGCCTGGCCCGCGACGGCGCCAAGGTCGCCTTCACCTATGTCAGCTCGAGCGCCAGCGCCGAGGCCTTGGCAGGCGAGATCAACAGCGGCGGCGGCCAAGCCCTGGCCCTGCGCGCCGACAGCGCCGACACCCAGGCCGTGCAGCAAGCCGTGGCCGACACCGCGAAGGCGTTCGGCGGCCTGGACATCCTGGTCAACAACGCCGGCGTGCTGGCGGTGGCGCCGGTCGCCGAGTTCGACCTGGCCGACTTCGACCGGCTGTTGGCGGTCAATGTGCGCAGCGTGTTCGTGGCCACCCAGGCGGCGGTGAAGTACATGGGCCAGGGTGGACGGGTCATCAACATCGGCAGCACCAACGCCGAGCGCATGCCGTTCGCCGGTGGCGCGCCCTATGCCATGAGCAAGTCGGCGCTGGTCGGCCTGACCAAGGGCCTGGCCCGTGACCTGGGGCCGCAGGGGATCACCGTCAACAATGTGCAGCCTGGGCCGGTGGACACCGACATGAACCCGGCCAGTGGCGAGTTCGCCGAGAGCCTGATCCCGCTGATGGCCATCGGGCGCTATGGCCAGGCGGACGAGATCGCCAGCTTCGTGGCCTACCTGGCGGGGCCTGAGGCCGGCTACATCACCGGCGCGAGCCTGCTGGCCGATGGTGGTTTCGCGGCCTGAACCAACACCCTGTCGCGGGGCAAGCCCGCTCCAACGCGCAGTCACGCGTGGGAGCGAGCTTGCCCCGTGCTGCCGTCAACACGGTTAAGTTGAAAACCATAAATTGGCATCATGCCGGGCACTTCCTGATACTTGTCGCCATTCAACCTTGCCTGCACCGAGACTGCCCATGAATTCCCCGACTCTGAGTCGCGCCCTGATCCTGCTGATGGCCACCGCCACCGGCCTGGCCGTGGCCAGCAACTACTACGCCCAGCCCTTGCTGCACAGCATCGCCGAGCAGTTCGGCCTGAGCACCGCCAGCGCCGGCACCATCGTCATCGCCGCCCAGCTCAGCTACGGCGCCGGGCTGCTGTTGCTCGCGCCACTGGGCGATCTGTTCGAGCAGCGGCGGCTGATCGTCACCATGGTGCTGATCGCCACCGCCGGGTTGGTGATCAGTGCCTGCGCGCCAAGCCTGCCGTGGCTGTTGTTCGGCACGGCGCTGACCGGGCTGTTCTCGGTGGTGGCCCAGGTGCTGGTACCCATGGCTGCCGCGCTCAGTGCTCCAGATCAACGCGGCCGCGCCGTGGGCACGCTGATGAGCGGCCTGTTGCTGGGCATCCTGCTGGCGCGCACCGCCGCAGGCTTCATGGCCGAGCTGGGCGGCTGGCGCAGCATCTACGTGCTGGCCGCAGTGCTGATGGCCATCAGTGCCCTGGCCCTGTACCGCAGCCTGCCGCAACACCACAGCCACGCCGGCTTGAAATACCCGGCGCTGATCGGCTCGGTGTTCCGCCTGTTCGTCGAGGAACCGGTGCTGCGCCTGCGCTCGCTGCTGGGTTTGCTGGCGTTCAGCCTGTTCGCGCTGTTCTGGACACCGCTGGCGTTCCTGTTGAGCGAGGCGCCCTACCATTACTCCGACGCGGTGATCGGCCTGTTCGGCCTGGCCGGGGCGATCGGCGCACTGGCGGCGAACTGGGCCGGGCGCCTGGCCGACCGCGGCAAAGGCTCGCTGGGCACCACCGTGGGGCTGGTGGCGCTATTGCTGTCGTGGGTACCGCTGGGGTTTGCGCAGAACTCGCTGGTGGCGTTGCTGGTGGGCGTGCTGTTGCTCGACCTGGCGGTGCAGCTAGTGCACGTGAGCAACCAGAATGCGGTGATCGTGCTGCGCCCCGAGGCGCGTACGCGGCTCAATGCCGGCTATATCACCTGCTACTTCATTGGCGGGGCGCTGGGGTCGCTGCTGGGCACGCAACTGTTCGAAGTGCATGGCTGGGATGGGATCGTGGTGGCCGGGCTGGTGATCGGTGCGCTGGCGCTGCTGGTGTGGGGGTTGGCTGAGCGCCGGCGGGGGAAGCTAGTGGTGCCAGCCTGAAAGTATTTTGCTGACAACACTGGCCTCATCGCCGGCAAGCCGGCTCCCACAGGGTATCGCGCAACATCTGTGGGAGCCGGCTTGCCGGCGATGAGGCCCGCGCAAGAATCAGGGCCTGCCCTCGATAAACGCTTCGTCCACCCGCGCCAGCTGGGTCTCGCTCAACACCCCGGCCTGGTAATGCAGCTTGATCCACGCCAGCAGGTAGTCGTAGCGGGCCTGGGCCAGGTCGCGGCGGGTGGTGGCCAACTGCTGTTCGGCGTTGAGCACGTCCAGGTTGACCCGCTCGCCGCCTTGCACGCTCTTGCGCGTGGACACCACCAGCGCCTCGGCCGCCACCAGCGCCCGCTGGTAGGCACGCAGCTGGCTGGCGCCGGACTGGCAGGCGTTGTACTGCTTGCGCAGCTCGATCAAGGCACTGCGCGTGTTGCCATCGAGCTCGTACTCGGCCTGCTCAAGGTGCCGGCTGGCCTGGCGGGTCGAAGCCAGCACCCCGCCCCCGGCGAAGATCGGCACGCTCACTTCGATGCCCACGGTATTGGTGTCGTAGCGCTGGTTGTAGGTGTTGCCGCTGTCCGACTCCTGGCGCCGCGAAGTAGCGAACGCGGTGACCTTGGGCAGGTGCCCGGCACGATTGCGCTCGACCTCGTAGCGCGCCACTTCCAGGGCCTGGCGCGATGACGCCAGTTGCGGGTTGTTGGCCAGGGCTCGCTCCTGCCAGGCTTCGTAGCCGCTGGGGTCGACCACCGGCAAGGCAAAGCCCAGGCGCAGCGGCGCCAGGTCCTCGACCCGCACCGCCGGCTCGCCGATCAGCGCGCCCAGTTCGCGCAGCGCGGCATCCTGTTCGTTGCGCGCCTTGATCTCCTCGGCATCGGCCAGCTCGTAGCGGGCCTGGGCCTCGAGAATATCGGTGCGCGTGCCCTCGCCGGCGTCGAACAGACGTTGGTTCTGCTGGAACTGCTGGCGGTAGGCCTGCTTGCTGGCGACGCTGATGGCAATCTGGTCCTGGGCGAACAGCGCCTGGGTGTAGCTGGTCATCACCCGCACCAGCAGTTGCTGGCTCTGGTCGCGGAAGCTCTCATCGGCGAACAGCGCCTGGGCCACGCCCTTGCGATAGCTCGAGTAGGCTTCATAGTCGAACAGCGGCTGCTGGAGGATGAAGGTCGAGCCCATGCTGTTGTAGGTGCGGTCTTCCTTTTGCCGGCGCGAATCGCCGAGGTAGCGCACCTCGGAATCGTTGCGGCCCTTGTTGTAGCTGTACGACAGGCTGGGCAGCAGGCCGGCGCGGCCGATGGCGCGGTATTCCTGGCCAGCTTCGCGGGCCTTGAACGCCGCGAGGTAGGTCGGGTCGCGGCGCAGGGCCTGCTCGTATACCTGGAACGGCCCCATGGCGGCCTGGGCGGCGGTCGGCAGCCAGGCGCAGGCCAGCAGCAGCCCGATCAGTGGGAACTTCTTCACTGGCGGTCCTTATTGTTCGGTCAAGGCGGTGCCTGCACGGTCGAGCAGGGGTTTGAACAGGTAGTTGAGCAGCGAGCGCTCGCCGGTACGCACGAACAGCTCTGCGGGCATGCCTGGGCGTATGGCCAGGCCCTGCAGACGCGCCAGCGCTTCTTCGCTGACCGTGCTGCGCAGCACGTAGTACGGCTGGCCGCTGCGCTCGTCGATCAGTTGGTCGGCCGACACCAGCGCCACTTCGCCGGTAACCCGTGGCGTGCGGTTCTGGTTGAAGGCGGTGAACAGGATGTCCACCGGCAACTGCGGCGCCACCTTGTCCACCAGGTTCACCGGCAGGCGCCCTTCCACTTCCAGCGCGGTGCCCTGGGGCACGATCTCCAGCAGGGTATCGCCGGCCCGCACCACGGCGCCTTCGGTGTGCACGCCAAGGTTCACCGCGATGCCGTCGGCGGGGGCGATGATCTCGCTGTGCTGCAGCTCAAAGTGCGCGGAGTTGAGCTGCTGCTCCAGGGTCGCGGCCTTGACCTGGGCTTCGGCCAGCTGGCTGCGCACCTCTTTCTGATATTCCTCGCGGCGCTGCTGCAAGTTGAGCCGGGCTTCGACGATCACCTGCTCCAGGCGCGCGCTTTCGCCGGCGTTCTGCGCCAGGTCGCGCTGCACCTGCGACAATTGGCGCTGGTATTCCAGCACGCGGTTACGCGGGATATAGCCCTCGCCGGCCAGCGGGCGCAGGCTGTCGAGCTGCTCGCGCAACGAGTCGGCCTGGGCCTGCAGGTCGCCGCGCGCCCGGCGCATGCCGGTCAGCTGCGCCAGGGAGCCGTCGATGCTGGCGGCCAGGGCGCCCTGCTCGCGGGCCTGGGCCTGACGGCGGCTGTCGAACAGCTGGCGCTGGCCTTCGAGGATCAGCGCCAGGCGGGCGTCGGCGTCTTCGAGCAGTTCCGCGGGAAACTGCACCAGGCCGAGGTTGTCACGCTCGCTCTGCCAGCGTGCCAGGGCGGCGCGGGTCATGCGGTACTGGGCCTGCAGCGCATCGACGTCGGCCTGCACCTGGGTGCGGTCGAGGCGGAACAGCGGCTCGCCCTGACGCACCAGCTGGCCTTCGCTGACCAGGATGCGGCTGACCACGCCCGCGCCCATGGACTGCACCGCCTTGCGCTTGCCCGACACCACCACGGTGCCTTGCACCGGCACGCCCTGGTCGAGCGGGGCGAAGCTGGCCCAGGCCATGAAGCCGCCGAAACCGACCAGGGTCAGCCACCACCCCAGACGAACATGGAAACGTGCATCACGGGTGTGCTGGCTCATGCGCCACCTCCGGCTTGCAGGGGTCGTTGCGCCGGGGCCTGGCCCATGGCGTGGAGGATGTCGCGGGCCGGGCCGAAGCCCTGCATGCGCCCTTCGTTCATCACCAGCAGCTTGTCGGCCTGGGCCAGCGCCGCGCTGCGGTGGGTCACCAGCACCACGGTGCGGCCCTGGGCCTTGAGCTGGACGATGGCGTTGGCCAGGGCGGCTTCGCCGTGGCTGTCGAGGTTGGAGTTGGGTTCGTCGAGCACGATCAGCCGGGCATCGCCGTACAGGGCGCGGGCCAGGGCGATGCGCTGCTTCTGGCCGCCGGAGAGGTCCACTCCCTCCTCGCCCAGGCGCGTGTCGTAGCCCTGGGGCAGGCGCAGGATCAGGTCATGCACGCCCGCCAGGCGCGCCGCCTCGACCACCTTGATGCCGTCCAGCTCGCCAAAGCGGGCGATGTTCTCGGCGATGCTGCCGCGCAGCAACTCGATGTTCTGCGGCAGATAGCCGATGTGCGGGCCCAACGCGTCGCGGTCCCATTGGCTGAGCTCGGCGCCATCGAGGCGCACATGGCCGCCGAGGGTCGGCCAGACACCGACCAGCACCTTGGCCAGGGTCGACTTGCCCGACCCCGAAGCCCCCAGCACGCCGAGCAGTTCACCCGGCGCCAGGGCGAAGTTCACCTGTTGCAGGGTGGCCAGGTTGCGCCCGGGCGGGCCGGCGCTGACCTGCTCCACCGCCAGTTGCCCGGTGGGCACCGGCAAGGACATCGGCGTCGGCGGCTCGGGGTGTTCGCGCAGCAGCCCGTCCAGGCGCTGGTAGGCCAGCTGCGCGCCGCTCCATTGCTTCCACACCGCGATCAACTGGTCGATCGGCGCCAGCACCCGGCCCATGAGGATGGAGCCGGCGATCATCATGCCCGGGGTCATCTGCCCCTCGATCACCAGCAGCGCGCCCAGCCCCAGCACCAGCGATTGCAGGCACAGGCGCAGGCCCTTGCTGGTGGCGGTGATCACCGCCGAGGTGTCGCTGGCCTTGTTCTGCAGATCGAGGAAACGTCCGTGCAGGCTGAACCAGCGCTGGCGCAGCGCGCCAAGCATGCCCATGGCCTGGATGCTCTCGGCGCTCTGCAACTGGCTGCCGGCCAGTTGCGTCGACTGCTGCTGGAAGCCACTGGCCTCGGCCAGGGTGGCATGGGTGAGGCGCTCGTTGAGGATCGCCAGGGCGATCAGCAGCAGCGCGCCGACCGTGGCCATCACGCCCAGCCAGACGTTGAAGGCGAAGATCACCGCCAGGTAGATGGGGAACCAGGGGGCATCGAAGAAAGCGAACAGCGCGGGGCCGGTGATGAACTGGCGCAGCTGGGTCAGGTCACCCAGGGCCTGGCCGGCGGCGCCGTCGCGCTGGCGCAAGTTGCGTTCGAAGGCGGCGCGATAGACCTTCAGGTTGAACGTCTTTTCCAACTGGTTGCCGACCCGAATGACAATGAAACTGCGTACGGCCTCGAGCCCGCCGATATAAACGAAGAAGCCGACAACCATCAATGTCAGCACCCACAAAGTTGTCGTGCTCTGCGAACTCAGTACACGGTCGTACACTTGAAGCATATATATCGACGGCACCAGCATGAGCAAGTTGATCAATGCCGTGAAACAGCCAACGCTGATCAACGTCGACTTATGTTCGCCGAGTGCCGCCCACAAAGGCGCCCCGGGCTTTTTGCTCGGTAGTTTCATGTTTCGCCCTTGCTTGCCTGAAACTTTCAAGTTTCAGGCCGGGTTTATTTGTCCAGGTGCTGGAGCACCAGTTGGGTACCATCCGGCCGGGTCCAGGCGTAACGCTTGGCCCCTTCGCGGCTGAAGTGCACCACGCTGCTGCCGTCGCCGCCCACCAGGGCCAAGGTGTCAGGGGTCACCAGCCAGCTGCCGGGGCGCAGGCCCAGCAGGTCCCTGGCGCAATCCAGGTCGCCTTCGATTTCGCCTTCGTTGGCGCCCAGGTGCAGGTTGCAGGCTTGCGCTTGCTGCTGTTCGGGGTAAAGCGTCCAATTACCGGCCATTTGCGCGGCGTTGGGGAGTAACAGGCTGCTCGCCATACCTACCTCGGTCATCGACATCAGGGTAATCGCGGCCAGCGCGATCGTTCGCAAGGTTGCTTTCATTCGTCTGCCTCGCCGACAAAAGGGCGACGCGCGAGCGCCGCCCCCTGCTACATCAGACCACGATGTCGGTGACAGCGGCCTGGCCAACGGTGGTCACCAGGAAATCAGCCGAGGCGTTTCCGGTGAAGTCGATGGACAGGCTGCCCAGGTTGGTGGCCTGGTCGTAGGTCAGCAGCGCCTCGCCGGCATGGCCGGTGAAGGCATCGACGAACTGCAGCGGCAGCTTGTTCACGGCGAACGCGGAGATGGCCGACAGGTCGATCTTGTCCACGCCCGAGGTGAAGTCCATGATGCGGTCCGGCGCCGCCTTGGTGGAGTCGCTGACAGCCGCGAACACGAAGGTGTCCGAGCCGCTGCCGCCCCACAGCTGGTCGGCGCCGCCGCCGCCGTAGATGATGTCGTTGCCGGCACCACCCTTGAGCACGTTGGCCAGCGCATTGCCGATCAGCAGGTCGTTGCCCGAGCCGCCGATGGCGTTCTCGATGGTCACGCCCTTGGCGATGGACACGTTGCCGACCATGCCGCCGACGTCGGAGAACGACGCTTCGTTGAGGTTGATCTTCTGGTTCTGGGTGAAGCCCGAGAAGTCGAAGGTGTCGTTGCCGCCACCGTCCCACACCGAGAACACCAGCTTCGACGAGGCCGAGGTGGCCGAGTAGAAGTCGCGATCAGCGGTGGAGTTGAAGCCGTAGGTGGTGTCGCTGGCACGGGTGGCGTAGTTGGCGCCGTAGAGCTTCTGGATCGCCAGGATGTCGTCCATCAGCGGGGCCGAGGCGTAGTACTGACCACCGCCCTTGATGAAGTTCTGCCCGTTGTTGCTTTCGCTCCAGTAGCTCATGACGCTGTAGCCACGGGTGTCCTGAGCGTAGTCGGCGTCACGGTAGGTCGGGTTGCCCTCGCCGGCGTTGTAGTCGCCGGGGTGGGACAGGCCGAGCACGTGGCCGATCTCGTGGGTCAGGGTCTGGCGCCCGTAGTTACCGGTGCCCGGGGTGATGTTGACCTGGTAGCCGCTGTTGATCAGGTACCAGGACTCGCCCTTGTGCGAACCCGGGCCGTCGAACGGCAGGTAGGCGAACGCCGCGCCGCCGTTGCTGGCGCTGAAGTTGCCGAAGGTCATGTGACCGTCGCCGCCCGATCCTGCCTCGGTGAAGGTGACCTTGGCCACGTCCGACCAGGACTGCATGGAGAGCTTGGCCTGTTGTTTCTGCAGGTCGCTGAACTGGCTGAACGAGCCCAGTCCACGGCTGTAGAAGTCAGACGGTGCCTTGGTCAGGAAGGTGTAGGTGAGGCTGATCGTGCCGTCCTTGTTCAGGTCCTTCCAGGCTGCGCCATCACGCAGGAGGTGATCGGCGGCCTGGTCGACCGTGAAGGACTTCTTGCCATTGATGTTCGCGCCGCCGCGATCGTACTGGTGGGCAAAGCTATCGATCAGGCCGAAGGACGAACTTGGCCCCTTCGGCTGCAGTGCGGAAACGGCCGATGCAATAGCGTTTTCTTTGACTTTCGACATGCAGGTTACTTCCTTGTTTACAAAAAAGCAGTTGATGTCAGACAGGATTTCCCACCTGGCGAGAACTTCCTGTCACTCGCCTTTATTAGGCGCAAAAAAACTGACACATAATGAAACTTGATGTCCAGCGTTTTTTGACGTCATTTTTTCGTTTTCGAAAACTCAACTGCGTCGTACTTATTTGCGCAAACTGCCATGGATCAATGGCGCCAGCTGCAAGCATTAGTTCCAATCATGACCCTAGGACTTTATAGACGACGATTCGAAGTTTACTTTCGAAAATGCGACCTGTGCCTGTGGTTTGCCATCAACGCTTCGTTTAGGCGCTTTACTACGCGACAACCCGCCGCACGACCCTCCGTCGCCTCGGCGTTGACTTGCCAGCGTACGGAGCGCTCAGTAGGCGTTGGTCAAAGGCCCCCTTCCTGACAGGACGACACAATGACAAGACTCACGGTGCAATCCGGCGATTTCTTGCAAGGTGAAGGCGAGTATCGCAATGGAGCGCTCACACTCAAGACCCCGCGCAGCCCTTCGCCCGGCGAGCGCATTTCGCTGGCGCGGATCAAGGATCTGAAGCTGGCCAACCTCGAGTCGACCCGCAGCCTGGGCACCGCCCTGGGCTGGGGGGTGGCCGGTGCCCTGGTGGCCGGCCCGGTCGGCCTGCTCGCCGGCCTGCTGCTGGGCGGCAAGGAAGAGGAAGTCACCTTCCTCGCCACCTTCAAGGATGGCCGCAAGCTGCTGGCCATCACCGACGGCAAGACCTGGTCGAAGATCGACGACAGCTGGCGCCGGCACCAGCGCCCGGCGGCGGCCTGAATCGCGCCCCGCTTCGTTCGTATTGACTGTACTGGCGTCATCGCCGGCAAGCCGGCTCCCGCAGGAAACGTGCATGCCTAAGCATTGTACGGTATCGGTGGGAGCGGCGGCGCGCCGGATCCCACGTCTGCATCCCTGAAAGCCTCGGCAGCCTGCTACCATGGCGCCCTTTTGCCTGCCCGACAGCTGCCGAGCGATAACGGCGCGTCCGCTTTTCAAGGAGCCTTGCATGACCCCGCTTCGCCCCCGCCTGCCCTTGGGCCTGCTCGGCCTGGGCCTTGCCCTGCACAGTGGCCATGGCCTTGCCGACGACAGTGTGGCCCTGGCCCCCGTGCGCATCTCGGATGTTCAGGACAGCGGCTACCAGGCACGCGAAGCCCAGGTCGGCGGCCTGCACAGCGCGCCACTGCTCGATACCCCGGCAGCGGTCAGCGTGTTCAGCCGCCAGCTGCTGGACGACCGCCAGGTGCGCAAGCTGAGCGAGGTGCTGCAGAGCGATGCCTCGGTGGGCGAAAGCTATGCGCCGATCGGCTACTACGAGAACTTCAACGTGCGCGGCTTCGAGCTCAACGCCGCCAGCAGCTACCGGGTCAACGGCCAGACCATCGCCGGCGAGCAGAACGTGGCGCTGGAGAACAAGCAGCAAGTGGAGCTGCTCAAGGGACTGTCCGGGTTGCAGAGCGGCGTGTCGGAGCCCGGCGGGCTGGTCAACTACGTGACCAAGCGCCCTGAGGATGTGCGCAGCATAAGTGTGTCGAGCAACGAACAGGGCGAGCGCTACCTGGCCACCGACCTGGGCGGCTGGTTCGGCGCCGAACGCCAGCTGGGCCTGCGGGTAAACCTGGCCCACGAGGACATTCGCTCCTATGTCGATCATGCCGACGGCAAGCGCGATTTCGCCTCCGTGGCGCTCGACTGGCAGATCAACCCGAATGCCGTCCTGGAGCTGGATGCCGAGTACCAGCACCGCGAGCAGTATTCGGTACCCGGCTATCAACTGCTTGGCGGCAACCAGCTGCCCCATGGCGTCGACCCCAAGGATCACCTGGCCTGGCAGTCCTGGGCCAAGCCCGTGCAGAACGACTCGCTGAACCTGGGCGGGCGCTTCAAATACCAGTTCAACGACAACTGGAACGGTACCTTGAGCGCCTCGCGCAGCAAGGTGGTAATCGATGACTACAGCGCATTCGCCTGGGGTTCGAGCGAAGGGTCCTACTTCGGCAGCAATGGCGACTACGACATCTACGATTTCCGCAGCCCTGACGATACCCGCCGCATCGACGAAGCCCAGGCCATGCTCGACGGGCGCTTCGATGCCTTGGGCGTGAGCCATGAGCTGACCGTCGGCACCAGTGCGCAACGCCGCACGCTTGACCAGCGACCGGGCTACAACGAGTGGCGAGGCACGGGCAACATCCATACCGGTGCACCAGCGGTTGAGCCGTCGGACAAGCCCATTGGTAGCAGTGAGCGCCGCCTGGACAGCCGCCAGTACGGCCTGTTCTTCAGCGACCGCATCACCTTCAACGACAATTGGCAGACCGTGATCGGCGCCCGGGAAGTGCGCCTGGACGAAAAGACCTGGGACCAGAATGGCGTCGCCGGGCGCCACACCCGACAGTACCAACTGCTGCCCAACGCAGCTTTGATCTACAAGCCGCAGCCGGACACCACCTTGTACGCCAGCTATGCGAAAGGCTTGTCCTCGGGTGGCACCGCCCCCTGGTATGCCAGCAACGCGTTCGAAATCCTCGCCCCGACCCTGTCGCGCCAACTAGAAGTCGGCATCAAGCGTGACTGGCAGGGCATGAGTTTCAGCGCAGCCCTGTTCCAGATCCGCCAGGCGTACCAGTACGCCCGCCCCGACGGAACCCCGGCGCCGACCTACGTGCAATCGGGCCAGCAGAAGAACACCGGCCTGGAGCTCGGCGCCAGCGGCTGGGCAACCTCCAACCTGCAGATCCAGGCCAGCGCCGCAGTGATCCGCGCCCGGGTGCAGAACAGCGACACCACCGCCTACGAAGGCCACCAGGCAATCAACGTGCCGCGCCTGCGCGCCGCGCTGCAGGCCGACTACGCCCTGCCCGTCCCCGGCCTGGCACTGCTCGGCGGTGCACGCTACAGCGCCAGCAAGTACGCAAGCTCAGCAGGCAATGTCGAAGTCGGCGGCTACACCGTATTCGACATCGGCAGCCGCTACCGCACGAACATCGGCGGCTACGACACCGTGCTGCGCCTGACCGTGGACAACGTCTTCGACAAGCGCTACTGGCGCGACGTGGGCGATTACCTAGGCGACAACTACCTGTTCCAGGGCGCGCCGCGCACGGCACGGCTGTCGGCCTCCGTAAGTTTCTAAAGGGGCTGCTTCGCAGCCCATCGCCGGCAAGCCGGCTCCCACAGGAGATCGCATTACCTTGTGGGAGCCGGCTTGCCGGCGACTCGATCGCACAGGTAAAAACAAGCGACAAACAAAAAGCCCCCTAACCTTTCGATTCGGGGGCTTCTCGTAGAATGTGGCGGTGAAGAAGGGATTTGAACCCTTGATACGATTTCTCGTATACACACTTTCCAGGCGTGCTCCTTCGACCACTCGGACACTTCACCGTTTTCTCTTCAAGCTATTCAGCCTGTCGAGGCGCGCTAATTTAGTAGAAGAGCTTTTACTTGGCAAGCATTTTTTTCAGAATTTTCATGCGCTTAAGGCAATCGGCCGAAAACTCTGGCCAATCAGGGCAATGCTGCCATTGTACCCAGCGCTTTTTCCCACCCTCCCAGTGCTGCCCAGATGGCGCAAGGCACTGCGGCGCGGCGCTGACCGACCAGTCAGCCTTGGTGCTTTACCTGGCCGGCGCCGCTGGGTAACGTCGTCGCCACGCCATCCAAAGGACTCTGCTATGAGCGAGCTGATTACCTACCACGCCGAAGACGGCATCGCCACCCTGACCCTGAACAACGGCAAGGTCAATGCCATCTCCCCGGATGTGATCAAAGCCTTCAACGCCGCGCTCGATCGCGCCGTCGAGGAACGCGCGGTGGTGATCATCACCGGCCAGCCGGGCATTCTCTCCGGCGGCTACGACCTCAAGGTGATGACCGCCGGCCCCAAGGAGGCCGTTGGCCTGGTCACCGCCGGCTCCACCCTGGCCCGGCGCCTGCTGTCGCACCCCTTCCCGGTGATCGTCGCCTGCCCCGGCAATGCCGTGGCCAAGGGCGCCTTCCTGCTGCTGTCGGGCGACTACCGCATCGGTGTCGAAGGCCCTTACAAGATTTGCCTGAACGAAGTGCAGATCGGCATGACCATGCACCACGCCGGTATCGAGCTGGCCCGTGACCGCCTCGGCCGTGCGGCGTTCCAGCGCTCGGTGAACAATGCCGAAGTGTTCGACCCGCAGGGTGCCCGGGAAGCCGGCTTCCTCGACAAGGTGGTGCCAGCTGAACAGCTGCACGAAACCGCCCTGGCCGCCGCCCGCGAAATGAAGAAGCTGAACATGCTGGCGCACAAGAACACCAAGCTGAAGGTACGCAAGGGCCTGCTGGAGGCGCTGGACGAGGCGATCCTGGCGGACCAGAACCACCTGGGCTGAGTCCGTCCAGGGATTTTCCTCACAGGACTTTGTGGGAGCGGGCTTGCCCGGCGATGCGTTCACCCAGGGTGACACCATCGC
>NZ_JBMDJQ010000046.1:0-36247 GCF_057809275.1 Pseudomonas sp. FG36
CAAGATTCATTTCGCAAAACCCCTATCTGCGCGAGCAGGTAGGGGTTTTGTCTTTTCTGTCCTGGCAAAGAAATCTGGCATGGGAGCGGGTTTGTTGGAACGCCGCTCCCACGAATGTTCAGGCCAGGCTTCATCGCCTTGTCAGTGACGATCTCCAAGCAGCGCCACCAACTCATTGAAGGCAGGACGGGCCAATACGTCGGCCTGCTGGCAGCGTTCAGCCAGTTGCTTCAGTGTTGTGTCCTGCTCGTCGCAGCACGCCAGCAATTCCTCCACAAGAATGCCAAATGCCCTCGCTTCCAGTCGCTCGAGGGCCGATACCGCAAGACTTTGCTCCTGAGGGTGGAACGAGGCGGCGCCGAAGTCGCCCAGCAGGCACTGGCCATCCTCGTCGAACAGGATGTTGTGGGCGTACAGATCCCCATGGCTCAAGCCACGCCCATGCAGGTGAGCACAGACCGAGGCAATACCTCTTATAAGGCGACGCAGGGCCGACTTGGTCAACTGCCGGTCCGCCGGGTAGCGGTCGCGGGTGCAACTGTCGAGGCTAGGCGGGCCGCCCAGGTTCGACCAATGCGCGTCGATCAGTTGCATCACCAAGGCGGGTAGCTGATCTGGATGATCGTCAATGCGCCCAGCCAGGCGCACCAGCTGTGGATGGTGGCCGGCGGCAATACAGGCGCTCATCTCCGCCAACGGCGAACCGTCGCTGGTGATCGCACCCTTGTACAGCTTGACCGCAACCGGCGCTTCCTGATTACGCCAGCGGGCGCGGTGAATCACCCCTGAGGCGCCACGGCCAAGCTCTTCTTCCAGTTGGATATCCTGCCAGTGAAGGGCAGGGCAATGGTCGTCCGTGGCAGGTGCGACAAAGCCATGGGGCAGTGGATTGTCCGCATAGGCCAGCCAGGCCAGGCGTGGCATGAGCAGCAACCAGTCAGGCAGCGCGCCCAGGCGGTTGCTGGCGATGCGCAGCAGTTCCAGGCGATGGCAGCGCGCCAGGCTTGCGGGCAGGTCGGTGAGGCGATTGCCGGCAAGCATGAGCTTTTGCAGGTGTGCGCAGTCCCCCAGTGCCTCGGGCAGCTGCTCCAATACGTTGTCGGTGAGCACCAGTGAGCGTAGCGAGTGTGGCAAGGCCTGGGCATCGACCCGGCTGATGCGGTTACTTCTGAAACCTACGGTTTCCAGGGCCTGGCAGCTGCCGATGGCGTGGGGCAGGTGGGTGAACTGATTGTTGGAGCAGAACAGCACCTTGAGCCGGTTGAGGCGGTGCAGGTCATCGGGCAGTTCGCGGAGCCTGTTGCCGCTCAGGTCGAGCACTTCGAGGCTGTCGCCAAGTGCGAAGATCTCCTGGGGAAAATGGGTGAGGTTCTGGCAGAGATTCAGTCGCGTGATGCCGTGCAGGCGACCGGCGCGCAGGTCTTCGAGGGTATGCATGGGATTGTTCGCTAAACGTGACCGGCCATTGTAGGCGCTTGGGTGCGGCAAATGTGCATATGGGTTGCGACTTAAGTCCGATGGCGGCTGGCCGGCCCCGGTCCATACTCAAGATTCGCCCTTCTATAACAACAAGTACCGGGTTGCGAACCAATGACCTATCAGCACAGCTACGCCCATTCCATTTCCGACCCCGCCAGCTTCTGGCAGGCCCAGGCCGAACAGCTCGCCTGGCAGCGCAAGCCGACCGTCACCTTGCAGCAGAACGCCGATGGTACCCACCGTTGGTTCGCCGATGGCCGCCTCAACAGTTGCTACCTGGCCCTTGACCATCAGATCGAGCAGGGGCGCGGTGAACAACTGGCGCTGATCTACGACTCGCCAGTGACTGGCGTGCAACAGACGTTCACCTATCACCAACTGCGAGATGAAGTGGCCCGCTTGGCGGGTCTGTTGCGTTCGTTGGGTGTGCGCAAGGGCGATGGCGTGATCATCTACATGCCGATGGTGCCCCAGGCCGCCATGGCCATGCTCGCCTGCGCCCGCATTGGTGCGGTGCATTCCGTAGTATTCGGCGGCTTCGCCGCGAACGAGCTGGCCCTGCGCATCGACGATGCCCGGCCGGCCCTGCTGCTGACGGCTTCCTGCGGCCTGGAGTTCGACCGCGTGATCGAGTACAAGCCGCTGGTCGATCGCGCCCTGCAGCTGGCTCGCCACCAACCGCGGCATGTGCTGGTGTTGCAGCGCCCGCAGGCGAGCGCCGAACTGCAGCCCGGGCGTGATCTGGACTGGCAGCAGGCCTTGCTCGGGGCCGCGCCGGTCGCCCCCGTTGAACTGGACGCCGGCGATCCGCTGTACATCATGTACACCTCCGGCACCACCGGCAAACCCAAGGGTATCGTCCGCGAAAACGGCGGCAACGCAGTGGCGTTGTGTTATGCCATGCGTCATGTGTACGGCATGCGAGCAGGAGACGTGTGGTGGGGGATCTCGGACGTCGGCTGGGTGGTGGGCCACTCGCTGATCGTGTACGGGCCACTGATGAGCGGGTGCACCACGGTGTTCTACGAGGGCAAGCCGATCCGCACGCCGGACGCCTCGGCCTACTGGCGGGTGGTGGAACAATACCAGGTCAATGGCTTGTTCTGCGCGCCCACCGCCATGCGCGCCATCCGCAAGGAAGACCCGGAAGGCGCGCTGATCCGCCGTCACAATCTCGATTCGTTGCGCCAGCTGTTCCTGGCCGGGGAGAAACTCGACTCCAGTACCCATGAATGGCTCGAGCGGGTCAGCGGCAAGCCGGTGCACGACCATTGGTGGCAGACCGAGACCGGCTGGCCGGTGACTGCGCCCTGTGTCGGGCTCGAAGGCAGCGCGGCGCGGCCGGGCTCGAGCAATCGGGCGGTGCCGGGGTACCACGTGCAGGTGCTGGATGACGAAGGCAAGCCGTTGGGGCCCAATCAACAGGGCGCCATCGTGATCGCCCTGCCATTGCCGCCGGGTTGCAGCCAGACGCTCTGGGGCGATCACCAGCGCTACCTGCAGGCCTACCTGCAGAGCTACCCCGGTTACTACCACACCGGCGACGGCGGCTACCTGGATGAAGACGGCTTCGTCTACATCATGGGGCGCACCGATGACGTGATCAATGTCTCGGGGCATCGCTTGTCGACCGGGGAAATGGAGGACCTGGTGGCGCGTCATCCGGCGGTGGCTGAGTGCGCGGTGATTGGTGTGCACGACGAGATCAAGGGCCAGGTGCCATTGGCGCTGGTGGTGCTCAAGGACGGGCAGGGCATTGGCGAGGCGCAACTGCAGGGCGAGTTGGTGGCGGATGTGCGCGAACAGATCGGCGCACTGGCCTGCTTCAACCGCGTGCGCCTGGTCAAGCGCCTGCCCAAGACCCGCTCCGGCAAGATCCTGCGGGCGGTGCTGCGCAAGATCGCCGATGGCCAGGACTACACGGCGCCATCGACGCTGGATGATCCGGCGGTGCTAGGGGAGATCGAAGGCGTGTTGGCCGATTTGCCCAGGGCGGGCTGACGCCATCGCGGGCGACGAACCGCGGCAAAAGGGCCGCCTGGCGGCCCCAACTTCTGGATGCCTTACGACTTGAAGCGCCCCACCAACCCGTTCAGCTCATCCGACAGCTGCGCCAGCCTGCCAGAATCGGCCTGTGCAGAGCTGGCCAGCCCCTCTACCAGGCGTGCCTCGTCGTAGATCTGCTGGATATGCCGATTGATTTCCTCGGCCACGCTGTGCTGCTCCTCGGCGGCCGCTGAAATCTGCAGGTTCTGGTCGCGGATCTCGTTCACCGAGAGCTGGATGCCTTCGAAGCTGTCGCGGGCATTCTCGATCGATGACACGCTGGCCCGCGACAGGTCCAGGCAGCTTTCCATCTTCTGCGAAACTTCATGGGTCTTGCCGCCGAGGGTATTGAGCAACTGGTCGATCTCGCCGGTGGAGTCGGCGGTGCGTTTGGCCAGCGCCCGTACCTCGTCGGCCACCACGGCAAAACCACGGCCCTGGTCGCCAGCCCGGGCGGCCTCGATGGCGGCGTTGAGCGCCAGCAGGTTGGTCTGCTCGGCGATGGCGCGGATGGTGCCGAGGATCTGGTTGATGCTGCGGCTGCCTTCTTCCAGTTCGACCATGGCCTGGGACGACTCGCTCAGGCGTCGGCCCAGGCGATTGACGTTGTCGGTGGTCGCTTCGATCTGCTGCTTGCCCTCGGCCACGCGGCGGTGACCCTGTTCGGCGGCATCTGCGGCGCTGCTGCACGAACGCGCCACTTCGTTGGCAGTGGCGACCATCTCGTTGAAGGCAGTGGACACCAGTTCCACCGCCTCGCGCTGGCGCCCGGCGGCCTCGTTCATGTTGCCGGCCATCTCGCTGTTGCTGCGCGAGGCTTCGTGCAGGTTGGTCGAGGCCGCGCCGATGCGCTGGATCAGCTGGCGGATCGCGGCGAGGAACTTGTTGAACCAACCGGCCAGCTCGGCGGTTTCGTCCTTGCCCTGGACCTGCAGGTCGCGGCGCAGATCGCCTTCACCCTCGGCGATCGACTGCAGGCCGGTGCTCACCTGGCCGATGGGCTTGACGATCACCCGCGAGAACGCTGCCGCCACCCCGGCGAAGATCAGCGCCAGCAGCACCACGATCACTGCCGTGACATAGGTCATGCGTGTGGCCGCGGCCATGACCTCATCGTACTCGATCAGCCCGACGAAGCGCCAGCCCAGGCCTGGAGACGTCCACACATTGGCCATGTAGCGCACGCCATCGATCACCACCTCGGTGGCGCCTTGCTCGGTGGCGGCCAACGCCGCGTACGGCGCGCCGAGGTCCTTGAGCTGCTTGAAGCTGTGCCCGGCGTTGCGCGGGTCGACCAGCACGGTGCCGTCCTCGATCAGCATCACGTAGCCGCTGTCTCCCAGCTTGATGCTCTTGACCAGTTCGGTGAGGTTCTTCAGCGACACGCTGACCACGAACACGCCCTTGGCCTTGCCGGCCGCGTCGAGCAGCGCGCGGGCGGTGCCGACCAGGGCCACGTTGTCCTTGTCGTAGTAGTACGCGGCGGTGCGCACCGTCTTGTCCGGGCTGGCCATGGCGGCCTTGTACCAGGGGCGGGTGCGCGGGTCGTACTTGGCCAGTTGTGGGTCATCCGGCCATTTGGCGTAGCTGCCGTCTTCCAGGCCGATTGAAAGGATCGCCGCTGCCGGGTGAGTGGTGCCGTAGCGGGCGAAGGCATCGATGACCCGTTGCGCAGCCTCGGGCATCGGCTGGCTGGCGGCATCGGCGCCGGTGTAGTCCTTGAGCGAGGTGGCCGAGGTGTATACAGGATCCTTGGCCATCTGATCGACGTTCTGCAGCGTGCCATCAAAGAACTGGCGCATGTTGCCGTCGATCTGGCGAATTTCCCGGGTGCTGCCGTCGAGGAACTGATCGACCGCCTCGCTGCGGATGTTCAGCACCGAAATCCCGCCAACCAGGGCGACCGGGATGAAGGCCACCAGTACGAAGGCCAGGATCAGTTTGTTTTTTATTTTCATCGTGACGCCCATCCGTGAGTGTGAAGGGTGTACATGGCCGCTTCGCTAGGGTGGTGGCCACTTGCTACCTTTTCTGTTTCGGCGGGCGGAATATAAACCTTTAGTAGATATTTCGTGTACAGGAAATTAAGGAATTGTCCTGACTTGGCGGGCAAGTAGCAAAAGTGCGTGGGAGCGGGTTTCCCCACGAAGAGGTCTGGGCAGTTGATTCAAGGCGATTACTAAGACTTTCCCCATTTCATGTAGGACGTTTCCCAAGCATGCTTTCGCGGCCTTTCAGCTGTTGTTCTGGCCAGCTGCATTCCTTAGCCTCGCCCAGTCGTTGTCAATTCAACGACCGAGCGTGCACGCCCGAGAATGTGGTTCAAATCGCTCAATGGCGGCTGTACGCGGGAGGCCTTCGGGCCAGCCGGGTTCCTACTCCACGGTCTTGCACACCCGCGTATAGCTGCTTCCCTCGCGCTGAGCGAAAGCGGATATCGAAAGCTCCCATGGCTACCTTCAGTGATCGAGCACCTTGTGATAGGTCACGAATTCCTGCTCGGCCTCATACCCCAGCGATTCATACAGCGCCTGGGCGGCAAGGTTGCTCCTGGCGGTATCCAGGCTCAACCGCTGCGCGCCCTCGGCCTGGAAGATCCCGATCAGTTGCTGCATCAGGTAACGGGCATGACCGCCCCTGCGGATGCGCGGGACAACGAACAGGTCATACAGCCAGTAGAAGCGCTTCATCGCCAGCGAGCAGGTGGCCGGGTACAGCTGGGCAAAGGCGATGGCCTGACCCTCGTCGTCCAGCAGCAGGTAGATCCGCGAGTTGCCGGTTTCGAGGTTGGCCTTGAGGAATGCACGGGAAGCGGGGAGGTCATCTGCCTCCTGGTAGAACATCCGGTACTGGTTGAAGAGGTCCGCGGCGGCGTCCAGGTAGTGCAGATCACAGGCAATGACGTTCATGTCGTGGGCTCGCTATCAGGCTGTCCAGCGCCCTTGCTATGGGGGCAGTCCTGCAGGATTTCATGAAACACATCCGCTCGTACAGATGCGATAAGCAGCGGCGTACGTGCGGCTCCCGAAGGTGTGCGGCGGCCTTGTTTCCAGTGTGCCGCAAAGCCGGAAAATCAGGTCTTTGTCACGAGTGTTTGCCGACCAATGGGGCTGCGGCTTGCTGGCGTCTATTCAGGGCATTAGCATCCGCTTTCCTCACTCACGGCCATGCGCAACCTTTGGCCTACTCCAGGATCAAGGACGAATGTTGCCGCTGCTTTCCCGCTTCCTGCTGCACGCACTGGTGTGTGTGGCTTTTCCCTTTATCTTGAGCCTTGGCTTCGATCTCTACCGGCAGCATGTCGGCCAGCCGATGGCGCGAGGTGTCAGCGTCGGCTTGGCGACGATGCTGGTGTTCTATGCCTTCGTGCTCTTCAACCTGTTGATGGTGGCCATTCCAAGGGCGGCAGTTCGCTACTGGCTGACGCTGTTGCTGGTGCTGCTGGTACTGGCGTTCTTCAATACCTTGCACCCGTTGCGGGCACTGGGATTTGCGTTGTTGTGCGGTGGCTTGTGTGTGGTGGCCATCGGGATGACGCCACTGGTAACGTCGCTGTTGCACCAATGCCGTCGGTGAGGGGGTTCAGCAGGCCAGTACCCGTCGTTCTTCGAGCCACTGTTCGAAGCAGATGAATGTGTCTACAGCGGCTTCTACCGTCCGGGCCTGGGCGGTCGGCTCCGGGGTGGCGGCAGCCAGCCGCTCGAGGAAGCTGCGCCAGCGTGCGCCGGTCAGCGGGCCGTAGACGTCGAGGAACGCGCCGCCGTTGTCGGCGTCGATACCCAGGCGTTCGGCCATGGCCCGCTTGAGCACCTGGCCACCGAGCGTGGAGCCTTCCAGTACATACATCACCCCAAGCGCACTGGCTTCGTCATCGATGCGAGGCAGGGCGTGGCAGCGGGGCAGCGCTTCGATGTCGATGGCCAGGGCGCCCAGGTCGCGTGACAGGGTGGGTGTCTTGTGCCGTTCGGCGCTCTGGTAGGCGCCCAGCAGTAAATCCAATGGGGCATGAAAGCCGTGGTAGGCCCCGAGCAGGTCGGCGTAGGCCGCGCGGTCGAAGCCCTCGCTGAAGAAAGGCAGCCGCGCTTCCAGCCTCTGGTGGCAGGCGCGGGTACCTTCGCGCAAGGCAAGCAGCAACGGGCTGACGGTAGAGGACATGACGGCGGCTCTGGCGTTAGGGCATTCGATACTGCCAGATCAGGCGGCGCAATCACCACTGCCGATTTTGCGCACCTGGCCCGTGAACTGTGGAATCATTGCGCCGCCTCTGGAACGAGGCTTCCACAGCCAAGACAGGAATGCAGCACGATGCGCGCAACAACATGGAACTGGCTGGCCCTGGGGCTGGCGTTGCTGCCGGGCCTGGCCGCCGCGGCGGAACCAGAACCGGTACCGGTATACCGGGAGATCAAGGACTGGATTGTAGGCTGCGACAACACGCGCTTCTGCACCGCGGTCCTGGCCGATCACCCGGAGCGGATGCGAGTGGGCATGCTGGTGCAACGTGAGGCGGGCGCCTGGGGCAACCTGCACCTGACCCTGGTGGGGAGCACCGACTGGTCGGGCGAGCCCATGCTCGACGGCCAGCTGCTGGTCGCCCCCTGGCGCATGACCCGCGGTGTCGAGACCACCCTGGAACTGGAGGGCGCCGATGCCTATGCCGTGTTGCGGCAATTGCGCAATGGCCAGCGCCTGGTGGACGACACCCGGCCAGGAGAGCGGGTAAGTTCGCTGCAGGGGTTGAGCGCCGCCTTGCTGCTGATGGATGCGGTGCAGGGCCGGGTCGGCCACTACAGTGCGCTGATACGCCCCGGCGACAGCGTTGCCGATGCGCAGTTGCCAACTCCGGCCAAGCCACAGGTGCCGGCCTTTGTGGCAGCTACGGCCCTTGGCGCGCAGGAGCAAGCGGGTATTACTCAAGTGGTGATGGCCAAGGCGGCCGCCGAGAACCAGTTGATCAACGAATACGATGTCGCTCCCAAGCTCGAGCTGCATGCCCTGGACGACCAGCATGCGCTGGCATTGCTCAGCTACAACTGCAATGACTTCCACTGTCTCTACGCGTTGTACAAGGTGTCGCGTGAAGCGCCTTACACCCTTGGGCCGCTGGAGTTCGAGGCGCCATCGAGCCCAGTGGTGATCAGCCGGATGCGCGACGCCATCGACTTCTACCCTGGCAAAGGCGAGCTTCACAGCTATGCCAAGGACGACTACCCCGGCAGTTGTGGGGTGGAGGAAAGCTGGCGCTACGATGGCATGCGCATGCGCTTGCTCAGGCTGTCACGGATGGACCGCTGTGCCGAAGTAGGCACCGACAGTTGGCCGGTACTCTGGCGCAGTGAGGGCTGAACGCGTGAAACGGACTTCGGGGATAACGCCATGCAATGGATGAAACACCCGCGTGCGGCATTGCTGCTGACGCTCATGACGCCATCGGTCGTGCAGGCCGAGAACGCCCAGGCACCGCTCGAGGCGGTGCCGATGTACCGGCAGATCAAGGACTGGGCGGTTGGCTGCGACAACACCCGTGCCTGCACCGCGGTAATGGCCATCGACGACGACCTGATGGCCGGGCTGCAGACCATCATAAGGCGCGAGGCGGGGCCACAGGGCGCGCTCGAACTGACCCTGCGCGTGGGCCCGGCGTTTGCGGAACAGGTACTGCTCGATGGGCAGGCACTGTCGGCCAACTGGCAGCGCATCCAGCTTGAATATGACTTCGACCTGCTGCTGAAGGACGATGAGGCGCTGGCGCTCATACGTCGGTTGCGCAACGGTGCACGCCTGAGTTCATTGACCGAGGATGGCGAGCTGGTCGCGTCCTTGCAGGGGCTCAGTGGCGCGCTGTTGACCATCGATGCCGTGCAGGGCCGGGTCGGGCATGCCGATGCCCTGGTCAGAGTGGGAGATGCGTCCGCTGCCGATGTGCCTGGCGCTCCCGATACCGTGGTGCTGCCACAGTTCGTCGCCGCACCGCGCATGAATGACGAGCAGGCTCATGAAATCGGCAGGACGGTAAAACGCCAGGCGAATGTCGAAGGCGATGTGCCGGGGATGAGCAACAGCCATTACGAGGTGCACCCGCTGGACGCTGCCAATGTCCTGGTCATTCTCAACGTGGGGTGCAGTGGCGAGTTCTGCGCCAATTACCTGTATCGGGTATCCCGCGCCGCGCCCTACCAGATCAGCGAAATGGCCTTCGAGGCGCCGACGCCGTTGCTGGCGCCGCGTCTGAGTGGCTATGTAGCGTTCGATGCACAGAGCGGTCAATTGTTTGCCGCTGACAAAAGCCAGGTAGAGCGTGGTTGCGGGGTGATCCAGCAGTGGCGTTACGACGGTGAGCGCATGCGCCTCGAGCGCGTGGCGCGGCTTGATCGCTGCGGGTATGTGAAACCGCAGTTCTGGCCGGTGCTATGGCGTGTGCAGGAGTAGCACAAAGTTGCTCGTGCGCAGCTCAGAACGCCAGCTTGTAGCCGATCAATAGCAGCATGGTCGCCAGGCAAGGTCGCAGCACGCGGTCGGAGATGCGCCCGGTCAGGTGGCTGCCCAGGTAGATCCCCGGCAGCGATCCCAGCAGCAGGTAACCCAGCAGCGACCAGTCCATGTTGCCCATGCCGGCATGACCCAGGCCGGCCACCAAGGTCAGCGGCACGGCGTGGGCGATTTCGGTGCCGACCAGGCGGCGGGTGACCAGGAACGGGTAGAGCAGGAACAGCGCCACGGTGCCCAGCGCGCCTGCGCCGATGGAGGTGAGGGTGACCATCACGCCCAGCACCACGCCGGTGATCACGGTGAGGATGTTCAGGGTACGGTCGCTGAGGTGGTAGTGGTCGCCGGCGTGCTTGCTGGCGAAGGCCTGCAGGCGCGACTTGAACAGGATCGCCAGGGCAGTGAGGATCAGCACCACCGCCAGGCCCTGCTTGATGATGGCGTTTAGCGCCGAGGTGTCGGCGTGCAGGGTGCTGAGGAACCACAGGGTCAGCGCGGCGGCCGGGACGCTGCCCAGGCTCAGCCAGCCGGTGATCTTCCAGTCGATGTTCTTGTTGCGGCCATGCACCCAGACGCCGCTGGCTTTGGTGATGGCGGCATAGAGCAGGTCGGTGCCCACGGCGGTGGCCGGGTTGATGCCGAACCACAGCAGGATCGGGGTCATCAGCGAACCGCCGCCGACGCCGGTCATGCCGACGATGAAGCCTACGATCAGGCCCGCAAGGGTGAAACCGAAAGAACCTACATCCATACGCTACTCGACGCCCAGCTTGCCCGTGATCGGATGAGTGCCAGCATATAGATTTTTTTATAGCCAAATAGACTTGTTCGTTATTAGGTTATAACCACGCTGTGGCGGTACGCTCCTGAAAATCCATGGTCAACCAGAGTGGGTTTATCGGGAGCTGGCCCGCTCGACTGTCCCGGGCACGATTCAACCAACCATGAAAGGAGCGTTCCATGAGCAATGACATCCAGCGTTTTCCCAGCAGCCTGCCGTTTCCTTTTTCCCGAGCAGTGAAGGCCGGGGGCTTCCTGTTCCTGTCCGGCCAGGTGCCGATGAGCGCCAGTGGCGAGGTGGTACGCGGTGATATCCAGACACAGACCCGAGCGGCCTGCGAACGTATCGCCGAGAGCCTGGCAGTGTGTGGGGCGCGTTTCGACCAGGTGGTGAAATGCACGGTCTGGCTATCGGACATGAGCCATTTCGCCGGCTTCAACGAGGTCTACAAAGAGTTCTTCGGCGCAGCGCTACCGGTGCGTTCGACGGTGGCATCGGCGCTGGCATTGGGGGTCGATGTGGAGATCGAGGTGCAGGCGTTCGTCGGCGAGTAAGGAGTAGCTGAAGAATGCCTGCGCATTCGCCGATGTGATCGAAGGCGTGATCGCGGAGGGAGCCCGCTCCTGCAACACGTGCAGGAGCGGGCGGCAGGTCAGATGCGGAAGCTGCCCACCAGTTGCTTCAGGCGCCCGGCCTGCTGGCTCAGGGCGTCGCAATGGCGCAGGGTATCGTTGAGGTTCTCCACCCCTTGCTGGTTCAGCGCGTTGATCTGGGTGATGTCCAGGTTCAGGCTCTCGACCACGGCGGTCTGCTCTTCGGTGGCGGTGGCCACCGATTGGTTCATGCCGTCGATCTCGCCGATACGCTGGGTGACACTGGCCAGGCGCTCACCGGCCTCGTTGGCCACCTGCACGGTCTCTTCGCTGGAAACCTGGCTGGTGTTCATGGTGTGCACCGCCTCACGCGAGCCGACCTGCAGGCTGGTGATCATGCGGTGGATCTCTTCGGCCGATTCCTGGGTGCGGTGGGCCAGGTTGCGCACTTCGTCGGCAACCACGGCGAAACCACGCCCGGCTTCACCGGCACGGGCGGCCTCGATGGCGGCGTTGAGCGCCAGCAGGTTGGTCTGCTGGGAGATGCCCTTGATCACGTCGAGGATCTTGCCGATTTCGTCGGTGCTGGCGTTGAGGGTCTCGATCTGTTCGCAAGACTCGCTGATGCGCTCGGACAGGGCGGTCATGGCGCTGATCGCCTCTTCGACCACCTGGCGGCCACCGTTGGCCTGTTCGCTGGCGCCGCTGGCGTGCTGCGAGGCGTCGGCGGCGTTGCGGGCGATTTCCTGGGTGGCGGCGCCCAGCTCGTTGATCGCCGCGGCGACGCTGTTGGTGCGCATGCTCTGCTCTTCGGAACCGGTGAGCGAGGCATTGGAGGCGACCACGACCTTTTCCGACAGGTCATGCACCAGGCGGGTGGCCGAGGACACTTCGCTGATCGAGGCGTGGATACGCTCGACGAAACGGTTGAACGAGGTGGCCAGCTCGCCGAACTCGTCCTTCTGCTCGACGGTCAGGCGGCGGGTCAGGTCGCCTTCGCCTTCGGCGATGTCCTGCATGGCGCGGCCCATGGTGGTCAGCGGGCGCATCAGTACCGGGATCAGCAGGCCGAGCAGGCCGGCGATGACGGCCACGGCGATGAGCATGGCGATGATGGCCGAGGTACGGAACTGGCTCAGCGGGGCGTAGGCTTTTTCTTTATCGATCGACAGGCCGATGTACCACTGCGCCGACGGCAGGCCGTCCACCGGGGCGAAGGAGATGATGCGGTCCTTGCCATCGAGGCTGACTTCCTGGATGCCGGATTCGACACGCAGCGGGGAGCCTGGGTAGATGTCCTTGAGGTTCTTCATCACCCGGTCCTTGTCCGGGCTGACGATCACCTGGCCATTGCGGTCGACCAGGAAGGCGTGGCCAAGGCCACCGAAGTCGACGGCGTTGATGATGTCGACCAGGGTGTTCAGGCTCAGGTCGCCGCCGACCACGCCGATCAGCTCGCCGCTGGCCTTGGCCTTGACCGGCATGGCGATGGTCACCACCAGGCCACCCACTGCGGCCATGTAGGGCGGGGTCAGCATCGTCTGGTTGGCGGCCACGGCCTGGGTGTACCAAGGGCGCTGACGCGGATCGTAGCCGTCAGGCATCTTGGCATCGGGGCGCTGGGTGAACAGGCCGGTGTTCTGGCCGAAATAGGTGAACTGGAAGTTGCTGGTGTACGACGGCTGGTCGACCAGGCCCGGCACGTTGCTGCCGGCGCCTTGCTGGGCGATGTCCTGGGCCAGGTTTTCCAGGACCAGGATGCGTCCGCTCATCCAGTTCTGCACGCTGCTGGCGGTCTGCGCGCCGGCCTGGCGCACCGACGACTCGATGTTCTGGCGGATGGTGTTGCGTTGCAGGTAGTCGTTGTAGAGGGTGAACAGGGCGAAGGCCAGTACCACGACGGCGCAGGCACTGAGCAGGATCTTGTGGCGGAATTTCAGGTTCATGTTTCGAGACCTTGAGCCAGTGAAAGGAGGGCGCCGCGTGCTTGTGGCACGAGTGGCGGAGCCTGTTGCAACGCTATCGGCCGATTCTGAAAAATGTTGAAAGACTAAATGTCGCAGTACTTGGCCGAATCGTCCTGGCAGGGTGACAAATCATTTCGAAGCCAGCAGGCTCACCAACGTCCTGGCCGCTTGGCCGAGGGGTTGCTGCTTGAGCCAGAAGGCGTTCACTGGTAGTTGCAGTTCGTTGCGGGTGTTCTGAAACTGCAGGCGCACCAGGCGTCCGTCCGCAAGCAGCGGCGCTACCCGCGCCAGCGGCAGGTCGCCCCAGCCCAGGCCGGCCTCGACCATCTGCAGGGCCAGGTCCAGGCTGTCGGTGCGCCAGTGCGAGGTGCCGATCAGCGAGCGGGGATCGCTCAATGGCAGGTCGCGGCTGCACACCAGGATCTGGCGCAGGTTGACCAGGTCCTCAAGGTTGCGGATGCGGCCTTCGCGCAGCGCGGGGTGGTGTGGCGACAGGGTGGCCACCAGCGACTCCAGGGCAATGTGCTGGAAGCTGCGTCGCGGGTCCACCTGCAGCCCGGCGAAGGCCAGGCACAGGCGTACCCGGCCACTGTCGAGCAGTTGCAGGGCCTCTTCCTGCGGGGCGGCGAGCAGTTCGATGTCCAGCAGCGGGTAGCGCTCGCCCAGGCGGGTGATGGCCCCGAGTAACGGGCGCTGGTCGATATCCGGCACCACGGCGATGGCCAGGCTGCTTTCCAGCCCTCGCGACAGCTCCAGCGCATGCACCTCCAACAGCCCCAGCTGTTCGGCGATCAACCGGGCATGGGGCTCCAGTGCCTGGGCCTGGGCGGTCGGGCGTGCCTCCCGCGACCCACGCTCGAACAGCGGGTAGCCAAGCTCCGCCTCGAGGTTGCCGATGGCCATGCTCACCGCCGAGGGTACGCGCCCGAGCGCCCGCGCGGCAGCCGAGAATGAGCCGCGGTCGAGCACGGCGAGAAACAGCAGGATGGTATCGCTGGAAAAGTTCATGGCAGTCTCCTTTCAGCAAATCTGAAAGCTGCCGACTTTTTCTGTCAAGCCTGTTGATGCATTCTGCGCGCCTTCGTCATATCCGCAACAAGGTAATCCCGTGCAAGGACTCAAACGCAAACTGGTCTACGTGACCTTCTATGAACTGATCGGCCTGTGCATGTCGACCCTGGGCCTGGCCTACCTGTCCGACACCCAGGCTTCGCACACCGGCCCCCTGGCAGTAATGATCACCACCATCGCCATGGCCTGGAACCTCATCTACAACAGCCTGTTCGAGTGCTGGGAGAGCCGCCAGGCCACCCGCGGTCGCAGCCTCGGGCGGCGGGTAGCGCATGCCATCGGCTTCCAGCTGACCCTGGTGGTGTACCTGATCCCGCTGATCGCCTGGTGGCTGGACATGACCCTTGTGGAGGCGTTGATGGTGGATCTGGCATTCATCATCCTGGTGCCGTGCTACACCTTCGTCTACAACTGGGCGTTCGACCGCATCTTCGGGCTGCCGACTTCGGCGCTGGCGACCGCCTGAACGTGCCACCTGCGCGGGGTCATGGCGGCAGGCGAATCAGCAACGGTTCCTGTGACCGGCTCCCGAGCAAGCTGTCCTCCACCTGTCCCGACAGGTAATACACCCCGGCCATGGCGCCACTCTGGCGATTTTCCATCAGCTCCTGCCATTCCTGGTTCAGCGCCACATTGAGGATCACCCGCAGCTGCTCGACCATCTGTGGCTGCTCACGGTCGTGGGTGATGATGCCGTAGCCAGTTGCCGCCACCGAGATCAATGCCCCCGCCGCCTTGCCTACCGCCGCCGCGATGGCGCTGGCGGCACCGCGTGGCGCCAGTGTGGCGCCGAGTTTCTCGCTGGCCTGGGTGGCCACCGACGACAACCCTGCCTCGGTCTGCCCAGGGGCCTTGGCGGCCTGTTGGTGCAGGTGCTGGCGCAAGGACTGCCAGGCCAGCTGTTGGTCCAGCGACTTGGCCCGCAGCAGTTGGTAAAGCGAGGCATTGCGTGCATCCGGCGGGCCCAGGGCGATGATCGGGATGCGGTTGAGGCGCTGGCTGAACTGCTCGGGCGGGGCGTTGTAGCGCTGGATGATGGTCGGCAGTTGCTGGCCGAGCAGTTGCAGGTACAGCTCGCTGGCGCGGTCGCGGATACCCTCGGGGTTGATCTGTTCGGCCACCGGGTCGATGACCCGTTCGCGGTACTGTTCCTGCAGATACAGGCCCAGGCGCTTTTCCGCTGGCTCCTGGCCATTGCCGCTGTTCATCTTGTACCAGGCCACCTTGAGTGTGAGCCACTGCTGGGTCCAGTAACCGGTGAACCAGGGGATGAAGTCGTTTTCGGTGCGTTGCTGCACTTGCTCCTTCCACACGCGCATGGAGCGTCGAGCGTAGTCGTTGGCCGATCCCGCGGCGGCGACCGAGGCCTCGATGATATCCTGGTCGATACGCTGCCAGACGGCCGGTGGCAGGTTCTGCGGCGGGGGCGGGGCGGGTGGGCGTTTGCCGGCGCAGCCGGCGAGGGCCAGCAGCAGGCAGAGCGGAACCATCGCGAGGATCGATTTCACGCGGATTGCCCCCTTGGCCAGAGGCTAGGTGATTAACCGAAGTATAGGTTTGTCTTGAGGACCTCATCGCGGGGTAAGCGCGCTCCCATGGCGAGCGCGTCAGCCCACCCGTTTCAGGTGCAGCAACGGGAATGGATCGCCTTGTCCATCCACCTCGCTGCGCCCGACCTGGACGAAGCCCTGCTTGAGGTAGAACCCCACGGCCTGTGGGTTCTGTTCGTTGACATCGACTTCTCGTACGCCCAGCTCATCGATCACATGGGCCAGCAAGGTTTTGCCGATGCCTTGGCCACGGCAGGCAGGGTCGACGAAGAGCATTTCCAGCTTGCCATCATGCACCCCGGCAAACCCCTGTATATGGCCTGCGCCGTCCGCCCAGGCACGCAGCTGGACAAAACCCAGGTACTGCTCGCGCACCAGCGGGCGCAGGCGCTCGATGTAGCCTGCGGGCAGGAAGTCGTGGGTCGCCCGCACCGAGGCCTCCCACAGATCGGCCAGCCGATCGTAGTGCTGCGCGCCGACTGGCGCGATAGTGAAGTTCATAAGCCCTCCAAGGCATTTTGGTTATCGGCGACAGGGTACGGCATTGCGCTATGCTCGGCATTGCGTCCGCGAACAGGAGAGCCGCTGATGAATGTTGCCAAGGCCGATGCCTTGCTGCTGGTGGATGTGCAGTGCGCTTTCATGGAGGGCGCCGATGCGGTGCCTGGCCACCTGGCCCTGCAGCAGAGCATCGCCCGCTTGCTCGGCCGCGCTCGCCACGCCGGGGTGGCGGTGATCTTCCTGCAGAACGACGGTGCGCCGGGCAGCCCGGATGCCCCGCACAGTGCCGGCTGGCAGTTGTATTTCCCGCCGGCGCCGGGCGAGCACGTGCTGTTCAAGACCGAGGACGATGGCTTCCTCGAAACCGGGTTGCACACCTTGCTCGATGAACTCGGGGCCCGCCACCTGGCCCTGGGCGGCCTGCTCTCGGAGATGTGCCTGGCGGCCACCGCCCGAGCCGCGCTGCGAAGAGGCTTCGAGGTGCTGTTGCCCCACGATGCCCATGCCACCTACGACGTGCCACCCGGCCCTGGCGGCTCGCCGGGAGTGCCTGCCGCCCTGGCGGCCCGGGCGGCGGAGTGGTCGTTGGGGGATGAAGTGGTGATCCTGGCAGATACCGAGGCGGTGGAATTCGCTTGATTCAGCCGGCCTGATCCAGATCGAGTTTGGCCTCAAGGCGGTCCAGATGTTCATGCATCAGGCCCAGCGCTGCCTGGCTGTCGCCGTTTTCCACCGCATCGATGATCGCCGCATGCTCCTGCCAGGCGCAGTGCTCGCAGCAGGGCGCTTCGTAGCGGGCGATGATCAGCGAGGTCATCGGTACCAGGCCATTGAGAAAGCGTGCCAGCGGCGCGTTGGCGGCCATCTGCGCCAGCTTCATGTGGAACTCGCCGCCCAGGCGGATTGCCGTGCAGCGTTCGCCGCGTTCATGGTGCTGGCGCTCGCGCTCTACCAGCTGGCGCAACTGCCGGATCTGCGCCGGACGGGCGCGTTGGGTGGCCAGGCCGATCAGCGTGGTCTCGGCCAGGCGCCGGGCGCTGAGCACCTGGCGCGCCTGTTCAGGGTCGGGGGCGGCCAGGTGCGCGGTATGGCTGGGGCGCTGCACCACCACCTGCTGGTCGGACAGGCGCCCGAGCACCCGGCGGATCACGGTGCGGCTGACGCCGAAGGCATTGCCCAGCGCCTGCTCGGGCAGGGCGCTGCCCGGTGGCAGGCGCTGTTCGAGGATGGCATCGAACAGCCGGGGGTAGATCTGCTCCGCCGACAGGCGGGTCTCGCCGGCACCGAGCAGGGCAGGCAGGCGGGGGGCGGCTTGGGCGCAGGCGGTCATGGTCGCTCTCCTTCTTTGTTCAGTTGCCTGGTTGGTCGTCCGGGATATTCAGGGCGATGCCCATGCGCTGGCCCTCGGCGAGGATGTGCTGGCGCATCTGCTGGCTGGCCTTGGCGCTGTTGCGTTCGCGGATGGCACGCACTACCGCCTCGTTTTCGCTGAGGCGCGCGGCCAGGTGCTCGGGCGAATTGCGCAGCATCTCGGCGCTCTGCTTGAGGGCGTTGCCGGTCTGCTGCACGACACTCTGGAAGATCGGATTGGTGGTCAGCGCGAACAGCGCCTCGTGGAAGGCGATGTAGGCATTGATGCCGGCCTCGCTGTCGCCGGCGTCGAGGGCTTCGCGCATGTCCATCAGGGTCAGGCGCAACTGGCCGATGTCCTGGCTGCCGGCCGATTGCGCCACCAGGCCGGCAATGAAGGGCTCGAGGGTGTAGCGCAGCTCGAGCACGTCGGCCAGGCTGGCCTCGGCGATGGTGTCCGGCTCTTGCGCCTGGCTGGCGTCGGCATCTAGCACCAGCACGCCCTTGCCCGGCATGGAGCGCACCAGGCCCAGGGTCTCCAGCACGATCACCGCCTCGCGCAGGCTGGGCCGGCTGATGCCCAGCTGTTCGGCCAGTTCGCGCTGGCCGGGCAGCATGTCGCCGCTGCGCCACTGGCCGCGGGCCAGGGCCTGGCGGAGTTTCTCCACCACTGAATTGACTACGGTCGAAGAGCTGATCACGGTTCGCTCCTTGGTTGAAGCTGCATCTTTACCCTTGCCGGGCCGGCGCGCGGCGCCGGCGGCCTTGGGCTTAGAATTCCTGTTGATGGGGTTGGCCCTGCTTGCGGGTGGCCGGGGCGAAGCCGGGTTTGTTGGCCAGCACATTGTTGGCGCGTTCCAGGTCGATGTCCTTCTCCCAGCGGGCGATGGCCACGGTGGCGACGCAGTTGCCGATCAGGTTGGTCAGTGCCCGTCCGATGCCCATGAACCAGTCCACGGCCAGCACCAGCACCAGGCCGACCACCGGGATCGCCGGGACTGCGGTCAGGGTGGCGGCGAGAATTACCAGGGCCGAGCCTGGGATGCCGTGGGCGCCCTTGGAAGTCACCAGCGACACCAGAAGAATGGTCAGCAGGTCGGTCATGGCCAGCGGCGTGCCGGTGGCGTTGGCGATGAACACGATGGCCAGGGTCAGGTAGATCGAGAAACCATCGAGGTTGAACGAGTAGCCGGTGGGGATCACCAGGCCGACGGTGGAGCTGCCGATGCCGAGGTGCTCGAGCTTGCGCATCACCTGCGGCAGCACGGCGTCGGAGGAGGCGGTGCCGAGGACGATGGACAGTTCTTCGCGCAGGTACTTGATGAACGGCAGCAGCTTGAGGCCAGACAGGCGCATCACCGTGCCGAGGATGATCAGCACGAAGCCGGCGCAGGTCAGGTAGAACAGCGCCACCAGGCCGCCCAGGTGCTGCAGCGAGCTCAGGCCGTACTTGCTGGTGGTAAAGGCGATGGCACCGAACACGCCGATGGGGGCCAGGCGCACGATCATGCCCATGATGCGGAAGATGACATGGCTGAGCTCGTTGATCAGCCGCGAAATGCCCGAGGCCGATTCACCGACCAGGTTCAGCGCGCTGCCGAACAGCACCGAGAACAGCAGTACCTGGAGGATGTTGTTGTCGGCGAAGGCGCCCACCACCGAAGTGGGGATCAGGTCCATGAGGAAGGCGGTGGTGCCGTGGATGTGTGCGCCACGGTCGGCCAGGGCGCCGGCATCGGCGCTGGACAGTTGGTCGAGGTGGATGTTGGCGCCGCTGCCGATGCCGGTGGAGAAGGCGAACACCAGGCCGATGACCAGCGCCAGGGTGGTCAGCACCTCGAAGTAGATCACCGACTTCAGACCGATGCGCCCGACCTTCTTCAGGTCGCCGGCGCCGGAAATGCCGCTGACCACCACGCAGAACACGATCAGGCCGATGAGCATCTTGATCAGCTTGATGAAGCCGTCACCCAGGGGTTTGAGTTGCAGGGACAGGTCGGGGAAGCTCAGGCCGCAGATCACGCCGAGGGCGAGGCCGAGCACAACCTGGAGGAAAATCGAACGCGAACACCATTTGAGCATGGGAGGAGTCTCTGGTCGGTGTCCTTGCCCCCCAAGCCACACGGAGCGAAAGAGTGCAGGACTTAATTATTGTGGTCTTACCGGTTTGTTCACTGCGAGGGCTATAAAACGCCGATTTTTCCGACAATGCAAGGGTTTTTGGCCTTACCGGTCTGACCAGTTGTGGTGCATTGACGGGCAGTCTGCTCTAGCGTGGTGCGCGGGGGGATTTCACGGTTTGGCGAGCACCTGATCAACGGCGGCGATCAGCTTGCCGAGGTCCTTGGGAGGGGCGTTATGGATGACGCCGAAGAGATAGGCGCGTTGTTCTTCCACGTCATCGGGGTCGGTGAAAAACGCTTTTGGCTTGACCCCCAGCGCCTCGGCAAAGCTCACCAACGACTCGATGCTGGGGGTGTAGGTGCCGGTTTCGAAGCGGCTGATGGTCTTGGGGTCGAAGCCGGTTCGCTCGCCCAGTTGTGCCTGAGTGAAGCCTGCCAGTTTGCGGTAGCGGCGCAGGGCAGGACCTAGACCTGTTCTCGTCATCGCTTAATTCCCATTTAGAATCAAGCACTTAACGATATATGTCGATATAGCGCAACGCCATGATTCATCACCTTTATTTGCAAAATGTGATGGAATTCGTAGAATTCGCCGCTTTGATTGATCAGTCATTCAAGTAGTCGTCCAGGGCGATCCGGTCATCCACCGGCCCGTGTGCAAGCGTTGTCGGACATTGGAACTGATCCAGGATGAACGGTTCCGGCACCCCTGGCCTCCTGTCAGGCCGCGTGTCGGGCCGTGTATGAATGGAGTCTCATCGTGCGTCAGAACCTGCCGGTCAATCCGGTCGAGCAAAGCTTTCCCGAGCACCAGCGGCTCATTTCGGCCACCGACACGGCCAGCCTGATCACCTATTGCAACGCCGAGTTCGCCGCCATCAGCGGCTTCAGCCAGGACGAGCTGATCGGCAGCCCGCATAACCTGGTGCGCCATCCGGACATGCCCGAGGCGGTGTTCGAGCTGATGTGGCAGTACCTCAAGGCCGGCCGCAGCTGGATGGGCATCGTCAAGAACCGCTGCCGCAACGGCAACTTCTATTGGGTCAACGCCTACGTCACGCCGATGCTCGAGAATGGCCAGGTGATCGGCTACGAGTCGGTGCGCGTACGCCCGACCCGCGAGCAGGTGGCCCGTGCCGAAGCCTTGTATGCACGGTTACGCGAGGGCAGGGCGGCGCTGTCGCCGGCCCGGCGCCTGGCCTTGCTCGGCCGGTCCATGGCGCTACCGCTGCTGGCGGGCGCCGTGGCCATCGTCGGCAACCAGCTGTTGCCCGAGCTGCCTGCCCAAGGCCTGACCCTGGCGCTGTTCGCGGGTGTCGGCCTGTGGGCGCAAAGCCGCATGAGGCGCCACTTGCGGCGTATCGTCCAGGTGGCGGACAACACCTTCAGCGACCCTGTCGCGGCCTTGACCTACAGTGACCTGCCGGGTGCTGCCGGGCAGCTGGAGCTGATCCTGATCAGCGAAGAGGCGCGCCTGAAGACTGCGCTGACTCGCCTGAGCGACCTTGCCGCACAGATGGCCGGCGCCGCCCAGGATGCCGGGCGGCTGTCGCGCAGCACCGAGTCGGCGTTGCTCGAACAGCGTGCCGAGACCGACCTGACCGCCACCGCCATGACCGAGATGGCGGCCTCGATCGGCGAGGTCGCCGGCCACGTGCAACTCACCGCCGAGCAGGCGCAGACCGCGCACCTGCTGGCCGGGCAGGGCAGCCAGGTGGCCGACGCCACGGGGGCGGCGATCCAGAGCCTGGCCGGCACGGTCGGGCAGATCAACCAGGCGGTCAACGACCTGGCCGGTCAGACCGGTGCCATCGCCGAGGCGGCCGGGATGATCCGTGCCATCGCCGAGCAGACCAACCTGCTGGCGCTCAATGCTGCCATCGAAGCCGCCCGGGCTGGCGAGCAGGGCCGCGGTTTTGCAGTGGTCGCCGATGAAGTACGTGCCCTGGCCGACAAGACCCGCCAATCCACCCTGCATATCCAGGCGATCATCGACAGTTTGCGCGGTGGCGCCGAGCAGGCGGTGAGCATTGCCAGCCAGGGCATCGAGGGTGCGCAACAGGGCGTGACCCAGGTTGCCCTGACCCAGGAGGCCTTGCAGGGTATCCGCCACGCGGTGCAACGCATCAGCGACATGAGCCAGCAGATGGCCGCGGCCTCGCATGAACAATCCAGTGTCGCCGAGGATGTCTCGCGGCAGATCAACGGGGTGGCGGGCACGGTCCAGCAGAGCGCCCGTCGCGCCAATGCCGCCGCCGTGCGCGGCGCGGAGCTCGAGCAGGTGTGCGCCGGGCTGCGTGCCCTGGTGGAGCGCTTCAACCGCTAGGTTGCGATGCTTATGGACGACAATTACCGCGCGGCCGTCGATGCGGCCGCGATCTTTTCCGAAACCGACCTGCGCGGTTGCATTACCTACGTCAACCAGCAGTTCTGCAGCATCTCCGGCTACAGCCGCGAGGAACTGCTGGGGGCCAACCATCGCATCCTCAATTCCGGGCTGCACGAACCGAGCTTCTTCCTCGAGATGTGGCGCGCCCTGGCCGCTGGCCGGGTATGGAAGGGCGAGATCTGCAACCGGGCCAAGGACGGCTCGCTGTATTGGGTGGACAGCACCATGGTGCCGCTGATCGACCCGCACACCGGCAAGGTGCGCAAGTACGTGTCGATCCGCTTCGACGTCACCGAGAAGCGCCAGTTGCTGCACACCCTGCAGTGGCGCGTGGGGCACGACGTGCTGACTGGCCTGCCCAACCGCGCCTACCTGTCCGACCTGCTCAACCAGGCCTTGGCGTTCTCCCGGCGCGAAAGCATTCCCCTGGCTGTCTGCATGCTCGACCTCGATGGTTTCAAGGCGGTCAACGATGGCTACGGCCATGCCACTGGCGACCTGCTGCTGGTGGAGGTCGCCCAACGCCTGCAGAACATCCTGCGTGGCGGTGATGCGGTGGCGCGGCTGTCAGGGGACGAGTTCGTGCTGATCCTGCGGCATATCGAAGGCCCGCAGCAGCTCGACGCCGCGTTACGCCGCATTCTCCAGGCGCTGGCCGCGCCCTACACGGTACGCGAGCACCCGTTGAGCCTGAGCGCGAGCATCGGTGTCACCCTGTTCCCGCAGGACGATGAGGATGCCGACACCCTGGTGCGCCACGCCGACCAGGCCATGTACGTGGCCAAACAGCAAGGGCGCAACCGCTACCACCTGTTCGACGTGTCCCAGGAGCTTGAGCTCAAGGCCACCCACCAGACGGTGGCGCGGGTGCGCCAGGCCCTGCGCCAGGGCGAGCTGTGCCTGTACTACCAGCCGAAGGTGAACATGCGCAGCGGTCAGGTGATCGGTTTCGAAGCCTTGCTGCGCTGGATGCATCCCTCCAAGGGGCCGGTGCCGCCGGGGGAGTTCCTGCCCTTCGTGGAGCAGACCGACCTGATCGTCGAGCTGGGCGAATGGGTCATCGACCAGGCCTTGGCCCAACTGCAGCAGTGGCAGCTGTCCGGGCGCGACTGGTCACTGAGCGTCAACATCGCCGCCCGCCAGTTGCAGCGCGGCGACTTCGCCCAGCGCCTGGAGCGCTTGCTGATGCGCCATCCCGGGGTGTCGCCAGGGCGCCTGGACCTGGAGATCGTCGAGTCGGTGGCAATCGACAACCTGCCGCGAGTCGGCCGCTGCCTGGATGCCTGTCGTGCGCTGGGCGTGCGTTTCTCCCTGGATGATTTCGGCACCGGCTATTCCTCGCTGAGCTATCTCAAGCGCCTGCCGGCGCAGACCATCAAGATCGACAAGTCCTTTGTGCGCGACATTCTGCATGACCATGATGATCTCACTCTGACCGGCGCGGTCATCGGGCTGGCCCGCGCTTTTGGGCGCGAGGTGGTGGCCGAGGGGGTGGAGAGCGTCGAGCACGGCAAGCTGCTCATGACCTTGGGCTGCGAGCTGGCCCAGGGATATGGGATTGCCCGGCCCATGCCGGCCACCGAGGTGGTCGGGTGGGCCGCCTCCTATCGTCAACCGCTGCAATGGCAGGTTCAGGGGTGAGTCGGGTTCAAGCGCGCTGAACCGCAAATGTTTCCTGTGTCAGCGTTCTCAGGAGTGAATCTTCGGCTTGCTGGCGCGTTTCGAGCAGCATTGCGGATATCGCCAAGTGGATATTGCCTTCCTCGGGATATCGTCCCGACACAAGATCGACCCGCAGCAACCGGTCGCTACGTTGCCACTGGATTGTCGGATGCGCCAGAACCAATGCGTTGACGAATGCCTGTGGCACCGTCGGCCCGGCATAAACGGTGTCGACCGGCCCAGCTTCACTCAAGGTGTCGAAGTACTCGGATGCTCCGGCCCATTCATTGGCCAAGGCGGTGAAACGGTCTTGGTGCAAGCGCCGCATCCACCCCCGCCAGAAAGGTTGTTCGGCGGCCCATTCAATCAGCCGTGTGGCGTTGACGTACTGCTCGACACCGGTTGCCAGGCGCTCAAGCGTAGCTGCGGACAACCGGGCCAGGTAGTCGAAGCGGATGGCCTGCGGTTGTGGCGGCAAGGCCAGGCGCGCTTGCAACTGCATGCGCGCGTGCAGGGCCATCTCCACCTCATCGAGCGGGTAAGTGGGCTCTGTCAGTTGCACGTCGGGGAGGTCGTCGTCCGGGTCAAGCGCGGGGGCTGTCTGGCGTGCAACATCGTCCTGCGCCTGAGTCAGTGCCCGGCGCCGAGCGGCCCGGGCGTTGAACAGCGCGCCGACGCGCTCGTCCAGGTGTTGTTGGCGCAACAGCGCGGTGGCGGTGTCGATCGCGACCTGGGTATCGTCGGCATTGCTCGGTGCCTGCGCGACGGTACGCCAGACGGTGGTCTGGGTCTCGACCTGCTGAAACAGCAGTTCGGCCTGGTCGACGCATTCCTCGCCCGCATCCCTGAGCAGGTCATTGATCTGCTGCTGCAACTCGGCGCGCCCCCAACCAGGTACATCGTGGCTGGCCGGTTCCAGGTCGCCAAGGGTTATCAGCACATCTTGCATGCGCCGACTCATCGCTGCAGGGTTGCGCATGAAGTCGGGGGTTTGCGGCAGGCGCTCGAAAAGCCCGTACAGCGGGCGCCATTGCGGGGTTTGTGCCGTGCGGGTCACATGCAACTGCAATTCTTCGGGCCAGTCGCTGCGCCACAGTTGGTCATCCAGGAGGCCTGTCATCGGCGTGAGGCCCGCATCGTTCAGGCGCAGCAGTGCCAGATCGGAAAAAGGATTGCCGTTGAAGTTGTAATGGATGTCTTCTCCAGCCCTCAATGCTTGAGCGAACGCGCTGTCATGCAGATGCGGAGCATCGCTCAGCAGGTTGCTGCTCAGATCCAGTTCGCGAAGTTGCAAGGGGTTCTGGTTCATCAATTGCTCGATACCGATGGGCCACTCGGTCAGCGCGGCGTCTTCCAGGTCCAGGCGTTGCAGACGTTGCCAGCCGGTCAGGTCCGGTGTCAGGTCCAGCGGGTTGTCACCAAGGTACAGGGTCTGGAGCTGGTTCAGGCCATTGAGTGCGTCACGGCTTTGCTCTGTGAGCGTGATGTCGTTCAGTGACAAGCTCAGGTGGGTAAGTGCTGGCCATTGCTGCAGGGCCTGGAAGTGCTCGGCTTCCCAGGCCAGGTAGTTTTCGTCCGCCACCAGCAGCCATAGATGTTGCAGTGACGACAGGCGCTGCAGGCTCGAGGCGCTGATGTTCTCCACCGCGCCGGTCAGCAGCAGGCGTTCCAGGCGGGGAAGGCGAACCAGCAGACCGAGGCTTGCTTCGCTGTCTATGTCCAGACGGTTGCCGGTCAGGTCCAGTGAGCGCAGTTGCGTCAGCTCGCCCAAGGTCTCGGGCAGTTCATCCAGACGGCATTGACTCAGGTCGAGGTAACGCAGGTTCGGCATCATCCGCAGTAGCGGGTCGAGATTGGGACTGTGCAAATCCTGGAGATTGCTCAGCGTCAGGTGGCGGACATGGGGCAGGCGTATTGCCAGGTCCGGCAAGTCTCCCAGATGCTCCGCATCCAGCTGCAGGACGCCGTGATCCAAGGTCGCTTCGGTGCCCGGCGTGCCTTGTCGCCGCCAGGCGCGGCGAATGTTGAGGGCTGTCGAACTGCGGGCGTTGCGGCGCACCTGGAAGGTTTCGGCCGGATCTGGATCGGTCATGTCGATCCACTGCTGCAAGCCATTGTCCAAGCGGTTGAAGTCGGCACGCTGGGCCTCGAGCAGACGGCCGAAGGCGCCAGGGCTGTCGCCGGCTTCCTCGCGCAGGCGCTGACGCAACTGCTCGCGGTTGTTCAAGGGGTCTTCGGGATACAGCAGGTCGAACAGCTCGTCTTCGCTCAGCCAGCCTCGCCCCCGACCGCTTAAGGAATAGCCGAGCCGGCCATCGGCCAGTCGCCCTGGAATCCTGAAGAATTGGCGCAGTGGTGCCATGCGCAGCGCCGCCGCGACCTCACCACGGTGGGCGTGGGCACGCAAGAACAGCGCGTCGCGAAGGGCTTGAGGTGTTTGCCCTGGCAACCCCAGGGCATGGCGTTGCGTCTCGGACATGGCGTCGAACACGGCCTGGAACAGATCGACCCGGTCGGCAGGCATGGCGCCGGCTTCCCAGTGACGGTAGCCGAGTGGGTCGCGGGACAGTGTGATGGCGGGTGCGTCTGGCGCGCCGACGGCAAGCAGCAGTTTGCCTTCGGGTGTGTCCTGGCGCAGTTCGATGCGCAGTGAGGGATCTCGACCAGGCATGTGCGCGAGCATGGCAAAGGCAACCTCATCGCGCTCCGAATGGCCCGCCTGAGCTTGGTAGAAACCTTGCAGGGCGTTGTTGATCCGCGTTTCGCGTTGATACAGCCGGGCTGACTCCGCGATGGCCAGAGGCACGCGTTTTTGCTCTCGCAGCACCTGCAGATCTTCGCGCGTCGCTTCGTTCAACACTTGCGCCCGGCCCCGAGGGCTGAGCGCAGGAAAGTCGCGTGCCAAGGTTTCATCACCTGCCACAGGCACAGGTAGCGGAACAGGTTGGGCTCCGAGCGCCTGCAGGCTGTCGAGCAGCAGGGCGGGCGCCGGCTCACGTTCCACCATCATCCTGCGCAGGGCGTTCGTATCGTAGCTGCTGGCCTGCAAGGCGCGTAGCGCCAGAGTGTCGTCCAGCCCCCGTGTGGGTGGCCCGAGTCGGCGCAGCAATTTCCTCGTCCCCCAGCTTGCCGGGTGTTCGTGGGCCAGCAACCAGGCGCCCTGGCCGTTGCCGCCGCGCACGGTGGGTTTATGGCTCACGCCACGGGCAGCCTGGAACTGCCATCGAGCCTGCGAGGGTTTTTCCAGTGCAAATGCCCGCTCCTCCAGCACTAACCAGTGCGTGTCATCCCAGCAGTGCAAGCCGGTGGCCGGCATGGGCGTGCCCAAGGGCCAGGGCGCCCTGCGGGAGAAGGGCGCCAGGTCGCCGTTCCATAGGCGAGTGCCCGCTTCGCCTTGCGCGGGTAGCCAGCTGTGCAACACGCCTGGTGGCTCGGCAAAGCCGCGGGCGGCGACGCCAAGCACGGCAAATTGCGCGAGGTTGCCAATGACCTCGAACAGGTGGTGGATTGCCGTGTCGGCATCCGCTTCATTGGCAGCGTGGATACCATCGATGAAGGTGCCCACAAGCTGTGCCCCGCCAACCATGAGCATCGGCAGTTGCAGGATTTCCAGCGGCAAGCTCGCCAGGTTGAGCACGGTCAGGCCGATTGACAGCCATTGTTCAAGCCGTTGCTCCAGCTGTTCGGCATCGCGTTGGGCTGTAGGCACCGCCAGGGCTCGGGCATCCGCGAGCAAGCGTTGTAACGTCGAACGGGCCCGGGCGTCGAAGCAGTTGCCGGGCCAAGGCTCGAACGCCATCGGCAGGCGCGCGTTGTGATCCAGGGTTTCTTGCCAGATGGCGCCGACCTGAGGAAACCACTGGTTGACCCAGCTGAAGCGTTCACCCTCTTTCAGTTCCGGTATAGGCTCACGCAGGTCGGTGTAGGGGTACCGTGGGAACAATGTCTTCTGCAACCGGCTGAAGAAGTGTGGTTTGTCGACATCGGCGATGTAGCGACTGAAGCGCGCGCGAAAACTGGTATCGCGCAAGCGACGGGTCAGGGCCTGGGCGGCATGGCGGAACGACGGGTAGCTCAGCAACGGCGTATCGTCACCAGGCAGATAGAGAAAACAGTTTCGCTCCCGGCCTTGAGGCGTAAGCCGCACCAGCATGGGGCCATGGATGACCGTATCGAAAATGCGCAACGCACTGCATTGCACGGCGCACGCCTTGCCGGTTGCGGGATCGACCGCGTCCCGGCCTTCGACGAGCGCCTCGCCCAGCGCGACGCGGCTTGGATCGAGTGCCCCCCGCAGATCGGCTATGACCAGCTCGGCGGCAAAGGTGTCGCGATCCTGCTTGGCCAGCAAGGTGCGGAATTGGGCATTGTCGATGCTGCTGCGCAGCAATTGTTGGTACTGCCCCCCGAGGTCGAGTGTGCGTACGCCATCGACGAAACGTTGGTTGTCCAGTGGCAGGTAGTCACCCTGGCGTGAGCTTGCCAGGCGCACCCGGCTGCCCTTGGCGAAATTCAGCATGGCCGCTTCCAGCCAGGTCATTTCGCGTCGAATGTCGACGTTCCAGAGCCAGCCTTGCGAGGAGGGCGGTAGGGCCTGGTTCGGGTACCACTGGCGAAGCGCGGGCTCCAGCTTCCGCACGGCAAAGGTCTGAAGCGGCGCGATCTTGTCGAGGTGTTTGCGTACTTGACGGATGGCACGGTGGCTGGCGCGGATGCGTGTTTCGAGCATTGATCGACGTCCCTGGTCGGCCTGGCGTAACCAGTCCGGCAGGCGGGCGTCGACGAATGCACTGAGAGGGGGTAAAGGCGAGATCACTGCGATGGCTCTCCGAAAGGAAAGCCCGGAGTCTGTGCCGCGGTTTTGTCGCAGAAGCGGTATGCGGGTAGCACCGCTGGTTCAGGGTTGCGGCGCCGTGCTCTTGACCGCCGCCAGCTCCGGGTGCGCCACCAGCTTGTCGATATGCAGCTCGTCGTTGTTCATCCAGGACTCGGTCAGCACCCGGTAATGCTCCATGTCGCGGCAACGCATGCGCAGGCTGTAGTCGAAGTGCCCGCTGATCAGCTGGCACTCGTAGACCTGCGGGCAGGCGCGCACGGTGGCCTCGAAGGCACGCTGCGCCGAGCGCCCGCTCTGGTTGGACAAGGCCACCAGCACCAGCAATGACAACCCGGGGGAAACCTGCTGCAGGTCGATGATGGCCCCGTAACCGCGGATCACCCCGCGCCGCTCCAGCTTGCGCACACGTTCCAGGCAGGGCCTGGGGGTCAGGTGCACGAGGGTGGAGAGCTTTTCGTAGGTGATCCTTCCGTGGTGGCGCAGCACGTCGATGATCGCTTCGTCGATGCGATCCAGCGGTGCCGCGGTGGAGCTGATGGCCTTGCTATCCATATACGGCTTGACTTCACTTGAGGCGGTTGGAGAGGAACTGCCGCAGGCGCTCGCTCTGTGGCCGGTCGAGGATCTCGGCGCTGCCGCTTTCCTCGACCAGGCCCTGGTGCAGGAACAGCACCTGGCTCGATACCTGGCGGGCAAACCCCATTTCATGGGTGACCATGAGCATGGTACGTCCTTCCTCGGCGAGCGTCTGTATCACCTTGAGCACTTCGCCGACCAGCTCCGGGTCGAGTGCCGAAGTGGGCTCGTCGAACAGGATGATTTCCGGCTCCATGGCCAGCGCCCGGGCGATGGCCACGCGCTGTTGCTGGCCGCCGGAGAGAAACGCCGGATACTGTTCGGCGGCGCGGGCCGGCAGGCCGACCTTGTCCAGGTACTTGCGCGCCCGCGCCTCGGCTTCGCTGGCGCTGATCCCCAGCACCTTGCGCGGCGCCAGGCAGATGTTCTCCAGCACCGTCAGGTGGCTCCACAGGTTGAAGTGCTGGAACACCATGGCCAGACGCGTGCGCAGGTTCTGCAACTGGGCCGGTGGCGGGGTGCGGGTGCCGGGGTGGATCTCCAGCGTCTGGCCGTCGAGGGTGATGCTGCCGGCATTGGGCTGCTCGAGGAAGTTGATGCAGCGCAGGAAGGTGCTCTTGCCCGAGCCGCTGGCGCCGATCAGGCTGATCACATCACCCTTGCGTGCCTGCAGCGAGACACCCTTGAGCACCTGGTGCTCGCCGTAGTGCTTGTGCAGGCCCTCGACGCTGAGCTTGAGGGTGCCGGCATGGGCACGGGCTGTCGGTGCCTGTTCGAAGGTGGTGAGTGGCAGTGCGGTAGCGTTCATGGGTTCAGCCTCGTACAGGGTCAAGGAAGCGCATCCAGCGCCGTTCGGCCACGCGGAACAGGCCGACCAGGGCGAAGGACAGCAGCATGTACAGCAGGGCGGCCACGCCGAAGGCCTGGAAGGTCAGGAAGGTTGCGGCGTTGGCGTCGCGGGCGACCTTGAGGATGTCGGCGACGGTGGCGGTGAAGGCCAGCGAGGTGGCATGCAGCATCAGGATCAGCTCGTTGCTGTAGGCCGGCAGCGAACGGCGCAGGGCGGCGGGCAGCACCAGGAACAGGTTGAGCTTCCAGCCGCGCAAGCCATAGGCCTGGGCCGCCTCCAGCTCGCCAGCGGGCAGGTTGCGGATGGCCCCGGCGAAGATCTCCACGGTGTAGGCGCAGGTGTTGAGCACGAATGCCAGCAGGGTGCAGTTGAGCGCGTTGCGGAAAAACTGGTCGAGCAGGGCGTGGTCGCGCACCACCTGCAGGCTGTAGAGCCCGGTGTAGCAGATCAGCAGCTGGATATAGAGCGGCGTGCCGCGGAACACGAAGGTGTACAGTTGCACCGGCAGGCGCAGCCAGGCATGACGCGAGGTACGCGCCAAGGCCAGGGGCAGCGACAAGGCGAAGCCCAGCACCATGCTGGCCAGGAACAGCCAGAGGGTCATGGCCAGGCCCGAGAGGCCGGTGCCATCGTTGTAGAGATAGGCCAGGCCGTATTCCTGAAGGAGTTCGATCATCGCGCCAGCTCCTTGATGCCGATGTTGTAGCGCCGCTCGAGGTGCTTGAGCAGGCGATTGGACAAGGTGGTGATGACCAGGTAGACCAGGCCCGCCAGGCACAGGAAGAACAGCATGTCATTGGTGGTCTTGCCGGCGTTCTGCGCGGCCTTGACCAGGTCGGCCAGGCCGATGATCGACACCAGCGCGGTGGACTTGAGCAACACCAGCCAGTTGTTGCCCAGCCCCGGCAGGGCGAAGCGCATCAGTTGCGGGAATAGCACCAGCCGAAACCGCTGTGCCCGGCTCAGGCCATAGGCGGTGGCGGCCTCCAGCTGCCCGACGGGTACGCTGAGGATGGCGCCGCGGAAGTTCTCGGTGAAATAGGCGCCGTAGATGAAACCCAGGGTGACTACCCCGGCGCTGAACGGGTCGATTTCGACATAGTCCCAACCCAGCATCTCGGTCAGGTCGTTGAGCCAGATCTGCATGCTGTAGAAAATCAGCAGGATCAGCACCAGGTCGGGAACGCTGCGGATCAGCGTGGTGTAGAGGGTGGCCGGGAGGCGCAGCAGCCTGGATCGCGACAGCTTGGCGCTGGCGCCGATCAGACCCAGTGCGAGGCTGAGCGCCAGTGACAGCAGGGCCAGCTTGAGGGTCATCCAGGTGCCCTGGGCCAGCAGCGGGCCGAAGCCTTGCAGGCCGTGAGAGAGGAAGTCGTTCATGACAGGATCTCGCGGGGAGGCCATCGCGGGGCAAGTCGGGTCGCCGCATCGCCGCTCCCACGCGGTGTTGAGCCCGTGGGAGCGGGTTTGCCCCGCGATCGGCGCTGTAGGTCACTCGTTGTAGATATCCACGTCGCCGACGTACTTCTTCTGGATCTCGGCGTAGGTGCCGTCGGCATGGATCATGGCAATGCCCTTGTCGAGCAGGGCCTTGAGTTCGGGATCGCTCTTGCGCAGGCCCATGGCGATATCCAACGGCAAGGTTGGGTCCTTGATCGCCGGGCCGCTCTTGAAGTCGGTGCCTTCGGGCTTGGAGAGGAAGTTGAGCTGGGCTTCGAGCTTGTCGGTGACGGTGGCGTCGAGGCGGCCATTGATCAGGTCGGCGTAGTTCTGGTCCTGGCTCTGGTAGGCCTTGACCTGCGCGCCCTGCGGCGCCAGCACGGCGCGGGCGTAGGCTTCCTGCAACGAGCCCTGGAGCACGCCGACCTGCTTGCCCTTGAGCGATTCGGTGGTGTCGCCGAAGTCGGCCGACTTGCGCACGATCACCGAGGTGGGGCTGAGGAACAGGCGGCTGGTGAAGTCGATCTGCTTCAGGCGTGCCGGGGTGACGGCCATGGAAGACATGATGGCGTCGAACTTGCGGGCGCGCAGGGCCGGGATCATGCCATCGAACTCGTTGTGCACCCAGGTGCACTTGACCTGCAGCTTGGCGCAGATGGCATTGCCCAGGTCGATGTCGAAGCCTTGCAGGCTGCCATCGGCGGCGACGGATTCGAAAGGTGGGTATTCGGGGAAGACGCCGAAGCGGATCTCGGTCCACTCCTTGGCCTGGGCAACGCTGGTGGCACACAACGAGAACAGCAGCACGCCGAGGCGTTTTCGCATGGAGAGCATGGTCTTGGGTCCCTGGGTGTTGTTATTGGTAGTAGGGCGGTTGATGCGTGTAGGTCCGTCAGTGACTCATGGGTCGCGCTCAGAATGCGCGAGATAGACAGGTTTTTTGTGTCGTTTGCCAGCGCGTGGGAGGCCGGATTCGGCTGTTAGTGGGCCACTTGCAGCCGAAACGGCTGTTCCGACAAAGATTTATGGATGTGCGACAGCCGTTTCGGTCATTGGGGCCGCCAAGCGGCCCCGAGTGTTCGGTCAGGCAGCATTGGCCTTGCGCTCACACCCTTTTGCCTGCAGCAAGGCAAACAGGTCCTTCGGGTTCTCGAGTTCAGGCACCAGCGCAATGTCGTGCCCGATGTCCAGGGCGCGGGCGACGTCCAGCACATAGCGCAGCGCCGAGTAGTCCTCCAGGGCGAAGCCGACCGAGTCGAACAACGTGACCTGCCCGGCGTTCTCGCGGCCTGCGGCGCTGCCCTCGACCACCTGCCAGAACTCGGTGGTTGGCGAGTCGGCGGGCATCTGCTGGATCTCGCCTTCGATCCGGCTCTGCGGTTCGTACTCGACGATCACCCGGGCACGCTCGACGATGTCGCGGTGCAGTTCGGTCTTGCCCGGGCAGTCGCCGCCCACGGCATTGAGGTGCATGCCCGGTTCGATCAGCTCCGGGGTGAGGATGGTGGCGTAGGCCTTGTCGGCGGTGACCGTGGTGACGATGTCGGCGCCGCGTACCGCCTCGGCCACGCTGCCGGCGATGGTCAGCTTCAGTTGCGGGTAGCCGGCCAGGTTGGCCGCCAGTTTCTCCGAAGCCTTGCGGTCGATGTCGAACAGGCGGATTTCCTCGATGCCCAGCAGGGTGTGGAAGGCGATGGCCTGGAACTCGCTTTGCGAGCCGTTGCCGATCAGCGCCATGCGCTTGCTGTCCGGGCGCGCCAGGTAGCGGGCGGCCAGGGCCGAAGTGGCGGCGGTACGGATGGCGGTGGTCAGGGTCATCTCGCTGAGCAGCACCGGCGCGCCGGTATCGACATCGCCCAGGGCGCCGAAGGCCATCACGGTGAGCAGGCCGTTGTGGGTGTTCTTCGGGTGGCCGTTGACGTATTTGAAGGCGTACAGGTTGGCGTCGGACACCGGCATCAGCTCGATCACACCGTCCGGCGAGTGGTTGGCCAGGCGCGCGCATTTCTCGAAGTCGTGCCAGCGCAGGTAGTCCTGGCGGATGTACTCGGCCATCTCGGCCAGGCAGGTGGGCAGGCCCTTGCGGTTGACCAGGCGGGCGAGGTCATTTACGTCGATGTAGCGGGTCATGATGGTTCTCCTTGACGGGTCAGTGGCGCGAGGGCAGGTGGATTTCGGCGAGCATGCAGCGGGCGCTGCCGCCGCCTATGCGTTCGATATGGTCGATGTTCACCACCAGCGGATGGCTGTGGCGTTCGACCTGGCGGCGCTGCTGCGCATCGAGCGAGCGCCAGGCGCTGCGCGACATCACCAGCAGCGAGCGGCCGTTGCGGTCGTGGACCTCAAGCATGTTGCCGGCGAAGTTCTCCAGCTGATCGAAGTTCAGCGCCAGCACCTGCTTGTCGGTGTCGCGCAGCGAGTGCTCCAGTGCGCGGCGTTCTTCTGGGTGGGGCAGGGCATCGAGGCAGGCCACGGCGAGCTGGCGGCCGACATTCATCATCACGTTGCTGTGGTAGATCGGCGCCTGCTGGCGGTCCACGGCGTGGAACAGGCACAGGCGGTAGTCCAGGTGCTCGGCGAACTGGCGCAGGGCGCGTTCGTGGGTGCGCCCGGAGTGACAGGCGTAGCTGATGCGGTGCTCACGGTCCAGGACCATGCTGCCGGTGCCTTCGAGGAACAGATTCTGCTGTTCCAGCGGGCTCAGGTCGACGGTGCGCTGGATGGCGAAGCGCTCGCTCAGCACCCCCAGCACGCCCTTGCTGCGTTCCAGGCGGCGGTTCTTGCCCTCCATCGGGTAGAGCACCAGGCTGCCGTCGGCATGGCTGCTCCAGCAGTTGTTGGGGAAGATCGAGTCAGGGGTGTGGGGCTCCGGGGTGTCCTGTATCACCAGTACGTCGACGCCGTGCTGGCGCAGGCTGTCGACGTAGCCGTCGAACTCTTCCAGGGCCTTTGCGCTGGCGGTCTCAGGGTCCAGTGGGGCTTGCTGGAAGCGGTTGTTGGCGGCGGTGTCGGGGTTGAAGGCGAACCGCGCCGGGCGAATCATGAGGACGGTATTTGTTGTTTGCATTGGGCACGCATCCACGGGTGGGCTGTGTGACCATTGTCGGGGGGATCGGGAAGAGATCCCGGCTGAAGCGTGAGTGGGGAGCAGCCAGAAACAGCTGAAGTGGATGGGATGGCAGCCGAATCGGCTGTATGCGGCTATGGTGGGGGAGTCAAAGAGAAACGGCGCCTCGAAGGGCGCCGTTTTCTTTCATTGCCGGAACACCGTATTACTTGTGCAGCTCTTCAGCCGCATACAGAGTGTTCTCCAGCAGGCATGCCCGGGTCATCGGGCCCACGCCGCCCGGCACCGGGGTGATCCAGCCGGCGCGGGGCAGGGCGGTCTCGTAGACCACGTCGCCGACCAGCTTGCCGTCTTCCTGGCGGTTGATGCCGACGTCGATGACGATGGCGCCTTCCTTGACCCACTCACCCTTGACCAGCCCCGGCTTGCCGGCAGCGACCACTACCAGGTCGGCACGGCCGACATGGCCGGGCAGGTCCTTGGTGAAACGGTGGCAGACGGTGACGGTGCAGCCGGCCAGCAGCAGCTCCATGGCCATTGGCCGGCCGACGATGTTGGATGCGCCGACGATCACCGCGTTCATGCCGTACAGGTCCTGGCCGGTGCTGTGCAGCAGGGTCATGATGCCTTTCGGGGTGCACGGGCGCAGCAGCGGGATGCGCTGGGCCAGGCGGCCGATGTTGTAGGGGTGGAAACCGTCCACGTCCTTGTCCGGGCGGATGCGCTCGAGCAGCAGCGAGGCGTCCAGGTGCTCCGGCAGCGGCAGTTGCAGAAGAATGCCGTCGACTGCCGGGTCGTCGTTGAGCCGGTCGATCAGATCGGCCAGGGCTTGCTGCGTGGTATCGCTGGGCAGGTCGAACGCCTGGGAAATGAAGCCGACCTCTTCACAGTCCTTGCGCTTGTGCGAGACATAGACTTGGGAGGCCGGGTCGCTGCCGACCAGGATCACCGCCAGGCCTGGCGTGCGCAGGCCCTGCTGGCGGCGCTCGGCGACACGTTGGGCGATCTGCTGGCGCAGGTTGGCGGCGATCGCCTTGCCATCGATAAGGTGTGCAGTCATAGACGCGTGATTAACCATCGAGAAGGGAACATATATAAGAAGGGCACATTCTCGCACGACATGGCCCAAGGGCAAAGGCGGGTGGTCGGGCAAATCCCCTAACCCCTTCAATAATTTAAATTTTTTTGCGAAAGGTGTTGACGCCTCTCAGGGTCGCCTATAAGATTCGCCGCACTTGTCGGGCACTGCCTGGCACGGGTTGGCAAAGTCGGGCAGAATGAGTGATTCGCTTGTTCGGTTTGGCTGGAAGCTTAAGCGCCCGTAGCTCAGCTGGATAGAGCATCCGCCTTCTAAGCGGATGGTCGCAGGTTCGAGTCCTGCCGGGTGCGCCATTAGGCTCGGGCAAGTAAGCAGTAACGCGTTTTGGTGGGCGTAGCTCAGTTGGTAGAGCGCCGGATTGTGATTCCGGTTGTCGTGGG
>NZ_JBMDJQ010000047.1:0-34932 GCF_057809275.1 Pseudomonas sp. FG36
GTTCGTCGACCCGGGCGCGCGCCCGGACCTGCCGCGCCAATGCCAGGTGATCGAGATCTCGCCGTTGCTGCGCGAGCTGATCATCCGTGCCATGGACATCGCCCCCGATCATCCGGCGCAAGGCCGCGAGGCGCGGATCATGCAACTTATCCTCGACGAGATCCGCGTGCTGCCGGTGTTCGCCCTGCATGTGCCAAGCCCGCATTCGGCGCACCTGCAAAGGTTGTGCGAGGCGCTGCGCCAGGCGCCGTCCGAGGACTGGGGCCTGGCCCGCGCCGCGGCCCACAGCGGCCTGAACCCGCGTACCCTGACCCGCGCCTTCCAACGCGAGACCGGCCTGAGCCTGGTGCAGTGGCTGCGGCGCATGCGTCTGTTGGCCAGCCTGGATGCCCTGGCTGCCGGGCAGTCGGTGCTGGAGGTGGCGCTGGACCTGGGCTACGACAGCCCCAGCGCGTTCAGCGCGATGTTCCGCCGTACCCTCGGGGTGTCGCCATCGGTCTACTTCGGCAGGACCGCCGAGCGCTGGTAGGCCAGCCCCGGTGCTTCGTCCCAGCCGCCGCCAAGAGCGGTGAACAGGTTGACCTCGGCCAGCAACTGCGCCAGGCGATCACTGATCAGGCCTTGCTGGGCGCTGAACAGCGAGCGCTGCGCATCGAGGAACGTCAGGCTGCTGTCGATGCCAGTGCGGTAGCGGTTCTCGGCCAGGTCGTGGTAGCGCTGGCTGGCCTCGACCAGGTCGCGTTGGGCCTGCAGCTGCTGCTGGTAGGTGGTGCGCGCCGCCAGGCCGTCGGCCACCTCCTGGAAGGCGGTCTGGATCGATTTCTCGTAGCGCGCCACCTGCATGTCCTTTTGCAGCTTGGCGTAGTCGAGGCTGGCGCGCAGGCTGCCGGCATTGAACAGCGGCAGGTTCACTTGCGGCTGGAACAGCCAGCTGCCGGTGCCAGCATCGAACAGGTCAGCCAGCTCGCGGCTGCTGCTGCCGGCGTTGGCGGTCAGGCTGATGCTTGGGAAGAACGCCGCCCGTGCCGCGCCGATGTTGGCGTTGGCGGCCTGCAACTGGTACTCGGCCTGGCGGATATCGGGCCGGCGTTGCAGCAGGTCGGCGGGCAGGCCGGCCGGCACCCGGGCGATCTGCTCGTCGGCCAGGGGCAGAGGCGGCAAGTGCTCATCGACCTGCGCGCCGACCAGGCGCTGCAACTGGTTGAGATCCTGGGCGGCCAGGCGGGTATAGCGCGCCACGGCGGCGCGGGTGCTGTCGACGCGGGTGGTGGCCTGGATCTGGTCGAGCGCCGACAGCGTGCCGGTGCGGCGCTGGCGCTGGGTCAGGCGCAGGCTTTTCTCGTCGGCCTGCAAGGTCTGGCGCGACAGGGCCAGCAACTCCTGGTCGGCGCGCCAGGTCAGGTAGGCGCCAGCAACGCTGCTGATCAGGCTGAGCTCGGCGCCGCGTCGGGCTTCGTCGGTGGCCAGGTAGGTCAGCAGCGCCTGGTCGCTGAGGCTACGCAGGCGGCCAAACAGGTCCAGCTCGTAGGCACTGATGCCGACGGTGGCCGATTGCTGGGTGCTGATCACGCCCTCGCCACCGGTACGTCGCCGGGGCAGATACTGGCGCGTACCCTGGGCATTGGCGGCGATCTTCGGCAGCAGTTCGGCGCGCTGGATGCGGTACTGGGCGCGGTACGCTTCGGTATTGAGCAGGGCCACGCGCAGGTCGCGGTTGTTGGCCAATGCGGTGTCCAGCAGTTGACGCAGCACCGGGTCGCGGAACACCCCCTGCCAGTCGCGGGGCAGCGCCGTGGTGGACGGTCCGCCTCTGTAGGCAGGGCCGCTTGGGTATTGCTCGGCGCTGGGCGAGGGGGGGCGCTGGTAGTCGGGGGCCAGGCTGCAGCCGGACAGTACAAGAGCAAGCAAGGGCAGGGTGATTCGCGGCATGGCAGGGTCTCTGGGTTCAGGTGCCGGCCATCCAGCGGGCCAGGCCGTGGCGTCCGCTGACGCCGAGTTTGGCGGTGGCGCGTTTGAGGTAGGTCTCGATCGAGCTGCTCTTCACGTTCAGGCGCTGGGCCATCTGCGGCACGGTGCCGCCGGTGAGCAGGCCGATGCACACCTCCTGCTCGCGGCTGGACAGGCGGATCGCCTCTTGTTCCAGGCGCTCGGTGAAGACCTGGCGCAGCGACCCGGCCTCATCCGCCAGCAGGCCGCCCGGGCGGCGACCGGCCGCCTGCAGGAACAGCTGGGCGTGATGCTCGACCAATGGCAGCAATGTGTCGGACAGGCGCTTGAGCAACGACAGTTCGGCCAGGGAGAACATTCTCTCGCTGCGCAGGCGTTGGCAGCAGATGACCCAGCGCCGGTTGCCGCTGCGCGATACCAGGTTGCACTGGTGCACGGGGGCGTTTATCTGGATCAGCAACGGGTCTTCCATGCGCATGATGCTTTGCAGCAGGGGATGGCGCAGAGGCTCCTGAACCGGTATTTCCTCGGGGTGGCCGGCACTGCCCAGTACCTTGACCTGACGGATGCTGGCCTGGTCGCTGTCGAGGGTCCACTCGCTGAGGTCGAGCCGATGGATCGGTACCTGGTCGCCGATCAGCTGGAGCATCTGTTCGGCGAAGGTGCCATCGCCGGTGCTGGCAACCAGTGCCCCCAGTTGCAGGTACAAGTGCGGGTCGTGGCAGTGTTCGAGGCTGTCGATCAGCTTCATATGCGTGTCTTCCTTGATCCGGTAACGCGGCGGGTCTCGCGGTCGAGTCCTCTCTGTGCTGGGGCTTGGCGCTATTGAATAGCAGGCTCCGAGCCTGCGTCTGTAGCGGAAAGCGGGGACAGGAAATGCCAATTAATCCGACAAGAAAAGTCGGTAATTTTCGCTTGTGCGCCTTGCGGATCACAGGATTGTCGGACAATTGGCGTCAGTAAACGGCCAGATCGGCGGCGTTTGCCACGCTCGCTTACAGGGGTAGGTCGCTGCCGGTTGCCCGCTAGCGTCAATGTCCTACAAAAAATTCCGCAGGTTCAGGCTGAGCAAAATGGCCCCTGCCATTGTCCGGGTTTGGGGGGCCATACAGGGGGCGGGGTGGGTGCTTGAATCCGCGGACGACCCCGTTTCAAGGAAGATCCACGCCATGTCCGCCGCCGACACCTTTCCCCTGACCTGCGCCCAGCGCGACATCTGGCTTGACCAGATCAGCCATGGCGATTCGCCGCTCTACAACGTCGGTGGCTATCTCTCGTTCGATGGCGCTGTGGACAGCGGCCTGCTGCGACGCGCGCTGGACCATCTGGTCAGCCTGCATGACGGGTTGCGCACTGTGCTGGTGCGTGAGGCCGGGGAGGATGGCGTGGCCCGCCAGCGTTTCGTGCCCCACATGCGCGTGCCGCTGGACGAGCATGATCTTCGCGGGCAGGCTGCACCGTTCGAGGCTGCGCAGCGCCTGAGCAAGACTTTGCTGCAGCAGCCTTTCGACCTCGAGGCCGGGCCGCTGCTGCGCATGGCATTGCTAAATGTCGACGCCGGGCGCAGCCTGCTGATGTTGCAGGCCCATCATCTGATCCTCGACGGCTGGGGCCTGGAGCAGTTGCTCCACCAGTTGGGGCAGTACTATGGCCTCCTCGAGCAAGGGCAGTCGCTGCCGGACACGGCACCGTCCTACCAGGCGTTTATCGAAGATGACCAGGCCTACCAGAACTCGCCCCGCCAGCAGCGCGATCTGGCTTACTGGCTGGGACGCTACCCGCAACTTCCGGATGCACTGCTGCGTCCCAGGGAGCAGGGCCTGCCACCTGGCGCCACGCCTGGTCGCGCCTTGGAGCGCAGCTTCGACACTGGCCTGCTGGAACGCATGCAGCACCTGGCCGATGCGCTGCAAGGGTCGGTAGCCCATGTGCTGCTGGCAGCCTTGCATGTGTGCTGCGCCAGGGCCTGGCAGCGCGACGACTGGGTGGTCGGCCTGCCAGTGCGCAACCGTGGCAGTGCGCGGGCCAAGGCGACGCTGGGCCTGTTCGTTCAAGTCAACGCCTTGCGCATGGACTTCGGCAGGACCTTGAGCTTCGCCGAGTTGGTACGCGGCATCGGCGATGCGCTCCGGCGCGACCTGCGCCACCAGCGCTTGCCGCTGAGCGAGCTCAACCGTGCGCTGGGCTTGTCCCGCGAGGCGCGCGGGCAGCTGTTCGAGATCACCGTGTCCTACGAGGAAGAGGGCCACGACTTGCGTTACGGCAGCCTCGGCGCGCACAGCGTCAAGGTGTGCAACGACCACGAACCCACGCCGTTGTCGCTCTACCTGCGCAGTAACCCGCACAATGGCAAGGCCTGGCTGCACCTGGTGTACAACCAGGCCTGGCTGGCACCCGAGGACGTCGAGGTGTTCAGCACGCGCCTGCTTCACGTGCTGGCCCAAGGGCTCGAACAACCTCAGGCGGGCATCGACAGCTACGACCTGTTGCTTGCCGAGGAACATCAGCGCCTGCGCCAGTGGAACGCCACCGCCCAAGACCCCGATGGGTCGGCACTGATTCACCACCGTATCGAGGCCCAGGCCGCAACACGCGCCGAGGCGACGGCCGCCGTGCATCAGGGGCGCAGCCTGAGCTATGGCGAGCTGAACGACCGCGCCAACCAGCTGGCCGCGCAACTGCTGGCCATGGGCGTGCTGCCAGAGCAGCGGGTGGCGGTGCTCGCCCGGCGCGGCCTGGACACCCTGGTCGGCTTGCTTGCGGTGCTCAAGGCCGGCGCGGCCTATGTGCCGGTGGACCCGGCGCACCCGAGCGAGCGCCTGCAGTACCTGATCGATGACTGCGCGCCGAAGGTGGTGTTGACCCTCTCAGGCCTGCGTGACCTCCTGCCGGCCACTGACGTGCCGGTGATCGAGCTGGACCGCCTGCCATCGGCCACGGCGGGGCTGGCCAACCTCCAGGTAGAGCGGCTGTCCGGCGCCAACCTGGTCTACGTGATCTACACCTCCGGTTCCACCGGCCAACCCAAGGGCGTGATGGTCGAGCACCGCATGCTGGCCAACCTGGTCGACTGGCATTGCGCCGCCTTCGATCTGCGCCCTGGCAGTCATACTTCCAGCCTGGCCGGTTTCGGCTTCGATGCCATGGCCTGGGAAGTCTGGCCAGCCCTGTGCGCCGGCGCGACGCTGCACCTGGCGCCGGTGGGCGAGGGGGGCGAGGATATCGATGCGCTGCTGCGCTGGTGGCGCGCCCAGCCGCTGCAGGTCAGCTTCCTGCCCACGCCCGTGGCCGAACACGCCTTCGCCCAGGGCGAGCCACACCCGACCTTGCAGACCTTGCTGGTCGGCGGCGACCGCCTGCGGCGCCTGGCGCGGGAGCGAGGTTGCCGGATCATCAACAACTACGGCCCGACCGAGGCCACGGTGGTCGCCAGCGCTGGCGAGGTGCACCCCGGGCAGGTGCTGCATATCGGCGCGCCGGTGGCCAATGCGCGCCTGTACGTGCTGGACGCCCAGGGCCGGCAACTGCCGGTGGGCGCCGTGGGCGAGCTGTACATTGCTGGCGCGGGGGTCGCCCGTGGCTACCTGAACCGCCCCGAACTTACCGCCGAACGCTTCCTCGACGACCCGTTCACCCAGCAGCCTGGCGCGCGCATGTACCGCACAGGAGACCTGGTGCGCTGGTTGCCAGAGGGCACCCTGGAATACCTCGGGCGCAGCGACGACCAGGTGAAGATCCGCGGTGTGCGGGTGGAGCTGGGCGAGATCGAGAGCGCGCTGGCCAGCCATGCAGCCGTGCGCGAGGCCGTGGTACTGCTGCGCGACGGGCAACTGGTGGCCTGGTATGTCGCCGGGCAGGTACTGACCCCGCTGGACCTGCACGAGCACTTGCGCGACCGCCTGCCCGCGGCATTGCTGCCATCGGCTTATGTGGCGATGGCGGTCTGGCCGCTGACCGCCAATGGCAAGCTCGACCGCCGCGCCCTGCCGGCGCCGGGCAGCGAAGCCTCGGTGCGGCGCACCCACGAACCGCCGCAGGGCGAGCTTGAGCAGCGCCTGGCCGCGCTATGGGCCGAGCTGCTGGAGGTGGAGCAGATCGGGCGGCATGATCACTTCTTCGAACTGGGGGGCCATTCGCTGCTGGCGGTACGCCTGATCGAGCGCATGCGCCAGGCAGGGCTGCACGCCGATGCCCAGGTGCTGTTCGGCCAGCCGACCCTGGCCAGCCTCGCCGCGTCGCTGGGCAGTGCCCCCGCGCAAGCGGTACCGGCCAATCGCGTGGCGCCGGGTTGCCAGCGCATCACCCCTGAGATGCTGGCCTTGACCCACCTCGACCAGGCCAGCATCGACCACATCGTCGGCACGGTTCCGGGCGGCGCGGCCAATGTGCAGGAGATCTACCCCCTGGCGCCGTTGCAGGAGGGGCTGCTGTACCACCACCTCACCGACGAGCGCGATCCCTACCTGCAACAGGCGCTGTTCGCCTTCGACAGCAGGGCGGCGCTGGAGGCGTTCAACCAGGCCCTGGCCCGGGTCATCGAACGTCACGACATCCTGCGCACCAGCCTGGCCTGGGAAGGCCTGGCGCAGCCCCAGCAGGTGGTGTGGCGCCAGGCCTGGCTGCCATTGAGCGTGCTCGGGCCCGGCCCGGGCGACGCGGCCACGCGGCTGCGCGAGCAGGGGCTGCGCCTGGACCTGCGCCAGGCGCCGATGATGGCCCTGGCCTGTGTCGAGGACAGCGCCCAGGCGCGTTGGCTGGGCATGTTGCATTTCCACCACCTGGTGAACGACGCGGTGTCGGTGCAGGTGCTGCTTGCCGAGCTGGCGACGCTGATGACAGGCGAAGGCCATGCACTGCCTGTTCCGGTGGCTTACCGCAACTATGTTGCGCTGAGCCGCGATGAGGGCCGGCAGGTGGGCCATGAACGCTACCTGCGCGAGGCCCTGGCCGGGGTGGAGGCGCCGCCTCGGCTGGTTGGCATGGCTGAGGGGCCGCAAGGGGTGGCGCATGTCGAGACCTGCGCCGTCACTGTGCCCGAGGCCCTGGCCGCCACCCTGCGCCAGCGCGCGCGCCAGCACGACGTTGGCCTGGCCAGCCTGATGCACCTGGCCTGGGCGCAGGTGCTGGGGGCGCTGGGCGGCCGTGACGAGGTGGTCTTCGGCAGCGTGCTGCTGGGCCGGGTGATGGCTGGCGAGGGCGCCGACCGGGCGCTGGGCATGTTCATCAACAGCCTGCCGCTGCGGGTGTCGCTGGCCGGGCGTGATGTGGCCCAGGCCCTGGCTGGTACTCACAGCCAACTGGCGGCGCTGCTCGGCCACGAGGACGCGCCATTGGTCCTGGCCCAGCGTTGCAGCGGCCTGCCGGCCGGCGTGGCACTGTTCGACAGCCTGCTCAATTATCGGCATGGTACGGCGCAGATTGCATCGTTGCCGGGCGTGACGCTGCTCGAGGCCAGCGAGGTGCACAGCCATGCCCTGGTGCTGACCGTGGACGAGCAGGGCGACACCTTGCGCCTGAGCGTGCGTGCGCCCCGTGAGCTGGGCGCCGAGCGCGTGCTCGGGCATGTGTCGTGCGCGCTGCGGGCCTTGGCCGAGGCGCTGCTCGGCGAAACCCCGGTGGCGCTCGAATCGCTGTCGACCTTGCCGGAAGATGAACGCCGCTATCTGCTGGAAACCGTCAACGCCACCGAGGTGCCGCTGGACCCTGAAAACCCGCATCTGCCTGCCCTGTTCGCCGCCCAAGTGAGGCGCGCGCCGGATGCCGTGGCGCTGCAGACCGAACAGACGCAGCTGACCTACCGCGAGCTCGACGCCCAGGCCAATCGCCTGGCGCACCACTTGATCGGCCTCGGCGTGCGGCCCGACACCCGGGTCGCCGTTTGCCTCGAGCGCGGCGTGGCGCTGATCGTCGGCCTGCTGGGCGTGCTCAAGGCCGGTGGCGCCTATGTGCCGCTGGACCCCGACCACCCCGACGAGCGCCTGCACTACCTGCTCGCCGACAGCGCCCCGCTGGCACTGCTGGTGCAGGGCGCCACCCGCGGGCTGTTCGATGGCCAGCCAACACCGCTGGTGGACCTGGACCAGGGCGCCTGGCAGGCGCACAGTGACCAGGCGCCCGCGCTGGCGGAGCTTGGTGGCGGGCACCTGGCCTATGTCATGTATACCTCGGGCACCACCGGCACGCCGAAGGGCGTGATGGTCGAGCACCGCGGGCTGTGCAACCTGATGCGCTGGGGCAGCGACCTGTGCCCGCCGCAGGCCGATGATGCGTTGCTGCAACGGGCGCCGTTCAGTTTCGACGGTTCGGTGTGGGAGCTGTTCTGGCCGTTGTGTGCCGGGCTGCGCCTGGTGCTGGCGCGTCCCGACGGTCACCGTGACCCGGCCTACCTGGCGCAACTGATCCAGGCCCGCAGGGTGACCACCGTGAAGTTCGTGCCGGCCTTGTTGCATGCATTCCTCGACACCCCAGGCGTGGAGCGCTGCACCAGCCTGCGCGATCTGTTCTGCGGTGGCGGCGAACTGACCCTGGCACTGGCGCAGCGCGTGCGCGAGCGACTGCCCCAGGTGCGCCTGCACAACGTCTATGGCCCCACCGAGGCCACCGTCGACAGCACCGCCTGGACCTTGGAACCGCAGCAACCACTGCCCGTCGTCGCCCCGCCGATCGGGCGGCCAATCGGCAACACCCGCCTGTATGTGCTCGACGCCCATGACCGCCCGGTGCCCATGGGGTGCGCCGGCGAGTTGCACATCGGCGGCATCGGCGTGGCCCGTGGCTACCTGAACTTGCCGACGCTGCAGGCCGAGCGCTTCATCGCCAGCCCGTTCGTGGCCGGTGACCGGCTGTATCGCACCGGCGACCTTGTGCGCTACCGCGCCGATGGCGAGCTGGAGTTCCTTGGCCGCAACGATTTCCAGGTCAAGCTCAATGGCCTGCGTATCGAGCCAGGCGAGATCGAGGCCCTGCTGGCGAGCCACCCGGCCCTGGGCCAGGCCGTGGTGCTGGTGCGCGATGATCGCCTGGTGGCCTATGCCAGCTGCCGCGATGGCCACGCCGCGCCCGCGCTGGAAGCGTTGCGTGCCTACCTGCTGGCGCGCCTGCCGGCCTACATGGTGCCGTCGGCCTATGTGTTGCTGGCCGAGCTGCCGCTGAGCGCCAATGGCAAGGTCGATCGCAACGCCTTGCCGGTGCCGGGCGCTGCGGCGGTGATCAACCGGGCCTACCAGGCACCGCGCGATGAGCTGGAGCAGGCGTTGGCGCAGATCTGGACCGAAGTGCTGAAGATCGAGCAGGTCGGTCGCGACGACAACTTCTTCGAGCTGGGCGGGCATTCGCTGCTGGCGGTCAGCCTGGTGGCACGCATGCGCCAGGCCGGCTTGCACGCCGATGCACGGTTGCTGTTCAGCCAGCCGACGCTGGCGGAACTGGCGGCCAATACCCGTCGCGATCAGGTGCAGGTGGAGATTGCCCAGACCACCGTCCCGGTGCTGAAGGGCAGGCGGCGGATCTGATAGTGTCGCGTGACGAGCACTGCGTGGGGGCTACTTCGGCGAGATGCGATAGACGCAGCGCCGGTCCCCCGAGATCAGGTGCTCGCAGCGCTCCACCAGCCCTTGCTCGCCGATTGCCGCCTGGAACACCTGCAGTTCGCTGCGGCAGAACCCCTGGCAACGGGTGGCTGCGATGCAGATCGGGCAGTGGTTCTCGACGATCAGCCAGTTGTCGCCGTCGGCCTGGATCTCGGCCATGTAGCCTGCGCGCTCACGCAGTTGCACAAGGATGCGCACCTTGTCTTCCAGGCTTTCGGCACCCATGCAGGCTTGCTGGTACTCGCGACTGTTGCTGTCTTCCATGCGGCTGATCAGGCGGTCGACGCCGTCGCTGCCGAACACTTGCTCGACGCTCTCGATCAGTTGCAGGGTCAGCACGCTGTGGGAATCGGGGAAGCGGCGCTGGGCGGTGGCGGTCAAGGCCCATTTCTGCGAGGGCCGCCCGGCACCCTTGGCCGGCACGCTGATGCCGCTGATCAGCTCGGCCGCCTGCAGTTTCTGCACCTGCTGGCGGGTGGCTTCGAAGGTGATGGCGAGCAATTGGGCAAGGTCGGCGGTCTTGAGCGGCCCGCGGGTCTTGAGCAGGAACAGGATGCGGTCGGCGGTGCAGTTCGAATCTACGGTGGTCGAGGTCATGGAGCGCTGGAAACCGGGCGTGAATGAGCGGATCGGGCACTCTCCTGGGCCATCCTTTGCGCAGGCAAGTGGGCGAAGGATAGCCCGGATTCGCGGTGATTTGTGCAAGGGGAACGATTATCGATGAGAAAATTAATATTCGATAAAAATATAAAAGGTATTAGTTGTATTTATTTGATCCGCGTCTAGGCTGATCTGCGGAGCCTATGCTTGCCGGTCCCAGGGAGGGGTGCGTGCAAGTGCGTCGACACCTTGCTGGCAAATGCCGGGCATGGGCCCATCAACAACAACTCGACAGGGATGTGAGTGCATGAACGCCCAGAAACCCGTGACCATCTATGAACACGCCGATGAAGTGAGCAGCCTGCAGAGCGTGGTCGACCTGGTGAAGCTCTCCGACCAGTACCGCCAGTCCGCCATCCTGCATTCGGCGCTGGCCCAGCGCGTGTTCGACCACACCCGCCAGCCAGTCGGTGCCGAGGCTTTGAGCGATGCACTGGGTTGGGTGCCGAACAAGGGCCGTATCTTCCTCAACGCGCTGGTCGCCATGGGCCTGCTCAAGCGCACCGCACAAGGCTTCGAGAACCTGCCGCTGAGCCAGCGTTTCCTGGTCAGCGACAGCACCGAGTTCATCGGTCCGATCATCGACCACCAGCGCCTGCAGTGGCACAACTGGCCACGCCTGGACGAAGTCCTGCGCAGCCGCACCTCGCTGGACTTCCAGCAGGAAAACCGCTTCAAGCACGACCTCGCGGCCCGCGATGCCTTCAACGACGCCATGGTCCGCTTCAGCCAGCCCATGGTGGATGTGCTGCGTGACCTGCCGCTATTCGACAAGGCCCGTCGGGTGATTGACCTTGCCGGCGGCCACGGCACCTACCTGGCCGAGATCGCCAGCCGCCATCCGCAGGTCAAAGGCGAGGTCTGGGACCTGGAGCCCACCCGCGAGGCGGCCGCGGCCACCTTCGCCAAGTACCGGCTCGACGACCGTCTTGGCTTCCATGCCCGCAACCTGTTGGACCTGGCCCAGTACCAGGGCGAGCGCGCCGATGTGGTGATGCTCAACGACTGCCTGCACTATTTCACCCGTGAGCAGGTGCGCACCCTGATCGCCGGTGCCGCCGGCATGGTCGAGGGTGACGGCGCGCTGCTTGTGCTGAGCATGGCCCTGGAAGACGATGAGATTCATCCGGCCTTGTCGGCCGACTTCTCCCTGCACATGATGCTCAACACGGTCAACGGCGAACTGCACCCCAGCCGCTACCTGATCGACAGCATGGCCGCGGCGGGGCTCACGGTGGAGCAGGAGCCGATCGGCCGCTATACCCTGCTGATCGGGCGGAGGGCTGCCTGATGTTGCGTCTATTGGCATTGCACGCCGCGCCGCTCGGTGACGCGGCTGCCCAGGCCCTGGACAGCCTGGGCAGCGCCGCGGCGGCAGCGGGTTTCAGCTTGCAGGTCAGCCAGAAGCCGGCCGGCCAGGGGCCGGTGGACGCGGTCTGCCTGCTGCTCGACAGTGCCACGCCCCCCGCGGCGCTGAACACGCTGCTCAGCGAGGCCGCCGGGCTGTGCCGCAATACCGCGCTGGTGCTGGTGCGGGTGCAAGGCACGCTGGCGCAGTTGCCGTCCGCCACGGGGGTGATCGCCCAGTGGCAGCAGGCCAGCCAGGGCTTCCTCTACCCGTACCCGCTGGATATCGCCAGCGGGCAGGTGCCCGGGGTGGCGGTCAAGGACTGGCTGGCGGGCTTCGCCAAGTTCGCCGCGGCAACCAAGCTGTGGCGCTCCCTGGACGGCCTGGGGCTGGACGAGGCGGCGCGGGCCAGGCAGCGCCCGGAAATGAACCACGTGAACATCCTGACCCGCGACCTGGAGGCGTCCAAGGCCTTCTACAGCGACATACTCGGCGCCAACTACTGCTACAACCTCGGCCCGCGCAAGGCAGTCATGGAGCTTAACGGCTTCGACTTCTTCATCGAGCAGAGCGAGTCGTTCAGCTACCCGGCCGGCTACCACATCGGCATACGGGCACTGCCCGAGGATGTAAGGCGCATTGCCGACCAGGTCACCGCCGCCGGCACCATCAAGCTGGTCAAGGGCAACGGCCCGGCACCGGGTTATCACCATGGGCCGGACAACGTGCGCAGCGCCGTGTACTTCGAAGACCCTGATGGGCTGGTGATCGAGGTGTACAGCGCCGAAGTGGAGATGATCGAAAGCAACCCGCGGTTGCTCCTCGACCGTCTCTGATCCCACGTCGTCACACGCCTGCCGCGCCTTTGCGCGTGCCGGCGTGTGCCCAGGCAGGTATTCGCATGAACAGCTACAAACAGTGGCATTGGCCACGGCTGCCCAGCCCGCTGCCCAAGGATGTCAGCGACCGGGCATTGATGGGCTATCCCGAGCAGTACCAGGAGCATCCCCTGCAGGCCAAGGTCGGTGAGGCGTTCGCCGATCTGCTGCAAGAACCGCTGGACGTCCTGCTGACGATTCTCCAGCAGCCCGGCCAACCCCTGGCCCGGCGCATCGCCGCCGGCGAGGTACTGGCCCTGCGTGGCGACCCGCGCATCGACACCTTTGCCCCGCAGATGATCGATATTCCGGCGGCGCGTGTGCACATTGGCCTCGATCCGCAAGCGGTCGAGCAGGTGATGGACCAGTTCGACGGGCTGGGCCTGGACCGCAGCTGGATCGACAAGGAGACCCCACGCCACGCGGTTGAGCTGGCGGCGTTCCGCATCGCCCGCTTCCCGGTCACGCACCAGGAGTATCGCCAGTTCCTGCTCGACAGCGGTCATACCGGCATCCCCGACGGCTGGGCCTTTGGCCGCTACCCACGGCACCATGCCAACCACCCGGTGTACAGCGTCTCGGCCAGTGATGCCGATGCCTATGCCCGCTGGCTCAGCGAGCGTACCGGCCGGCGCTTTGCCCTGCCCACCGAAGCGCAGTGGGAATATGCCGCCGCCGGCCCCGAGGGGCGGCAGTTCCCCTGGGGTGACGCCTACCAGGTCGAGCATGCCAACACCGCCGAGCTGGGCTACCTGGACAGCACGCCGGTGGGCGTGTTCATCGACGCCGCCTCGCCGTTCGGCGTGCTGGACATGGCCGGCAACGTCGAGGAGTACGTTGCCGAGGACTACCAGCCTTACCCCGGTGGCCCGCGCATCGAGGACGACCTGGTGCTCGATGTCGGCACCCACCGCGTGGCCCGCGGTGGCAGCTTCACCCGTTTTCGCGACCTGGCACGCACCGCGCGCCGCCACGGACGTTACCCGCGACCGATCTACGTCATGGGTTTGCGTCTGGTTGAAAACCACAACTGAGTTTTTCCGTCTTCCGTGCAAGAGGTCTGATTCCATGAACAAGGATGTTTCGCTTCACACCATCGTGCCGATTTCCATACTCGGCGGCGATGTCGATGCTCATTTCTTCGGCTTCAACGGCTTCGCGCGCGACCAGGAGCATTTCGCCGTGGGCATCGCGCGCGATCAGTGCGACGTGCCGCTGGTGCGGGTGCATTCCGAGTGCATCACCGGCGATGTGTTCGGCTCGCAGCGCTGCGATTGCGGCCCGCAGCTGCAGGAGGCCCTGCGCACCCTCAAGGAGGTCGGCGGCTACCTGATCTACCTGCGCCAGGAAGGGCGCGGCATCGGCCTGTATTCCAAGTTCGAGGCCTACCTGCTGCAGGACTCGGGCCTGGACACCTACGAGGCCAACCTGCGCCTCAACCACCTGGCCGACTCGCGCTCCTTCGACCCTGCCGTGCAGATCCTGCGCGCCCTGGGCGTGGACCAGTGCCGCCTGCTGACCAACAACCCGGAGAAGGTCGCCCAACTGCGCGCCGGCGGCATCGATGTGATCGAGCAGGTACCCACCGGGGTGTTCCTGACCAACCACAACCGCAACTACCTGCAGGCGAAGGCCGTCAAGTCCGCCCATTCGATCAAGCTCTGACCTCCAGCGAAAAAGGATCTTTCGATGAAACACATTGGCCCTATCAGCGGTATCGCCGCCCATGCCGCGCACTTCGTCGCCACCGCAGGCTACGACAACCAGGTGATCCTGTGGAACGCCACCACCGGCGAGCCGATCCACCGCGTGCACCATGACCACCTGGCCAACCAGTGCGCCTTCAGCAGCGACGGCAAGCACCTGGTCAGCGCCAGCAGCGACTACACCGCGCGTATCTGGGAAGTGCCGAGCATGCGCCTGAAGGCCGTGCTGCAGGGGCACAACGACGACGTCGAGATGGCGGTATTCTCGCCCGACAGCCAGCGCGTGGCGACCTGCTCGCGTGACCACGTGCTGCGCATCTTCGACCTCGATGGCGTGCAACTGCAGGCATTCCATGGCCACCAGGCCGACGTGATCTCGGTGGTCTGGTCACCGGATGGCCAGCGCCTGATCTCCAGCAGCGACGACGGCACCGTTCGCCAGTGGGACACCCGCAGCGGCCAGCAATGCGATGAGGTGGACATCGGTGGCGTGGAAACCGACACCATCGCCATCACCCGTGAAGGCGTGGTGTTCGCCGGTGATGACGAGGGGCGCATCTCGATCATCGCCGACGGCCAGGTGCAGACCGTGCCGGCCCATGCCGCAGGGATCAAGCGCATTGTCTGGAACGATGACAAACGCCTGCTGGTGAGCCTGAGCTATGACCGCTCGGCGATCCTCTGGACCTTCGACGCCGAGCGCAACCTGGTCAAGCGTCGCAGCACCGCGCTGCCGAGCATCGTCTGGCCACGCAGCTGCGCCTTTGTCGGCGACGAGCAGCTGGTGTTCGCCACCTTCGGCTCGCGCTACGCCACCTGGAACTACGAGCAGGACCAGTGGCAGGTGTCGGGCATCGAGCCGGCAGTGAGCATCAATGCCGTGGTGCGCAGCGAAGAGCGCCAGTACAGCATCGGCGACGCGGGCATCCTGCACCGTGACGACCAGCCGGTGACTTGTGTCGGCAGCCTGTGCAACTTCCTCCTGCCGTTCGGTCCGCTGCTGCTGACCGGTGGCCAGATGGGCCAGGTGTTCGATGGCCTGTCCGGGCGCATGCTCTACCAGCACCGTTCGCCGCTCAACTGTGGCGCCACTTTCGTCAAGCAGGGCGAGGATCTGGCGCTGATCGGCACCTACACCGGCGAAGGCCTGGTGTTCGGCCATGACGGCAAGGGCGGCCTGCGCCTGGTGGCGTCGATCCCCATGCATGACAACGCGATCAAGGGCGTGGCCGCCGACGAGCGTCACCTGTTCAGCGTCTGCGCTTCGGCCGACGCCGCGTTGCACAGCATCGCCGACTTCAGCTGCGTGCGGCACATCGAGGCGGCCCATACGCGCATTTCCAACGGCTGCTGCCCGATCACCGGCGGTTTCGCCAGTATCGGCCGCGACCTCAAGTTGCGCCTGTGGCTGGAGACCGGCGACGAGGTGTTCGATTCGCCGCACCAGCACTCGATCAAGTGCATCGCCGCCTCCAGCGATGGCCGGGTGATCGCCACCGCCGCCTACAACGGCACCGTGGCGTTGTTCGACCTGGCCTCGCGGCGCTGGCTGCCGGTACAGAGGCCCACCGCCAGCGGCATTTCCTGCCTGACCCATGACGCGGCCAGCGATGCGTTCCTGGCCAGTTCCTATGATGGGCGCATCTACGGCATCGACGCCCGCCTGGCATCCTGAAGGAGCAGCACGATGAGCAAGCAAGCAAGCGACTTCATGCCCCAGGGCGACTACCGCAAGGCCCTCGACACCTCGTTCGTGCACCGCTACAGCCACGGCGAGGACGAGTGGTCGTGGGATGTCGGCATGATCCAGGCGGCCCAGGCTTTCCTCGAGCGGCTCGACCCGCAGGGTGACCAGCATGTGCTGGATATCGGCGTGGGACGTGGCCGCGATGCCTCAACCTTTATCCTCGCCGGGCATCGCGTCACCGGGCTGGATATCGTCGAGAACTCCAGCTGGCCACTGCTGCGCAAGCGCTGGGGTGATCGCCTCGACCTGGTGAACAAGGCCATGCAGGACTGGCAGCCGGCGCCGGGGACGGTGTTCGACGCGGCCCTGGACAACGGCTGCTTCCACCATCAGCACCCGGACGAGTGGGGCCCTTACCTGGCCCATGTGCGCCGCCTGCTGCGCCCCGGCGCGCTGGTCGGGCTGAACGTGTTCGGGGTCGATGATGCCCACCCCGAGGCAGGGTGGCGGGAAATGGACAACCAGCGCCAGGGCTATTTCTTCACCGACGCTGGCATCCGCCAGACACTGGAGGCCCATGGCTTCACCTGGCAGGACCTGGAGGTGATCGAGCGTCAGCATGGCGAGGCCCGCTATCTGCTGGCGCTGGTCCGCACGTGAGTGCGCTCGACCGCCATTACCTGGACATGGCCCTGGCGCTCGCCAGCCAGGGCCTGTACAGCACCATGCCCAACCCGCGGGTCGGCTGCGTGATCGTCAACGATGGCCAGGTGGTGGGGCGCGGCTGGCACCAGCGCGCCGGCCAAGCCCATGCCGAGGTGCACGCCTTGCAGGAGGCAGGCCCGGCGGCGCGCGGGGCCACCGCCTATGTGACGCTCGAGCCTTGTGGTCACCATGGGCGCACCCCGCCGTGCGCCGATGCCCTGGTGGCCGCCGGGGTGCGCCGGGTGGTCACGGCCAGTGCCGATGCGTCGCAGAGCATCGGTGCGCTTCGGCTGCGCGAAGCGGGCATCGCGGTCGAGGCCATGCCCTGTCCCACGGCGCGAGCACTCAATCGCGGGTTTTTCTCGCGCATCGAGCGCCAGCGCCCCTGGGTGCGGGTATTGCGGCCGGCGGCGCTGGCCATTGGCGCGATGGGTGAGGGCGCGATGCTCAGCCATTGCGACGAGCAGGCGCCGCTGGAGTACTGGCGGGGCAGGGCGTCGGCGTTGTTGACCACCTGTGACTGGGTCAAGGCCTGCGACCCGTCGCTGCTGGCGCATGTTCCGGCACAGCGAGTCGAGCCGGTGACTCCGTTGCGGGTGGTGGTTGATCAGGTGCTCGATTGCCCGGCCTCGGCCAAGGTGCTGGATGGCCTTGCACCGACGCTGGTGCTGCATACGGCGCAGGCGACACGTGACGGGCGCTATGCCCGGGCGCGCTGCCAGGTGATCGAGGAGGTCGATGCGCGGCGGGTGTTGCAGGCGTTGTACGAGCTCGACTGCAATGAAGTCCAGGTCGAGGCGCAGCCTGCGTGGTGCGAGGCCCTGGCGCGCCAAGGGCTGGTGGATGAGTGGCTGGTACAGGTGTGAGCGGGCTTGCCTCGCGATGGGGCGTCTGGCACCGGCTTCGCCGGTGATCCGGGCGGTGCGGCGTTCCGACAAGCCCGCTCCCACGCTGGAATCCAGTTCAGCGGCTGCAGATCAACCCGACTTGCAGGCTGTTCTGCTCGAACAGGTCCCAATACCCCGGCGGATGCGCCTTCTTGCGGATGCCGCTGATCAGCGGGGCGATCCAGCGCACATTGCGCAGGCCCACGTCATGGGCGGCCTGCTCGTAGACCGCCTTGTGCCAGCGGTAGTAGGTGAAGTCCGCCGGCGGCGTGCTCATGAACTGTCCCTGGCAGCGAAAGCCGCCTTCGACCGGCTGTTCGTCCAGTACGCGGATGCCGTACTCGGTGAAGTTGCCACGGGCCAGGTCGAAGGCCGGGTTGGCGGTGTAGGCAATCAATCGACCGGACGGCTTGAGATTGAGGGCGACGCTTTCGAACATGCGCCGCAGCTCCTCGACGCTGCCGGCGTAGTTGAACAACCATGCTGCAGTGACCTTGTCGAACTGGCCGATCTGGCCCATCTGCGCCACGTCGCGCACTTCGTAGGCAATGCCGTCATTGGCCTGGCGCGCCTGGTAGATCATGCTCGGCGAAATATCCACGCCATGTACCCGCGCCGCGCCCCAGTCCTTCAGGCGGCGGCTGAAGAAACCATGGCCGCAGGCCAGGTCGAGGATCTCCTCGCCGATGACTTCGCCGGCCATGTAGCGAAAGGTGTCGACCTCGACCCCGCGCTGGCTGGCGTGGCTGGTGAAGTCCTCGAACTGCTCGCTGATGCGCTCGTAGACTTCCTTGGATTCCTTCATGGGCACTCCTTGCGTTTAGAGGTGAGGCGCAGCGCCAATGGCAGGGCCAACAGCGGTGCACAGGCGAATACGGCGAACAGCCACAGCGCCGCACTGCGTGCGCCTTCCACGCCACCAGGCTCGACCAGGCCGGCGCTGTTGGCCACTAGGCCGGCCAGGGCCGCGGCCAGCGCGGTGGCATACAGCTGCACGGTGGTGATAGAGGCTGAAGCGAGGTTTTCCTCGCCGGGGCGCGCCGCCTGCAGCACGCGGGTAAGCAAGTGTGGCCAGCCCAGGCCGATGCCCAGGCCGACGCCGGCCAGGGCCAGGGCGAACAGGGCCAGGCCCGGCGTGCTGGCGACCCAAGCCAAGGCGGGTGTCAGCAGTGCCAGGGCCAGCAACGCCAGGGCCACCAGCAGCGGGCCGCAGCGAATCTGCCAGGCACCGCCATCGCGATCACGCCCGGCGCTGGCCAGGGCGCCGACCGTCCAGCCGGCGGCCATCACGGCCGTCAGGTAGCCCGCGGCCAGTGGGCCGAAGCCATGGATACGCTGCAGGAAGTAGGGCACATAGATCTCGGTGGTGATGGCCGCGACCAGCAGGCACATCATGGCGAACAGTGCGCCCATCGGTTGCCTGAGGCTGTAGGCGCCAGTGGGCAGCAGGTGGTGGCGGGCGCGGGGATCGAGGCGGGCGATCAGCGCGGCGATGGCCAGGCCGGCGACGATTCCGCCCAGGTTGACCCACAGTGAGTCGGCCAGGCTGGCCGCGCAGATCGCCAGCACCGAGGCCACCAGGCAGGCGATCAGGCCATAGGCCGGGCGGGCGCCATTGTCGTCCAGCGCCTGGCGTGCCGGCAGGCGCAGGCAGACGATCAGCGCCAGGGTGGCGGCCACCGGCAGCAGCGACCAGAATGCCCAGCGCCAGTGCCCGCCCTCGGCGAACACGCCGCCCACGGCGGGGCCGCACAGTGTGGCCACCCCCCACATCGCCGAGACCAGGGCCATGGCGCGGGGCCACAGGCGGCTCTCGAACACCAGGTGGATCAGCGCATAGCTCAGGGCGAACAGGATGCCGCCGCCCAGGCCCTGCACGCTGCGCCCGACCAGCAGCAGCGGCATGCTGGTGGCCATTGCGCACACTGCCGAACCGAGGGTGAACACCAGCAGTGCCAGCAGGTAGGCAACCCGTGGCCCACCGCGGGCCAGCAGGCGGGTGGAAAGCGTGGAGCCGATGATCGAGGCCACCACGAACAAGGTGGTGTTCCAGGCATAGAAGGCCAACCCGCCGATTTCGTCGATCACCGTGGGCAGCAGCGTGGTGACGATATAGACATTGACGGCGTGCAGGGCGACACCGCCGGCCAGGGCGATCGAGCGCAGCGCATTGCCGCCGCTGAGCAATTCGCTCCAGCGTGCGGGGGGCTGTTCGGGGATGGCGGTCATGAAGGCTCCTTGCGTGATCCTGCGCTGGGAGTCTAGGAGCCGGAAAATCATTATTCAAGAAGTTGCTTGTGTAATTTGGCCGCAGAGGATTTGTTAGGATCGTGCTCTTTTGTCTTGTTCCAGGAGCTTCACCCATGATCATCAGCACCACCAGCCAGCTCGAAGGCCGCCCCGTTGCCGAATACCTCGGCGTGGTCAGCGCCGAATCGGTGCAGGGGATCAACTTCGTGCGCGATTTCTTCGCACGCTTTCGCGACTTCTTCGGTGGCCGTTCGCAGACCCTGGAGAGCGCGCTGAAGCTGGCCCGTGAGCAGGCCACCGAGGAGCTTGTGGCGCGGGCACGGCAGTTGCAAGCCGATGCGGTGGTAGGCGTGGACTTCGAGATCAGCATGCCGTCGGTGCAGGGCGGGATGGTCGTGGTGTTCGCCACCGGTACGGCGGTGCGTTTGAAGTAAGGCCAGTTGCCACTGGTCGGGCAAGGAGTTTTTGTCCGGCTGGTCTGCAAATGACCGGCTAGTCTCACTTCAACGGGCCGCTGCTTCACTAGGCAGGTGCATTGCCTGCCGGCACGGTCGCCATTGGAGGGAGTCAGGGCATGAGCGAATCTTTTTTTGAAGACCTGAACGATGCGTTTCCGATCAACAGCCAGGTGCGCTGCGGGCAAGCGGCCTTGCGCCTGGGCTTTGCCAACATGACCCTGGACGAATCGGAGCAACTGCAGCCGGCGCACCTGCAACGGGCCAAGAAGGGGCGGTTCACGCCGCGTGTTCCTTCGAAAAAGTGAAACAGCACATTAGCGGGGCAAGCCCGCTCCCACAGACCTTGCTAGAAATCTGTGGGGGCGGGCTTGCCCCGCGATCATGTTTGTCCGAACACTGCAAAACCGCCCAACGGCACGCATTTCCCGTCATTTCTTGATCCCGCTCATGGTATCGGCGCGTCCCCCTCGCCGCCGGCTCGAGGCTGTGCTTTTCTTGCGCGGCATTTCAGACACGGAGTATCGACTTCAATGCGAATCAGGGAAGAGACCTACTGGCAATGGGCCGATGCACAGTTGCACAGCCGCAGCCATGACGAGGAGTTGAGCGACGGTACCAGCTTCGATGTGCAGGTGCGCCTGTCCAGGGTTGGTGCCACGCAGCTGTTTCTCGGGCTGTACGCCCGCGACGGCAAGGCATTGCTGGAGGAGTACTACCCCTCGCGCCCGGGCGAGACCATGACCCGCGCCCTGGTGTGGGGCGTTGACCGCGCCCGCGCCCTGGCCACGGGCGCCTTGCCGCTGCCCGAAGCCATGCCACGCAGGCGCCAGGCATGAAAAAGCCCGGCCTTTGTCGGGCCGGGCTCAAGAAACGGTGTAAAGCCGCGGGATCAGTTCAACGCGTCGATCACCTTGATTGCCTGCCGCTCACGGGCGGTCGGCCATTCTTGTTGCAGGGTCTCGAGCACACGACCGACGAAAGAGGTGTCGGCGGCGGCCTTCTTGCCGACGTAGCCCTGGCCACGGCGGTAGACCTTGAAACGGGCGCGCATGCTCGGCATGTGCGATTCGAACTCGTCTTCGACCGTGTTCGGCGGCAGACGATCTAGGCGGACCTCGCCGGACTGGCTGACCCACAGCAGGTGGTCGTCGAGGCTGTCCTTGCGCGCGGCGAACAGCTGGGCCAGTTGGTCGATGGTTGGATTGTTGTTCAAGTTCATCATAAAGCCCCCATTACTCACATTCGTTGGTGAAGTTCGTCTGAAGTTCACATTGGCGCCACACCATGTAGCGCGCTAACCAAGGCTGCTACAGCAGCTTCGCAACAGGGGCTTTCTCACGCTGCCTTCTGGGCAGTTTCCCTCTCCACGGACGGCCTGCGTTACCGCGCAGGCCGTCTGGAACACCCTTGCCACCGCTCCCGATCAGGGAGACGGCCTCATCATGCCCAAGACCCGGGAAGGGCGTCAACAGCTTTGTAGTGAAAATTTTCATGCACTACATCTTGTCTGACAATCCACCTCCGATGTTCATGGCAAGCCGTTGTCGCCGTGCTCGAGGAAGCCCGGGCGCTGTCGCAGGCGTGCATGGTAGGCGGCAAGTGCTGGCAGCGGCGGGTGCTCCAAGGGAGTGCGTAGCCAGCGGTTCAGTGACAGGCCGATGGCCATGTCGGCCAGGCTGAAGGCGTTGCCGGCAACGAAGGCGCCGGTCGCTTCAAGGCGCTGTTCGAGCAGGCGCATCTTCGCCATCCATTGGGCGCTGGTGCTGGCCAGTTGCGCCGGTTCCTGATGGGCCGGGGACTGGCGCACCAGCGACAGGAACGGGTAGCGCCAGGCGTCGTTGAGGTCGGTAGCCTGCCAGTCCAGCCACTGGTCCACCGCGGCGCGAGCCCGGGGAGCGCCAGGGTAGAGGTGGGCGCCGCCATGCTGGTTGGCGAGGTAGCGCAGGATGGTGTTGGATTCCCACAGGACGAAATCGCCATCGACGATCACCGGCACCATGGCATTGGGATTGAGCCTGAGGAACTCGGGCGAGTCGGTGGACTGGAAGCCGCTACCCCAGTCCTCGCGTACGAACGGCAGGTTCAGTTCGACGCAGGTCCACAGCACCTTGCGCACATTGATCGACGAGGCCTTGCCAAGGACTCTGAGCATGTCAGCGCTCCAGGCTGGAGAAGATGCGCTGTGCGGCGCGTACCCGCTCCTCGTTGGGGTAGTTACGGTTGGCCAGCAGCACGATGCCCATCTGTTTCGACGGCACGAATGCTACGTAGGCGCCAAAACCGGTGGTTGCGCCGGTCTTGTTGTACCAGGCGGCGGGTTCGGCGGGCAGTGCCGGGGTCAGTGCGCGGGTGGCGTTGGGCTCGCGGACCAGTCTCGCGCCGTTGTAGTCCAGCAGGGTGTCGAGGGCGACTGGATAGGGGTAGCGCTCCCAGCCCAGGCCCTGGGTCATGGCGCCGACCTGGAAGTAACCGGACTGGGTGATGGCGATGGCTTGGCGCATGGCCGAGTCGAGGGTGTCCGGTTGCAGCTGCAACTGCACGTAGCGCAGCAGGTCGCTGGCACTGGTCTTGATGCCATAGGCCTGCTCGGCATAGGGGCCCGGGCTGACCCGCACAGGCTTGTCTTTGGCGTCGTAGCCCTGGGCATAGAGGCCACGCGCGTTGGCCGGTACTTCCAGGTAGGTGTGCTCGAGGCCCAACCGGGGCAGCAGCCCCTGGGTCATCAGCTCGGCGAATGGCCGCTTCTGCGCGCGAGCTGCCAGGTCACCGAACAGGCCCAGGCTGGGGTTCGAGTAGCAGCGCTGGGTGCCGGGTTCGGCGCGGCGCTGCCAGTGCTGGAACCAGGCCAGGGTCTGCTCCTTCGTCTGCACCTCGTCGGGGAACTGCAGCGGCAGGCAGTCGCCGCTGTAGGCGCCCAGCTCAAGCACCGTGGCGCTGCCGATCGGCGCCTTGGCCAGGGCGGGCTGGTAGCGGCTGGCGGGCGCCGCGAGGTCGAGCTTGCCTTCGGCGCTGGCCAGGGCGGCGAGGGTGGCGGTGTAGGTCTTGCTCACCGAGCCGACCTCGAACAGGGTGTCGCGGGTCACTGCCTGGCCGCTGGCCTTGTCGGCCAGGCCATAGTTGAAATAGTGCGCTTGGCCATTGGCATACACTGCCACGGCCATGCCGGCGATGCCGTGCTCGCGCATCAGCGGCTGGATGACGCCATCGACGCTGTGCTGCAGGTCACCTGCGAACAGCGGTGGCGCGGCCAGCGTCAGAGCAGTGGCCAGCAGCAGGTGTGGGGGACGTTTCATGGTGCAAGGTTCCTTTTCGTGATTCAGTCGCCAGGTTGTCCGTTGGGCGACACTGACGGGGGTTCCGGCGTTAGCGGCATAAAGGCCGAGACCTTATCGTCCAGGCTTGCACAAAGACAAGACGGAACCTGTGATGAGATATTTGCGCATGCTGTTCGACAACTTCACCCTGGCCCTGCTCGGGGTGGTGTTCATCGCCACCGTGCTGCCTTGCGCAGGCGACGGCGCGGTGCTGTTCGGCTGGCTGACCAACCTGGCCATCGGCCTGCTGTTCTTCCTGCACGGCGCCAAGCTGTCGCGCGAGGCGATCATCGCCGGTGCCGGCCACTGGCGCCTGCACCTGCTGGTGTTCTCCTGCACCTTCGTGCTGTTCCCGCTGCTGGGGCTGGCGTTCAAGCCACTGTTCGTGCCGCTGGTGGGCAACGAGCTGTACCTGGGCGTGCTCTACCTGTGCGCCTTGCCGGCCACGGTGCAGTCGGCCATCGCCTTTACCTCGCTGGCCCGTGGCAACGTACCGGCGGCGATCTGCAGCGCGGCGGCCTCGAGCCTGCTGGGGATCTTCCTCACGCCGCTGCTGGTGGTGATGCTGCTGGGCGCCTCGGGCGACACCGGCTCCGGGCTGGACGCGGTGCTGAAGATCACCCTGCAGTTGCTGGTGCCCTTCGTCGCCGGGCAGATCGCCCGCCGCTGGATCGGTGCCTGGGTCAAGCGCAATGCGCGCTGGCTGAAACTGGTGGACCAGGGCTCGATCCTGCTGGTGGTGTACACCGCCTTCAGCGAGGCGGTGGTGACCGGATTGTGGCACACGGTGTCGCCGCAGCACCTGGCGGGGCTGTTCGCCGTGTGCGGGATCCTGCTGGCGGTGGTGCTGCTCGGCACGCGGCTGCTCGGGCGGCTGCTGGGCTTCAATGTCGAGGACCGCATCACCATCCTCTTCGCGGGTTCCAAGAAGAGCCTGGCGACAGGCGTGCCCATGGCCCAGGTGCTGTTCGTCGGCGGTGGCATCGGCGCGATGATCCTGCCGTTGATGCTGTTCCACCAGATCCAGCTGATGGTCTGCGCGGTGCTGGCACAACGGTATGCGGCGCGGGTCGAGGAGGGCGGGCAGGCGACGGCGGCTTCCTGAGACGGATGCCTTGCCGCAGGCCCGCGCCAGCGACTTACCAGGCCAGCGGCCGGTCGAAGCCTTTCCAGCACAACCAGCGCCGCACCTCGCCATGCGCCCCCGTGCCGATCTGCCACTGCGGTCGGCCGCGGTCCATGGCGATCTGTGAAATGAACCCGGCATGGCTGGCCACCACCAGGGTGCGGCCGTCGGCGCTGATGTCCATGGCGCTGATGGTCGAACCAAGATAGTGCTGCCAGTGCTCGTGGCCATCCTCGCCGAAGGCGCGCAGGTAGCCATGGGCGTCACCGACGATGTATTCGCCGTCACGGGCCACCCCGGCGTAGACCCTCGCGCCGCCCTGCAGCAGTGGCGTGCGTGGGTCCTTGCTGTAGAAACCGGTATCCAGCCCCGGCAGGTCGGCCACCCGTACGCCGAGTGTGCCGCCCTGATAGAAGTGGCAGGCATTGAGAATCAACTGGTCGCCCCGGCGGTTGAACAGCGCGAAGTGCGGGTACTCGCTGGCTGGGCCGACCTCTGCGATGCGCCTGAACTGCTCGTCTAGAACCAGGTGACGGCCGCATTGTTCGCCCAGGGCAACCAGCCTGCCGTCCGGTGACAGCGCGGCATGTGCCATGGTCAGGCCCAGGGCGATGTCGTCCGGGTCGGTGCCCTGGCGCAGTTCCGCGAGAATGTCGTCCTCGCGTGGCAGCAGACGTGTGGCGCCGGCGGCGGCAAGCACGAAGATGCCGTCGCTGCTGACCAGCAGCACCCGCTGGCCATCGGGGAAGGGCAGCAGCGCGGTGGGCGTCGGCGGCAGGTCGAAGGGGTCGAACGGGTAGCCCGCCGGCAAACCTTCCAGGCCATGGGGCCAGGCCAGCCGGGCCACCTGCGGGCCGCCCCAGCCATCGGTCACGCGTACCCCCTCGGCGTTGGCCAGGGCGTAGTAGCGCCGCCCTGGGCAACGCCCGAAGTGCTCGACACCGATCACCGGCGTGACGCCCTGGCCATCGAGGCGCAGCACCTGGCCGCGCTCGAACGGCATGCCGATGCGCACCAGCAGGCTGCCGTCGTCGAGCAGCAGCAGGTTGCCGATGCCCTGGGCCTGTTCGTCGAGCAATGGCAGCAGCGGCAGGTGAGCCGGGGGCCAGGCTTCGCGGAACAGCTGGCGCTGCTGCTCGTCGGTGCCCGGGCGGTTGATGGCCAGCAGCGCCGCCTGCCAGGCCTCGAGCAGGTGCTCGGTGGCCGCTGCCTGTGGTTCCTCCAGATCGTCCCAGCCTTGCGCGCGGCCCTGCGCGACATAGCGGTTGATGGCCTCGGCATAGGCGATGACCGCCTCGCGCCATTGCTGCTGGGGGTGCTGCTTGTCCATGGGCGGATCGAACTCCTTGTTCCGCAGGGTAGGTGATGTGCGACAAAAAGGTGCACGCAGGCGCGCATGGTACTCCGTCCGCACCTGCGGTTGTGAGGCCCCGCCTTGATGCGTACCATGCCGGACATCCTTCCAATAAAAAACGTGCGTCACCGGCCTGGCATCCGGGCAGGCGATGCGCGTCCTGTTGCCTTGTCCGCGGAGAAAAGCGTCTTCACATGAATGGTCCCGTCCCCACCTCCATGCCTCCCACCGCCGGCAGCGGCAGTTGGCTGAGCGTCATCGCCCTGGCGCTGGCGGCGTTCATCTTCAATACCACCGAGTTCGTCCCGGTGGCGCTGCTCAGCGATATCGGCCGCAGCTTCGAGATGAGCACCGCGCAGGTCGGCCTGATGCTGACCATCTACGCCTGGGTGGTGGCGCTGGCCTCGCTGCCGATGATGCTGGTGACCCGCAACATCGAGCGCCGCCGCCTGCTGCTGCTGGTGTTCCTGGTGTTCATCCTCAGCCACCTGATGTCGTGGTTGTCGCAGAGCTTCGCCATGCTGCTGGTCAGCCGCATCGGAATCGCCCTGGCCCATGCCGTGTTCTGGGCCATCACCGCGTCGCTGGCGGTGCGTGTGGCGCCGCCCGGCCAGCAGGCCAAGGCGCTGGGCCTGCTGGCCACCGGCACTACCCTGGCGATGGTCATGGGCATCCCGCTGGGGCGCGTGGTGGGTGAGGCGCTGGGCTGGCGCATCACCTTCCTGTGTATCGCCGGGGTGGCGCTGGCGACCATGCTCTGCCTGATGAAGTCGCTGCCGCTGCTGCCGAGCCAGAACTCCGGCTCGCTGCGCAGCCTGCCGGTGCTGTTCAAGCGTCCGGCGCTGGTGATCACCTACATGCTGGTAACCCTGGTGATCACCGCGCAGTTCACCGCCTATAGCTACATCGAACCCTTCGCCCTGCACGTGGCGCGGATCAGTGGCGAACACACCACGTTGCTGCTGTTGCTGTACGGCGGTGCCGGCGTGTTCGGCTCGGTGCTGTTCAGCCGCTACAGCGAGCGTTTCCCCCATGGTTTCCTGGTAGGTGCCATCGGCGCCCTGGCCGCGTGCCTGCTGTTGATGTTGCCGCTGTCGGGCAATTTCCAGGTGTTCGCCGCCCTGAGCATGGTCTGGGGCGTGGCGATCCTGAGCTTTAGCCTGGCCTTGCAGTCCAAGACCCTCAAGCTTGCCTCGGACGCCACCGACGTGGCCATGGCGCTGTTCTCCGGTATCTACAACATCGGTATCGGTGGCGGTGCGTTGCTTGGCAGCATTGTCAGCAGCCAGGTGGGCGTGGCGCATATCGGCCTGGTGGGGGGCGGCGTGGCGGTTGTCGGCCTGGTGCTGGCGCTGGCCAGTACCCAGCGCTTTCGCGAAGCCCTGACACGTGTCCCGGGTCAGGCGTGAGCTCGTCTAGCGCTGCGCTGTCACATTACCTGCCCCCGGTAACGCCGGGGCACTGACCCGCATCAACGCTCCCTCGATCATGCGCCCCTGTAATAGGGGCGCTTGTGTATCGGCAAGGCTGCCTCTAATATCCAAGCGTTTTCTTGTGTAATTGCCTGGCGCCCCGCCCAGGCCATCAATACGGACGTTGATATGGATTTGCACACCTCCCTGTGGCTGTTCCAGGCCATCCAGGCCGTGGGCCTGGCGTTGTGGCTGAGCATCGCGGTATTGAACAACCTGCAGGCTTTCGCCAGTTCCGTCGGTGCCATTGGCGCCACCTTGGCCATGGCGCCACTGCGCCAGCCGCCGGCCATCGAATTCCCCTTGCTGCGCAGGGCCTGTCATTCGGCGGGCCTGGCCCGCGCCGCGCTGCTGGTGATCCTGCTGCTGCAGATCGTCGCCAGCCTGGCGGCCTGGGTCGGCACCTATGGGCTGATCGTCGTGCAGGACCCGCTCATGGCCCGCACCTGGTTGAACCTGGCGCTTGGCGCCTTCCTTGCCTTCACCTTCGCCATGCTGCTCGGGGGCTTGTGGTTCGGCTACTGGATACGCCAGGAAGGCCTGCAACTCACCCACCTGGTGCTGGTGCTGTGGGCGACCCTGGCGTTCTTCCTGTTCAACCTGGATTGGGCCTGAGGCGAGGACGCGCAATGAATAGCAAGGCAATACTTGGCAGTGCCCTGGTGCTGGCCCTGGTCACCGCCGGTGGCCTGGCCTGGCGCCACACCGGGCAGGCCCAGGCCACGGCAGCCGCGCCGCGGCACCTGGTCAAGGTGGCCCTGGCCACGGTACAGAAAGCACCGCAGAAACGCGCCTTCGCCGGCGTCGGCGAGCTGGAGGCGGTGCACCAGGTGCTGGTGTCGGCCGAGATCGGCGGGCGGGTGACGGCGATCAACTTCAGCTCCGGCCAGCAGGTGCGCAAGGGTGATGTGCTGGTCACCCTCAACGATGCCCCGGAGCAGGCCGAGCGCCTGCGCCTGAAGGCCCAGCTGGACAATGCGCGGACCAACTACCGGCGGGTCAAGGACCTGCTGCGCGAGAACGCCGCCACCCAGGAACAGCTGGACAACGCCCTGGCGGCCCGCGACATGGCCCAGGGCGAGCTGGCCCGTACCGAGGCGGTGATCGCCCAGAAGGCGGTGCGCGCACCCTTCGACGGGCGCCTGGGTATCCGCCGGGTGAACCAGGGTCAGTACCTCAATGTCGGCGACCCGGTGGTCAGCCTGATCGACACCCGCAGCCTGTACGTCAACTTCTCTCTCGAGGAGCAGCTCAGCGCCCAGCTGCGCACCGGTCAGGCGGTCGAGGTGCGGTTGGATGCGTTCCCCGATACGGCCTTCACCGCGCATATCACCGCCATCGACCCCTTGATCGGCCGTTCGCGCACGGTGCAGGTGCAGGCCACCCTGGCCAAGCCCGATGCGCGCCTGTCGGCCGGCATGTATGCCAGCGTGCAGGTAGCCAGCCCCGATGACGGCCAGGTGCTGACCGTGCCGGAAACCGCCGTTGCCTACACCGCTTACGGCGATACGGTGTTCGTCGCCCGCCACGATGCCGCCGCCGATGCCCTGGTGGTCCAGCGCGTGGCAGTGCGTACCGGTGAACGCCAGGCCGGCCGGGTGGTGATCGAGCAGGGCTTGCGCGAGGACGACCAGGTAGTGGTGTCCGGGCAGCTGCGCCTGAGCGACGGCGCCGCCGTGCAAGCCACCGAAGACACCCTGCAGGCCCCGGCCAGCGGCGCCTGACCCCAGCGAGAAAACGCCATGACATTCACCGACCTGTTCGTGCGCCGGCCTGTGCTGGCGCTGGTGGTCAGCACCTTGATCCTGCTGCTGGGGCTGCTGTCGCTGCTGCAGTTGCCGATCCGCCAGTACCCCTTGCTGGAAAGCTCGACCATCACCGTGACCACCGAGTACCCCGGCGCCCCCGCTGAGCTGATGCAGGGTTTCGTCACCCAGCCGATCGCCCAGGCGGTGTCGTCGGTGGAGGGCATCGACTACCTGTCGTCTTCGTCGGTGCAGGGCCGTAGCCTGGTGACCGTGCGCATGGAGCTGAACCGCGACTCGACCCAGGCCCTCACCGAGGTGATGGCCAAGGTCAACCAGGTGCGCTTCCGCCTGCCGGAGCGGGCCTACGATCCGGTGATCGAGCGCTCGGCGGGCGAGTCCACGGCGGTGGCCTACATCGGCTTCGCCAGCGCGAGCCTGCCGATCCCGGCCATGACCGACTACCTCACCCGGGTGGTCGAGCCGCTGCTCAGCACCATCGAGGGCGTGGCCAAGGTCCAGGTGTTCGGCGGCCAGACCCTGTCCATGCGCCTGTGGATCGACCCGGCGCGCCTGGCCGCCCGGGGCCTGACCGCGGCCGATGTGGCCGAGGCGGTGCGCCGCAACAACTACCAGGCGGCGCCGGGCAAGGTGAAGGGCCAGTACGTGATCGCCAACATCCGCGTCGACACCGACCTGACCTCGGTCGGCGATTTCCGCGAGCTGGTGATCCGCAACGACGGCAACGGCTTGGTGCGCATCCGCGATATCGGCACGGTCGAGCTGGGCGCGGCTTCGGCCGAGACCAGCGCCAGCATGGATGGCGTAGCGGCGGTGCACCTGGGGCTGTTCGCCACCCCGGGCGGCAACCCGCTGGTGATCGTCGACGGCATCCGCCAGTTGCTGCCGCAGATTCGCCAGACCCTGCCGCCGGACGTCAAGGCGGAGCTGGCCTTCGAGACGGCGCGCTTCATCCAGGCCTCCATCGACGAGGTAACCAAGACGCTGCTCGAGGCCCTGGCAATCGTCGTGGTGGTGATCTACCTGTGCCTGGGCTCGCTGCGCACGGTGCTGATCCCAGTGGTGACCATCCCGTTGTCGATGCTCGGCGCCGCGGCGCTGATGCTGGCGTTCGGCTTCAGCGTCAACCTGCTCACCCTGCTGGCCATGGTGTTGGCGGTGGGGCTGGTGGTGGACGACGCCATCGTCGTGGTGGAGAACGTCCACCGTCATATCGAGGAAGGGCGCACCCCAGTGGCGGCGGCGTTGATCGGCGCCCGTGAGGTAGCCGGGCCGGTGATCGCCATGACCATCACCCTGGCGGCGGTGTACGCGCCGATCGGCATGATGGGCGGCCTGACCGGCGCGCTGTTCCGCGAGTTCGCCCTGACCCTGGCCGGAGCGGTGGTGGTTTCCGGCGTGGTGGCCCTGACCCTGTCGCCGGTGATGAGCTCGTTCCTGCTCAACGCCCGGCAGTCCGAGGGGCGCATGGCCCATGCGGCCAACCGTTTCTTCGACTGGCTGGCCGACCGCTATGCCCATGTGCTGGGCTTCTCGCTGAAACACCGCTGGATCAGCGTCGGTTTCGCCTTGCTGGTGCTGGTCAGTCTGCCGCTGCTGTACGCCTTGCCGCAGCGCGAGCTGGCGCCGACCGAGGATCAGGCCGGGCTGCTCACTGCGATCAAGGCGCCACAGCACGCCAACCTGGCCTATGTCGAACGCTTCGCCGACAAGCTCGACGCGGTCTACCGGACCCTGCCGGAGACCGTCAGCACCTGGATCATCAACGGCAGCGACGGCATCGCCTCAGGTATTGGCGGCATCAACCTGCAACCGTGGAACGAGCGCGAACGCAATGCCTCGCAGATCCAGCTTGACCTGCAGGCGGCGGTGAACGATGTCGAGGGCACCAGCATCTTCGCCTTCCAGCTGCCCGCGCTACCGGGCTCCACCGGTGGCCTGCCGGTGCAGATGGTGCTGCGCAGCTCGCAGGACTACCGGGTGCTGTTCGACACCATGGAGCAGGTCAAGGCCAAGGCGCGGCAGAGCGGCCTGTTCGCCGTGGTCGACAGCGACCTGGACTACAACAACCCGGTGGTGCAGGTGCGCGTCGACCGGGCCAAGGCCAACAGCATGGGTATCCGCATGCAGGACATCGGCGAGTCGCTGGCGGTGCTGGTGGGCGAGAACTACCTCAACCGCTTCGGCCTGGATGGCCGCTCCTATGATGTGATCGCGCAGAGCCCGCGCGACCAGCGCCTGACCCCGCAGGCCCTGACCCGGCAGTACGTGCGCAGCGAGGAGGGCAGGCTGGTGCCGCTGTCCACCGTGGTGCAGGTCAGCGAGCAGGTCGAGCCCAACCGCCTGACCCAGTTCAACCAGCAGAACGCCGCGACCTTCCAGGGCATCCCGGCGGCCGGAGTCACCCTGGGCGACACCGTGGCCTTCCTCGAGCAGGTCGCCGCCGAATTGCCGGCGGGCTTCAGCATCGACTGGCAGTCCGACGCACGCCAGTACCAGCAGGAAGGCAATGCCCTGATGCTGGCCTTCCTCGCCGCCGTGGTGGTGATCTACCTGGTGCTGGCGGCGCAGTACGAGAGCCTGGTCGATCCGCTGATCATCCTGATCACCGTGCCGCTGTCGATCAGTGGCGCGCTGCTGCCACTGGCGCTGGGGGTGGCCACGGTGAACATCTACACGCAGATCGGCCTGGTGACGCTGATCGGTCTGATCAGCAAGCACGGCATCCTCATGGTCGAGTTCGCCAATACCTTGCAGGCCGAGCAGCACCTGGACCGGCGTACGGCCATCGGCAAGGCGGCGCAGATCCGCCTGCGACCGATCCTGATGACCACGGCGGCCATGGTGGTGGGGCTGATCCCGCTGTTGTTCGCCTCCGGAGCCGGCGCCGCCAGCCGCTTCGGGCTCGGCGTGGTGATCGTCACCGGGATGCTGGTCGGCACCTTGTTCACCTTGTTCGTTCTGCCGACCATTTACAGCCTGCTGGCCCGTGACCATGCCAGCACGGCGCGTTCGGCGCGGGCCCGCTCGTTGGCCGAAACCCTGGAGAGCCAGCCATGAAGCCGGTATTCGTCGTATCCCTGATGGCCCTGGCCTTGTCGGCCTGCAGCGTCGGCCCCGACTACCGCAAGCCCGAGGCACCTGCCAGTGGCCTGCACAGTCCGCAGCGCGCCGCCTTCGCCGCCCGTGGCGAGATGCCGGAGCAGTGGTGGCGGTTCTTCGACGATCCGCAGCTGGTGCGCCTGGTCGACCAGGCCCTGGCCAACAACCACGATATCCGCCAGGCTCATGCCAACCTGCTGGCGGCGCGGGCGCTGTTCGACGACCGCAGCCTAGACCGCTACCCCTGGGTCACTGCCCGCGCCGGCTACAACCAGAGCCTGGAGCAGCAGCAACCGGCCGATGGCAGCGACCCGCGACGCATGCGTACCGAGCAGTACCGCGCCGGATTCGACGTGCAGTGGGAGATCGACCTGTTCGGCCGCCTGCAACGCCTGGCCGATGCCGCCGAAGCGCGTGCCGACGCGGCGGCGGCGGACCTGCGCCAGGTGCGCCTGAGCATCGCCGCCGAAGTAGCGCGCAACTACTACCTCAAGCTCGGCCTCAAGCGCAGCCTCGTCGTGGCCGAGGACCAGGTCGAGGCCTGGCGCGAGACCCTGCAACTGACCAGCGCCCAGGTGCGCGCCGGCAGTGGCCAGTACGAGGATCAGCAGAACGCCCATGCCAACCTGCTGCTCAGCGAGGCGGGGGTGCCGCCGTTGCAGGCGGCCATCGAGCAGGCCAGCTATCGCCTCGATGTGCTGACTGGGCAGGTGCCGGGCAGCCAGGAGCAGGGCGCCGCGCCGTTCCTGCCGCCGTTGGCGCGCCAGTTGCCGCTGGGCGACGTCGATGCGCTGATTGGCCAGCGACCTGATGTGATCAGTGCCGAGCGTGAGCTGGCGGCCAGCACCGAGGATGTCGGCGCGGCCACCGCCGAGCTGTACCCTCGGTTGGACCTGGGCGGTTTCATTGGTTTCTTCGCCTTGCGCAGCGGCGACCTGGGCAGCGCGGCCCGCGCTTATGAGCTGGCGCCGATGGTCACCTGGCCGGCCTTGCGCCTGGGCAATGCCCGTGCGCGCCTGCGGGTGCGCGAGGCGCTGGCCGAGGGCAGCCAGGCGCGCTACCAGCAGGCGGTGCTGCTGGCCCGCGAGGAAGTGGAGAACGCCGTCACTCAACTGGTGCGCAACCAGGCGCGGCTGCAAAGCCTGGTGGCCTCCGCCGGTCACGGCAGCGAGGCCATCGACATCGCCAACAAGCGCTATCGGCGCGGGGCCGGCACCTACCTGGCGGTGCTCGAGAACCAGCGCGCGCTGTTCTCGATCAAGCGCGAGGTGGCGGAGGCGGAGACGGCCTCGTACCTGGATGCGATTGCGCTGTACAAGGCCTTGGGCTGGGGGAGTGAATCCCAGTAGCACCAGACGATATCCTGTCGTGCAAACAAGCCTGGCAAACGTAGGAGCGGATTCATCCGCGATGCGCTGCGCGGGCGGCGCTCGATCTTGAGCGCGCCGCAATGCTATCGTCGAGCGCCCCTAATTTTCCCCGCGCTCTTTTCGTTTTCATGGAAGCCGCCCTGCGCCCGGCGCGTTCGGCCCTCATCATTCAAGGAGACAGGCAATGACTTCCGTTTTCGACCGCGACGATATCCAGTTCCAGGTAGTGGTCAACCACGAAGAGCAGTATTCCATCTGGCCCGACTACAAGGCGATCCCCAATGGCTGGCGCGCGGTGGGCAAGAGCGGCCTGAAGAAGGACTGTCTGGCCTACATCGACGAAGTCTGGACCGACATGCGCCCGCTGAGCCTGCGCCAGAAGATGGCCGAAGTCGCGGCGCAATAAGGCGGTGTCGACCCTGAACCTGCTGTGCCTGCCATATTCCGGTGCCAGCGCGATGGTCTACAGCCGCTGGCGGCGCAAGCTGCCGGCCTGGCTGCAGGTGCGCCCGGTGGAGCTGCCCGGGCGCGGCGCGCGCATGGCTGACCCGCTGCATACCGACTTGCGGGCACTCGCCCGGCAGTTGGCCCATGAGCAGCGCGCCGTCACCCATGCGCCTTACGCCGTGCTCGGGCACAGCCTGGGGGCGCTGGTCGCCTTCGAGCTGGCCCATGAACTGCGTGCACTCGGCTGCCCGCCGCCAGTGGCCTTGTTCGCCTGCGGCACTGCGGCGCCGACCCGGCGTGAGGATTACGCCGGTGGCAAATGGACCGAGCCGCGTGGCGATGCCGAATTGATCGCCGAGCTGCGCAAGCTGGGTGGTACCTCCGAGGAAGTGCTGGCCAACGAAGAGCTCATGAGCCTGACCTTGCCGATCGTGCAGGCGGATTTCCTGCTTTGTGGCCGTTATGCGTACGAGCAGCGTCTGCCATTGCAATGTCCCTTGCATGTATTCGCCGGCGAGAACGATCGCGCCAATGACGAACAATTGCAGGCCTGGGGGCGGGAGACGGTTGGCGAGTATTCGCTGGCTAAGTTTCCGGGAGGTCATTTCTTTATTCATGAACATGAAGATCGTGTGCTTGATGTGCTTTGTAGGACATTGGAGCCATTGCGGCTTTGTGCGTGATAGGCGGGGCGGTTTTTAGAATTCGTCTTGTAGTTTGATAATTCTGCAGTGGCCTCATGCCTTATTTTTGGCGAGAGGCTGCTGCACATAGAAAACTTCCAACTACTAATCCAAAGCTTTTTTCTTGCTCTTGCTCTTGCTCTTGCTCTTGCTCTTGCTCTTGCTCTTGCTCTTGCTCTTGCT
>NZ_JBMDJQ010000048.1:0-33907 GCF_057809275.1 Pseudomonas sp. FG36
ATAATGTGTCCACCATGTCCCCGCACATGTGTCCACCATGTGTCCGGTCCATACAGATCCTTCAAAAAGGGACCCGCCGTAAGGGCGGAAAGGTGACTAGCTGTCGACATCTTCTACGAATGCGCAAACAAAAATCAAAACAATCACTTACGACCCCGACCCCGACCCCGACCCCGACCCCGACCCCGACCCCGACCCCGACCCCCTCGAAAACCACCCCCTCTGATGAACCTTTCATGACAAAACTTCGGTAGCAATCCGCCACCCCCGTCAAAGCCATGGACACCAACAAGGCACCTGGCCATCAGGCCAATCAAGCCTTGAGAACCGGCCTGGGAGCGGGGCAATGGGCACTATGGAACGCTACACGAAAGTGGGAATGCAGGAGCTCGACCAGCGTCTGGCCAAGATCGTCGAGGCCGCCCGCAAGCAGCCCGTCTCGGTCTACCGCTACGGCGCCCCCTGGGTATGGATCGTCTCCCAGGACGACTGGCAGGGCGCCCTGCGCGAGGTGGCCAGCTGCGTGCCGCCCGGCCATTCGCTGGCGCTGCTCAAGCCGCGCATAGAGGCATTGCTGGACGCGCACCAGCCCGCGCTGGCGCTGCTGGCCGAGCAGCAGGGCATGATCATCGCCCCGCGCATGCTGATGCATGTGCTGCTCCTGCAGCTGCTGTATTCGGTGCCCAGCGAGAAGCAGCTCTACGAGCAGCTCAACTACAACCTGCTGTTCCGCTGGTTCACCGGCCTGGAGCTGAAATCGAGGGTGTGGAACTTCAGCCTGTTCAGCCATGACCTCGGCGTGCTGCTGGGCAGTGCCATGGCCGTTTCCCTGCTGCAGCGCATGGTCGACGAAGTGCTCGGCGCGAGCCTGCAGGCCATGCCCGAGTTCAGCCTCAACCTGGCCCTGTTGCACAGCTGGCTGGCCCGCCACCAAGGCCAGCCCGCAACCAGCGACAACCACTAGCAAACCAACGAATTCCTGGCGCTCAAGGGGGCGGTGTGGAGCATTTTTTCTTCAAGCGATGCGGCATGGGCGCAGGGGCGCTGCTGTGCCTGCTGGCGGTCGACGTGGCCGCGGACGAGGCGCAGCGCCGGGTCGAGATCAACGAGTACGTGGTGCGCGGCAACACCGTGCTCGACGCCCAGGCCATCGAAGAGGCGGTCTACCCCTACCTGGGGCCGGACAAGACCCTGGCCGACCTCGAAGGCGCCCGTGAGGCGTTGCAGAAAAGCTATCAGGCCCGGGGTTACCAGTCGGTGTTCGTCGAGCTGCCCGAGCAGAAGGTCGAAGGCGGCGTGGTCTACCTGCAGGTGAGCGAAACCAAGGTAGGGCGGGTGCGCGTGGTGGGCGCCAAGCATTACTCGCCACTGGAGATCCGTGAGCAGGTGCCGGCGTTGGAGGAGGGCAAGGTCCCCGATTTCGCCCAGGTACAGAACGAACTGGCCACGCTCAACCGTGCCCCGGGGCGGCAGGTCATGCCGCTGGTGCGCGAAGGCCAGCGCCCGGGCACCATGGACGTCGACCTGCAGGTCGAGGATAAGCAACCCTGGAACCTGAGCCTGGCCCTGAACAACGACCACAGCGCCGACACCGAGAAGCTGCGCAGTGTCGTCAGCCTGGGCTACAACAACCTCTGGCAGGCCGGCCACAGCGTCTCGCTGACCTGGTTCACCGCGCCCCAGGACCGTGACAACGCCGAAGTCTGGTCCGGGTCCTACGCCGCGCCGCTGAGCGAGCGCTGGACCGTGCAGTTCTCCGGCTACCACTCCGACAGCAATGTCGCCACGGTGGGCGGCACCAATGTGCTGGGCAAGGGCCATTCCTACGGCGTTTCGGCGATCTACAACCTGCCGGGCGTCGGTGCCTGGGCCAACGCCCTGTCGATCGGCGTGGACTTCAAGGACTTCGACGAACAGGTCGGCCTGGGCGGCAGCAGCGACAAGGTCCCGCTCAAGTACGCCCCGATCACCCTGGGCTATACCGGCTACCGTTTCACCGAACAGGACCAGCTGAGCCTCGGCCTGAGCCTGGTGGCCGGGACGCGCAGCCTGCTGGGCTATGGCAGCGACGATACCGAGTTCGATTACAAGCGCTACCGCGCCGACTCCAGCTTCGCCGCGCTCAAGGGCGACGGCAGCTACACCTTCGACTTCGCCGGCGCCTGGCAGAGTGCTTCCAAGCTGGCGTTCCAGCTGGCCTCGGGGCCGCTGGTGTCGAACGAGCAGTTCGCCGCCGGTGGCGCCACCTCGGTGCGCGGTTATCTCGCCGCAGAACGCACCGGGGACGACGGCCTGCTGTTCTCCCAGGAACTGCGCACCCCATCCATTGGCCGCTACGTCGGCAGCTACATCAGCGACTGGCGCTTCTACCTGTTCGCCGAGGGCGCTCAGTTGCGCCTGCAGGACGCACTGCCCGAACAGGATGACAGCTACAGCCTGGCCAGCGTCGGCGTCGGTACCCGCGCCACGCTCAACGACTGGTTGTCCGGCAGCCTCGACTGGGCCGTGCCGCTCAAGGACGGCCCCAACACCGACAAGAACGCTTCCCGCGTGCACTTCAGCGTGCAGGCGACTTTCTGAACGATTGACCTACTGACCGGCATCGGCCTGGAGACCTCTCATGCAACGCCTGATATTGACCTTGCTGCTGTGCCTGGGCTTCGCCCTGCCGGGCAGCGCCAGTGCCTGGTGGCAGGACGACTGGATGTACCGCAAGCAGATCGCCGTGGACACCACGCCCCAGGGCGCCGGCCTGACCCAGGCGCTGGGCCGCACCGCACTGCTGGTGCGTCTGCACACCGGCAACTTCAGCTTCGACGGCGTCAGCGAAACCGGCGCGGACCTCCGCTTCGTCTCTGCCGACGACAAGACCGTGCTCAACCATCATGTCGAGCAGTTCGATCCGCTGATGGGCATGGCGCTGATCTGGGTCGACGTACCCCGTATAGAAGCCGGCCAGCGCCAGGACCTGTGGATGTACTACGGCAACCCCAAGGCCCAGGCACCTGCCGGGCAGCCGGGTTTCGACGCCGACTACACCGCGCTCTACCACTTCGACGGTGCCACCGCCCGTGACGCCAGCCCTTATGGCAACCAGCTGCAAGGGCCGACGGTCAGCGTCGATGGTGTGATCGGGCGGGCCATCCAGCTCGGTGGCCAAGCCTTGCAACTGCCCGCCAGCGCCTCGCTGCAACTACCGGCGGGCGCGGCGTTCAGCGTCAGCACCTGGCTGCGCCAGGACCAGGCGGTGGGTGAGCAACTGCTGCTGGCGCGCCGCGAGGCCGGGCACAGCCTGCTGCTCGGCCTGGCCGAAGGCGTGCCCTTCATTGAGGTAGACGGCCAGCGCGCTGCCGCCAATCAGGCGCTCGGCGCCGGCCAATGGCAGCACCTGGCGCTGGTGGGCGAGGGCGGCAACCTCACGCTGCTGGTCGAAGGCCAGCCGGTCGCGCGACTGGCCGTGAGCCTGGCGGCCTTCAGCGGCGCCATCGGCATCGGTGGCGACCTGCCAGTGGCCGAGGGCGAGGCCGCCAGCCACTACGCGACCTTTGTCGGCGCCCTGGACGAGCTGCGTGTTTCCCGCGTCGCCCGCAGCCAGGCCAGCCTGCAGGCCGACGTGCTGGCCCAGGGTGCCGAGTCGCGCCTGGTGGTCTATGGCGTCGACGAGGAACAATCCGGCTTCGGCTTCGGCGGCCTGGGCTTCCTGCTCAAGGCGGTGCCGGTGGACGCCTGGGTAATCATCGCTGTCCTGGTGCTGATGATGGTGCAGTCGTGGGTGATCATGCTGCGCAAGCAGCGCACGCTCAATCGCGTCACCGCCGCCAATACGCGCTTTCGCGAGCGTTTCGCCACGGTCGGCACGCGCCTCGAGCAGTTCGCCGACGATCGCGAACTGCATGACCGACTGACCGACTCCTCGTTGTGGCGCCTGTACCTGGTGGCGGTGCAGGAAATCCGCACCCGCCGCGCCCAGGGCGCCGACACCAGTGAAGTGTCCGCGGCCACCATCGAAGCCATCCGCTGCTCCATGGACGGCGTGCGCACCCGCGAGAACCAGGCGCTGTCGGCGAAACTGTCGACCCTGTCCAACGCCATCGCCGGCGGCCCTTACATCGGCCTGCTGGGCACGGTGCTGGGGATCATGGTGGTGTTCCTCGGCACCGCCATGGCCGGCGACGTCAACATCAACGCCATCGCCCCGGGCATGGCCGCGGCGCTGCTGGCCACCGCCATGGGCCTGTTCGTCGCCATCCCCGCGCTGTTCGGCTACAACCGCCTGACCACGCGCAACCGCGAAGTCAGCGCTGACATGCGGGTGTTCGTCGACGAGTTCATCACCCGCCTGGCCGAGCTGCACGGCGAGGGCCAGGCCGGTGAAGCGGCGCTGCGTCCGGCCGGGCGCAGCGTCAACCCGTCGATCCCGGCGTGAGGAGGCAGCCATGGCATCCGTGAACAACGCCCAAGACGACGACGCCGACGCCGCGGTCGACAGCATCAACATCACCCCGCTGGTGGATGTGCTGATGGTGGTGCTGGTGATGTTCATCCTCACCGCCACCGCGCAGGTCTCCGGGATCCAGGTGCAACTGCCCAAGGCCAGCGCCACGGTGTCGCTGGCCCAGCCCAAGACCAAGGCGATCTCGATCAACGATGCCGGCCAGGTGTTCCTCGATGCCTACCCGGTGACGCTGCAGGAGCTGGAGGACCGCCTGCGCAGCGAAAAGGCGCGCAGCCCGGACTTCCCGTTGATCGTGCGCGGTGACGCGGGTGTGCAGTATCAGAAAGTGGTCGAGGTGCTCGACCTGCTGCGCCGTCTCGAACTGGCCCAGGTCGGGCTGGTCACCGGCAAGCCGAACCAGGGGTGAGGGCAGGCATGGAACCTAAAGCCAACTTCCGCCGCCTGCTGACCTGGGCCTTGCTCGCCGTCGCTGGCGCGGGCCTGGCCTGGCTGCTGTGGCAGTGGGCCAACGACATGGCCGGGGTGCGCCGCGAGGCGCCCAAGGTGCCGGCGATCATCCCGCTGCCGCCGCCTCCACCGCCGCCTCCGCCCGAGCCGCCCAAGGAGCCTGAACCGCCGGTCGAGGAAAAGATCGTCGAGCCGCAGCCGGTGCCCGAGGCCGAGGAGGTCAAGCCCGCCGAGGACGCGCCGGACCCGGCCCAGGACCTGGCCGACCCCATGCAGATGGACGGCGACGCCCAAGCGGGCGGCGACAGCTTCAACGTCGGGGCCGGCAAGGGCGGCGGCATGGCCGGTGGCGGCGGTGGCGGCCTGGGCAGCGGCACCTACAGCCAGTACCTGGCCTATGCCTTCCAGCGCCTGCTGCGCGACAACCCCGAGCTGCGCAACCTGGTGTTCAACCTGCAGGCCGAAATCTGGCTCAGCGCCGCCGGCGAGATCACCCGTGTCGAGCTGCTGCGCGGCAGCGGCGAGCCGGAGGTGGACGCCCAGGTGCTCGCCGCCCTGCGCGGCGCCCGCGCCCTCGACCAGCGCCCGCCCGCCAATCTGACCTTGCCGGTGAAGATCGCCCTGCAGGGGCGCCGGCCATGAACAACGAAGCACGACTGACCCACAGGAGCTGCAAACCCATGAAGTGCCCAGTCAACCGATTGACCCTGGCGCTCGGCCTGCTGGCCGCCGCCACCGCGGTCGGTCCGGCCGTCGCCCACGCCGCGCCGTCGGAGAACGCGACCGTCAACCTGATCCGCCTGCTGGTGGAGCAGGGTGTGCTCAAGCAGGACAAGGCCGACGCGCTGATCGCCCAGGCCGAGCGCGAGGCCCAGCAGGCGCGGGCTGTCAGCGCCGCGCCGATCGTTGCCCAGGCCCCCGCGGCCAACGGCGAAGTGCGCGTGCAGTATGTGCCGGCCATCGTCCGCCAGCAGATCCGCGACGAGATCAAGGCCGAGGTGATGAACACCGCCAAGCAGGAAAACTGGGCCGCGCCCAACACTTTCCCCGACTGGGCCTCACGCATCAGCTTCGACGGCGACCTGCGCCTGCGCTACGAGTCGCGCGGCTACGCCGACGGCAACAGCAACGAGATCGTCGACTTCGCCAAGCTCAACGACAAGGGCCCGTACGACGTCAACGCCAACAGCGGCTCGAACCTGCCGCCGCTGCTCAACACCCGCGAGGATCGCGACAGCCTCCTGCGCCTGCGCGCGCGCTTCGGCCTCAAGGCCCAGCTGGCGGACAACTGGGTGGCCGGCATCCGCGTCGCCACCGGCTCCAACAACAACCCGGTGTCGACCACCCAGAACCTCGGTGGCGGCTTCGGCAAGAAGGACATCTGGCTCGACCAGGGCTATGTCACCTGGACGCCCAGCGAGCGACTGACGTTGACCGGCGGGCGCATCGCCAATCCGTTCATGTCCACCGATATCCTCTATTCCCACGACCTCAACTTCGATGGCGTGGCGGCGATCTTCGACCAGCCGCTGAACCGCGACCTCAGCCTGTTCGGCACCGTCGGCGCGTTCCCTGTGCAGTACAGCGACGACAGCGCCAGCAGTAACGGCCTGGACAAGGAGGGCAGCGACAACAAGTGGCTGTACGGCGCGCAGCTGGGCGCGAAATGGGCGCTCAACGACCATCACCGCCTCAAGGGCGCGATGGCCTACTACCGCTTCGACGACATCGCCGGCGAGCGCTCCAGCCCCTGCGCGCCCTGGGATGGCCAGCCGGCCTGCGACAGCGACGAAACCCGGCCGACCTTCATGCAGAAGGGCAACACGGTGTTCCTGCTGCGCGATATCACGCCCAATCCGGCCAACCCGGCGGCCACGCCGCAGCCGCAGTTCGTCGGCATCGCCTCGGAGTTCGAACTGCTCGACCTGAACCTGGTGTGGGACGCCGACCTGCCCCATGACTTCAAGCTGCGCAGCCAGGCCAACTACATCCACAACCTGGCCTACGACGAGGGCGACATGCGCAAGCGTTCGGCCGGCCAGCTGGCCAACAACATCGACGAGAACGGCAACATCAAGAGCGGCGGCGACGCCTGGATGTTGCAGTTCACCCTGGGCAACGCCCTGGATATGCGCAAGGCCGGCGACTGGAACCTGTTCGCCGGCTACAAGCGCATCGAGCCTGACGCGCTGCCGGACGGGTTCAACGACTCGAGCTTCCACCTCGGCGGCACCAACGCCAAGGGCTATTTCCTCGGTGGCAACTACGGCCTGGCCGACAACGTCTACGCTACAGCCCGTTGGTTGAGCAGCGAGGCGGTCTACGGCGCGCCGTTTGACATCGATGTGCTACAACTTGAAGTCAACACGCGGTTCTAGGGAAGGAGCACGGGCATGAACAAGGGAGTCTATCGCCATCGTTGCGCCTGGTTGATGCTGGCGCTGGGCGCAAGCCTGGCCGCCTCGGCGTCGGCCGAAACCCTCGAAGAGCGCCTGCGCACCCAGCTGCGCAGCACCACGCAACAGCTGCAGGCCCTGCAGAGCGAGCAGGCCCAGGCCAGCGCCGCCCGCCAGGCGGCGGAACAGCAACGCGACGCGGCCCTGGGCCAGGTGCGCGAGCTGACCGCGCAACTGGCCAAGGCGCGCGGCCAGAGCGAACAGCTCGCCGGCCAGCAGCAGGCCGTGCACAGCCAGGCCCAGGCGCTGGTGGCCAGCAGCAACGAACAACTGCACAAGTACAAGCAGGCCTATGACGAACTGCTGGGCATGGCGCGCGCCAAGGAAAGCGAGCGTGCCGGCCTGCAGGCACAACTGGCCGAGCGCGATGGCCAGGTGCAGCAGTGCCAGGCGCGCAACCAGCAGATGTACGGGGTGGCCAAGGAGATGCTGGCCGCCTATGAAAAGGTCGATATCGCCGATGTGATGAAGATGCGCCAGCCCTTTGCCGGCTCGGCCCGGGTCCGCTTCGAGGAGCTGGCCCAGGCCTATGGCGACAGACTCTACGAAAGCCAGTTCGACGCCCCCAGGGGCGTGACCCAGTGACGTTTTCTCAACGCAAGGAAGTAAGCACATGACCGAAGTCACCCTGATCGAAACCGTTAGCGCCGACTCCCTGACCAAGCTGCTGCAGGATGCCGGCTGCCGGGTCAATCGCACCGAGCAGAATGCCGTGGTGCAGTTGCTCAGCGCCAGCCAGGGCGTGGGTTACGCCGTACGTTTCGGCAACCGGGCGCTGAACCAGGAAGGCGAGTTCCTCGATTTCACCTTCAGTTGCGCGCTGCGTATCCAGGGCGAGCTGCCCGCGGGCCTGGCCGAGCGCTGGAACGCCACGCGGCGTTTCGCTCGCCTGTCGGTGCAGGGCGAGTTCCTGGTGATGGAGAAGGACGTGGTGGTCGCCGACGGCGTCAGCGAGAAACACCTGCTTGGCAGCCTGTTGCTGTGGGATCGCCTGCTGCAGGAGTTCATCGTCTATCTGCGCGACTACAGCCGCAATGTCGCCGAAACGGCGCCCGAGCAGGTGGCCAGCGATGCGGTGAGCGCTTCGTGACGGCGCGAACCCTGTGGGCCGGCGCTGGCGCGCTGGCCGTTGTCGCAGTGGCGGTCGCCCTGGCCTTGCGCCCGGGCGACCAGCCGGTGGCAGCGGCGCGCCCGGCTTCGCCCGCCACCCTGGTGGCCACCGACAACGGCCCGGTGCTGGCGCGCCTTGGCGAGCAACAGGTGGGCAGCGGTGAACTCAAGGCGCTGTTCGCCCAGTTGCCCGAAGAGTCCCGCGCCAGCCTGCGCGGCGACCGGCCGGCACTGGAGGCCTGGATCCGCGCCCGCTTGGCGGAAAAGGCCCTGTACCAGCAGGCCGAGGCCCAAGGCTGGCTGCAGCGTCCGGAGATCCAGGTGCAGACCCGCGCGGCCACCGAGCAGATCGTCTTGCGCGACTACCTCGACTCGGTGAGCAAGGTGCCCGACGACTATCCCACCGAGGCCGAGCTCAAGCAGGCCTACGAGGCAGGCAAGGCCGGGTTGCAACTGCCGGCACGCTATCGCCTGAGCCAGATCTTCCTGCGGGTGGAGAACCCCAAGGATGACGAGGCCGTGCGCAAGCAGGCCGTGGCCCTGGCCAAGCAGGCCCAGGCTGCGGATGCGGACTTTGGCGCATTGGCCCGCGAGCATTCGCAGGATGCCGGCACCGCCGCCAACGGCGGGGATACCGGCCTGCAGGCCTTGGCGCAACTGCTGCCGGAGGTGCGCGGGGTGGTGCCGAAACTCAAGGTGGGCAGCGTCAGCGAACCGGTGCAGAGCGCGGCGGGCTATCACATCATCAAGCTGGTGGAACAGCAGCCGGCCCGGGCGGCGACCTTCGACGAGGTGGCCCCGCGCCTGCGCCAGGTGCTGCGTGCCCAGCGCCAGGAGCAGGTGGCCAAGGCCTATGTCGAGGGCATGTTCGACACTGCCACCCTCAGCATCGACGGCGCGGCGCTCAACCAGGTGCTGGAAAGCAGCCGCTAGTCGCCTACAACCATGGAAGAAGCGGGCCTGCCCAGTCAGGCCCGCGGGAGGCGAGGGATGCCTATCGATCTGTCCCGGGGGCGAGCCCCGGATACCAGCGTGCCCGTCGTTCGCCCCCAGGTGCCGCTGGCCCTGGACGAACAGACGCTGAACTGTTTTCTGGTCACCGCGCGCTGCGGTTGTTTCATGCAGGCGGCGCGGCGGCTCAACCTCAAGCCGGTGGCCTTGCGAAAACGCCTGGCGGCGCTGGAGGCACGCCTGGGCTACAGCCTGTTCGTCAACCGCAACAACAACCCGGTGCTCAGCCAGCAGGGCGAGCGCCTGCAGCAGGTGCTCCAGGCCCGCGAACCGGTGGTGCCACCGCCGCGGGAAGCCAGCGCCAGTGTGCGCCTGGCCGTGGCCGAACCACTGCTGCAGGACCTGCTGGGCCGCAACCTGATCAACTTCGTGCGCCAGCATGCCGGCATGCGCCTGGAGGTGGCCACGCTCGATGGTCGCCAGGTACCCGAGCAGGCCGCGGATGTGGCGCTATGGCTAGGCGACCTTGACCAGGGCGCCCGCAGCGGCTGTTTTGCCGACAGCACCGCCGAAGCCCTGGCTACCCTCGAGTACCTGCCGCATATCGCCAAGCGTTATGCCCGCGAGGCCAACCGCCCGACCAGCCTGGCGCACCTGCAGGACTACATGCTGGTGCAATGGCAAGGCGAGGTCGGCGTGCAGGCGTTGACGCCCTGGCAGGCGCTGTTGAGCACCCGCTCGGCCGGCGTGACGCAGATCCAGGACTACGAGATGTACTGCCAGCTGATCAAGTGCAGCGCCAGTGTCGGTTTGCTGCCGCACTACGCGGCGCATCTGGATCGTGGCCTGCTGGCCTTGCCGGGGTTGTTCCGCGAGCCGATGCGCCGGCGCGTGTGGCTGGCGGTCGATGAGCGTACCGAAGCCGACCCGTTGGTGCAGGTGATGGTCGGGGCGATCCGCGCCGCGTTCGAGGAACGCCGGGATTGGTTTGCCGGCCGTTAGGGGCAGGCTAGGATCAGCCGGCCTTGCGCAGCGTCAGATTGATCCGCCGTTCGCCCATGCGCGGATGCACGCCAGGCTTGATCGGCAGCACGCCATGAAAGCGCAGGCGGTCCTCGCCGCCCCACACCAGCACGTCGCCGTGGTTCAGCGGGATGCGCCGGGTACGGTCCGAGCGGTGCAGCCCGCCGAACAGGAACACTGCGGGCAGGCCCAGCGAGATCGAGACGATCGGATGGGCGTAGTCCTGCTCGTCGCGGTCCTGATGCAGGCTCAGGCGGGTACCCGGCAGGTAGTGGTTGATCAGGCAGGCATCCGCCACGAAGCCGTCGAAACCGGCCTGGGCGGCGGCGCGCGAGGCCAGCTCGACCAGCACCCGGGGCAGGGCAGGCCAGGGCTTGCCACTGACCGGGTCGGTGGCGGAGTAACGATAGCCGCTTGCGTCGCTGACCCAACCCAGCGCGCCGCAATTGCTCAGCGCCACGGCCATGCGCAGGCCGCCGGGGGTCTGCATGTGGCGAAACGGCGCCGCGCGCAGCACCGGGCGCAAGGCATCGAGCAGGGGCTCGAGCTCCGCCAGGGCGAAACCTGGCAGCAGCGTGGTGCGCGCGGCCAGCTGCTGGGGGTGTGCGTCGAACAGATCGAGATCGGACTGGATCATGCCAGGGGCTGCTTGGGTGGTGTCCGCACAGTGTATCGCGATGCCCCGGTGCGTGGGGCATCGCGAGCCACTGCGTTGGCCTCAGAGGCTGAGCGTCAGGCTGACACTGACATTGCGCGGCTCGCCCGGCAGCACCCATGAACTGTTGTATGAGCGCTCGTAGTACTTGCGATCGAACAGGTTGTTGAGGTTCAGGCCCACGGTGACCTGCTCGCTGGCCTTGTAGTGCGCCAGCAGGTCGACCGTGCTGTACGAGGGCAGGGTGAAAGCGCTGCCGGCCTGACCGGAGCGCTCGCCGACATAGTTGAACGCCGCGCCCAGGTCCGAACCGCGCAGGGCGCCATTCTGGAACTCATACACGCCCATCACGCTGCCGCTGTTACGGGCAATGCCCAGCAGGTCGCTGCCCTTGGGCAGGCTGGCATCGCCCTTGGTGACCTCGGCATCGATGTAGGCATAGGCGCCGATCACCCGCACCGCCTCGCTGAGCTGGCCGCTGAACTGCAGGTCCAGGCCCTGGCTGCGCGCCTTGCCGGCCGCGATGCTCTCGCCCAGGGCATCGGTGGTGATGACGTTCTCCTTGTCGATATGGAACAGCGCCACCGTGGCGCCCAGGCGGCTGTCGAACAGATCGAGCTTCAGGCCGGTCTCGTAGCCGATGCCTTTCTCGGGCTTGTACACCTGCCCCTGGGTGCCGATGGTGTTGGGCTTGAACGAGGTCGAGGCGTTGGCGAACACGCCGACCTGTGGCGTCAGCTGGTACAGCAGGCCGACGCGGGGCGTGGCGACATTCTTGGCCTGGCTGTTGCTGATGCCGCTGCTGCGGTTCTGCGAGGTCTGCTCGATGCGCTCCAGGCGTACCCCGAGCAGGCCGCGCAGGCGTTCGCTGAAGGCGATCTGGTCCTGCAGGTTGAGGGCATGGCTTTCGGTGCGCTCGAAGAAGTCATTGGCGCGGGTGAGGGCCGGCTTGGGCTTGCCGTATACCGGGTTGCGGATGTCCAGGCCGTAGCTGGCCAGGGTCGCGCTCTGCGGGTACTTCTGGCTGTTGCGGTAGTTCTCGTATTCCAGGCCGATCAAGCTCTGGTGCTGCCAGCCGAGTAGCTCGAACTGGCCGTGCAGCTCGGCTTGGGTGATGTTGTCGTTCCACTCGAAGTCGCGCTCGCGGTAGAAGCGTGTGAGCGTGTTGCCGACCAGGGCCTGGGGCTCGGAGCTGTTGCCCTTCAGTGTGCCCTGGGTGTAGTGGTTGGCCAGGCGCAGCTTCCAGTTGTCGTCGAGGAAGTGCTCCAGGGCCAGGTCGACGGTCTGGTTGTCGTTGCGGATCTTGCCGTCGTTGGGCTCGCCCATGAACGCCGAACGCGGCACCGAGCCCATCTGGCCATTGACCGCCGGGATGCCACGGTCGAACACCGATTCGGTGCGGGAGAACTCGGTGTCCAGCAGCAGGCGGGTGTCGGGCGACAGCTGCCAGCTCAGCGACGGGCTGACGATCCGTCGCTCGCTGTTGACGTGATCGCGGAAGCTGCCGTTGTCCTCCACCGCCAGGTTGACCCGGCCCAGCAGGTTGCCTTGGCTGTCCAGCGGCGCGTTGGCGTCCAGCGTGCCGCGGTAGCGGTCCCAGCTGCCGGCGCTCAGGTTCACGGTGCTGAACGTCTCGGCCTGGGGGCGCTTGCTGACGATGTTGACCAGCCCGCCGGGATCGCCGCGCCCATAGAGGCTCGCGGCCGGGCCCTTGAGCACCTCGATGCGCTCGATGCTGGAGGTGTCGGGCGCGCTGTAGCTGCCGCGGTTGACGGCGAAGCCGTTCTTGTACAGCTCCCCCGTGGTGAAGCCGCGCACGCTGTAGTTGAGAAAGGTCAGGCCGCCGAAGTTGTTCTGCCGCGACACGCCGCCGGCAAAGTCCAGGGCGCGGTCGATGCGGGTGCTGTTGAGGTCCTTGAGTACCTGGGCCGGCACCACTTCGATGCTCTGCGGGGTGTCGCGGATATCGGTGTCGGTGCGCGTGGCGGTGGCCGAGCGGGTGGCCCGATAACCCTGGACCGGGCCGTCGGCGCGCTCTTCGAGGTAGGCGTCGGTGATCGAGGTTTCGTCCAGCACCAGGGGTTGGGCCGCAGCGAGCGGTTGACCGAACAGGCCCAGGGTCAGGCCGGCCAGAAGGGGAGCGCGAGGGTTCAAGGGGGATCTCCGTTAAATATGTAATAACATTACATTATCGCTCCAGTCATCGCCAGAAGAAGGTGCGACAGGGTAGTTGCGCGATGAGAATGATTTACGTTAATGTTATGTTATTACGTATCTGGAGGTTCTCATGCAAGTACTGTCCTCACTCAAGCAGGCTAAGCGCCGTCATCGTGACTGCCAGGTGGTCAAGCGCCGTGGTCGGATCTATGTGATCTGCAAGTCCAATCCCCGGTTCAAGGCCAGGCAGGGCGGGGTGAAGAAAAAGCGCGGGTAGCCGTCAATGGCTGTCAGTCAGGCGAAAGGGGCTGCACAGCAGCCCCAATGACGCTACCGAAGAGTCCTGCGCAGGCGTCGCCAGCCCAGTACCACACCACTGAGGGCTATCACCAGGCCGCCGCTACTCAGGCCGATGATCAACCCTTCGCGCAACAGCGGCCGCGCCAGCAGCGGTTGCCAATCCCAACTGTGCAACAGGTTGAACAACCAGCGCCCGGCACGTTGCGCCCGGTCGTGGCTGGCCACCAGCGTGCCGCTGGCAGGGTCCAGGTAGGCCCAGGTGCCCGCGGCGTCGGCGAAGCGCAGGCGCAGCACGGGCAGTGGGCGCGCCTGGGAACCGTACATGCTCTGTGGCTCGCGGGCGAAGTAGTGGAAGTCGTAGGCGCTCTGCCAGTCATCTTCCACCGTCACTCCGGGAGCCATCGCTTGCGCGGCCGCCAGCAGCCTTTCCCGGCTGAAGGTACGCGCCGGCGGGGAGTGTGCTTCAAGGATGCGGCTGTCGCCGTCGGCGCTGCGGGCCACGGCATAGGTGACGCCGGCCAGGCGTTGCCACTGCAGCTCCACTGCATCGAATCCTGTTGCGTCGTGCAAGCGGGTCAGGGCCGTGGCAATCGGCAACTGCAGGTCGGCGGCGCGCAGCGGCGCTTGCTGCAAGGCGATCTGCGAGCGGCTGTCGGTCACGCCCCAGGGGCGCATCGACATCAACCCGCTGAACACCCACAGCACCAGCACCCCACCGAACAGCAGCCCGCCGATGTGGTGCCAGCGCAACCAGCCGCCGGGGTAGGGGCTGCACGATCCGCTACGGTAAGGCTTGCGCAGCCGCAGGCGCAGGATGCCCACCGCGATGCCCATGAGCGCCATCAGCGTGCCGAGCAGTGAAAGGCCGATCACCAGGGTGCGCCAGCCATTGTCGAAGCCCAGGCCGCCGCGCAACGGATAGAGCCAGTGCAACCAGGCGCCGACCCAGTTCCAGGCGCGCTCGCGGCCGCTCGCATCGCGCACTACCTCGCCGGTGCGCCCGGACAGGTACAGCCAGGTGCCGGCCGCATCGTCCACTTGCACCCGGTGCAAGGGGCGATCGCTGTCCAGGGCCCGGGAGTGGGTCCACATGTCCTCGTCCAGCGTGCCCTGGTAAACCAATGCCGCGCTGCCGGCGTACTGCCGGGCATTGGCCAGGGCCCAGGCCGCGTCGGCGTTGGCCAGGGGCTCGCCGTTGGCTGCATCGAGGGTGACGCGGCGACCGTCCGCCAGCTCCAGCAAATAGTACGGTTGCCCGCCCAGGCTGGTCAGGCGCAGCGCCTTCAACGGCTGCTCAGCCCATTGCGCCGGCAACTCGGCGCAGCATCCCGCCGGCAAGGCCGGCAGGTGGGCCAGGCGCTCGGCCGTGGTCAGCTTGGGGTAGCCGACGTACAGCATGACCACCCCGGAGACGAACCACAGCGCCATGAACAGGCAGGCAACGATGCCCAGCCAGCGATGCCACAGGTACAGCTGGCGTTTCAGGCCCATCAGTAGCGCCACTGCACAGCGACTTCCAGGCTGCGCGGCTCACCCAGGTAGTACTGGGTGTTGGTCTGGTGAATGAAGCGGGCGTAGACCTCGTCGGTGAGGTTGCGCAGGCGGGCGCTGAGTTGCACGTGCTGGTCCAGGTCGTGGGTCATCGACAGCCCGTAGACGGTGTACGAAGGCACCCACTGGGTGTTGGCGGTGTTGGCGTACACCGCCGAGACGTAGCGGGCGTCGGCGCCGACCTGCCAGCCCGGCGCCAGGTCGTAGGTCAGCCAGAGGTTGGCCACCCGGTCCGGGATGTTCACCGGGTTCTTGCCCTTGCGCGAGTACACCACGCCGCCGATGGTCTCGTTGAACTCGTCGTATTCGGCGTTGACCCAGCTGAAGTTGCCTGCCGCCAGCAGTTTGGGCGTGACCTTGAACGACGCCGCCAGCTCGATGCCGGTGGAGGTCTGCTGGCCGGCCTGCTCGGTGGTGTTGGGCACGGTCGAGGAGGGCACCGAGATGTTCTTGCGTACGATGCGGTAGGCCGCCGCGGTGGCCGAGCCGCGCCCGTCGAGGAAGTCGAACTTGCTGCCCACTTCCACCTGCCTGCCGGTGCTCAGGTCGAAGTCACCGACCTGGCTGATCGACGCGCCGGTGAGCGAGCCCCCTGGCGGTTCGGCCGAGGTGCTGTACTGGGTGTACAGGCTGATATTGGAGGTCAGGTCGTAGACCAGCCCCAGGCGCCCGGTGAAGGCATCCCAGCGCCGATTCAGCTTGGTCCGGGCCACGTGGTCGACCACGTCGAAGTCGATATGGTCGTAGCGCAGCGCGGTGACCAGCGACAGCTGGTCGGTCAGGCGGGTACGGTTCTCGACGAAGCCCGCAGTGGTATCGGTCGTGGTGCTGCGCCCCTTGGCGCGTGGCGCGTCCATGCCAGGGATGTCGAGGAAGTGGCCAGGCTGGAAACCGTTGGGATCGATGCTGTCGAACGCGCCCTTGGACAACGGGTAGGCGGTCTGCTGGTTGCGGTTGTAGTCCATGCCGAACGCCCAGTCGCTGGCCAGGCCGAACAGCTGGCCCTGGTGGGTCAGCTCGACGCGGTTGCCGTTGACCTCCTGGTCGTGGCGCTGGTGGTAGCCACCGGAGCGGGCGATGGCGGTGTTGCCGGGGTTGTAGCGGTACACCTCGAGGTTGCGGTAATCGCGCTGGCCGTTGTAGTGGTAGAAGGTGTTGCGCAACTGGTTGCTGTCGTCGATGCGGTAGTCGGTGATCGAGCGCAGCCAGCGGGTGCGCTGCTCGTAGCGGCCGTCCTCGACGTTGTAGTTGTCGAAACGGTGGTGCTTGTCGATGTGCAGGGTGCCGCTGGCCGGTTGCAGCACCGGCGCGCCCCAGTAGGGGCTGTCTTCCTTCTCTTCGAGATACTCGATGGCCAGGGTGTGCGACAGCTGGTCGTTGATGTCGCTGAGCAGCGAGAAGGCCAGGTTGCCGGCCCCGTTCTCCTGGCGGTCGATATAGCCATTGGTGCTGGTGCGGCTGTAGTCGAGCCGCGCGTAGTGGCGCGGGCCGTCACCGCTGTTGAGCGCCTTGTTGAAGCCGACCGAGGTTTCCATCGTGTCGTAGCGCCCATAGCTGACGCGGCCCTCGAAGGTGTCCTCGTCGCGGTTGGCCAGTTTGGTGATCATGTTCAGGCTGCCGCCGACGGCGCCGCTGCCGTTGAGGAACGACGACGGCCCGCCGAGCAGTTCGACACGATCGTAGATCCATGCTCCGACCGGGCGCCCGGCGGCGCCATACTGCAGGTTGATGCCGTTGAACAGCTGGCTGACCTGGGCGCCGTTGAAGCCGCGATACGTCACGTAGCCGCCCCAGCCGGGCGGTGCCGAGGCGTTGACTCCGGGCAGCGCATTGGCCGCGTCCTGGAAGTTGCGCGCGCCGATGCGCTGCATGGTCTTGCGGTCGGCGACGCTGACCGAGGCGGGGTTCTCGCGGGCGCTGAGGTTCAGGCGTGAGCCGCTTTCGATGGGCCGGTCGAGGTCGAGGCTGGTCGCCTCCTTGGCTTGGTCGGACGTGGCCGTGACGTTGCTGGCGGGCAGGGTGAGGGTGTCGTCCTGCGCCCAGGCGCAGGTTGCGCTGCCAACGAGCAGCGCCAGAGTGGTCATGCGGAACATGCAAGGCTTCCTGGCTGAAATCAATGAGCGCACGCCCGCTGCCGATCAGGCAGTTCGAGGGCGTGGCGATGTCAGAACGCGAGAAGCGAAGCGGGGGAGGCGCGGGGATTGACCAGTGGCCAGCGCTGCTTGGGCAGGCGCGGCGCGGGTTGTCTGGGTAAGGGTTTGCTCGACTCCCCGGCGAGCAGGGCCAGCAAACCGAAGAACACCGCCAGCAGGATGGCGCTGAACAGGCTGGCGATCACGCAGTCGCCGCCGGCGGGCAGCACCGGGTCGGTGATGTCCTGGTCGCCCTTGAACACGCCGCTGCTGTCGGCCGCGCACCAGGCGGCGTCGTCGAGGCCGGCCAGGCGCAGCCCGGCCATCTGCCCATGGCCCATGGCGCACAGCAACGAGCCGAACAGGATGCTGAAATACAGCACCCAGGCGACTTGCGATCGTGTGTGGCGGGCCAGCTTCATCGGCAAAGCTCGAAGGGAACGGGAATAGGTTAGGCGTGCGGATTCTACAACTTTTGACACATCTGCCTAGAGTGATTGGCAGATAAAAAACACGCGAAACGATTCACCGGCCTTTGCTTGACGCACCTTGCCCCAAGGTGTTCAGATGCCGACCGATTTCAGGTGTCCCATGCCGCCGCGCATGGGGTGAAACGGGAAACCGGTACGCGCTTCGCGCCAGTCCGGTGCTGCCCCCGCAACGGTATGCAAGTGATGCCTTCGACAGACCACTGTGGCCCGCGCGTCATGGGAAGGTGAAGGCATCTTGTCTTGCGAGCCCGGAGACCGGCCTGGAATGTAGTAGGCAAACTCCTGCGGTGGGCGGGCATGGGCCGGTATTGGCGTGTGTGCGATCCGTGCTCCTGCGTGCTTCTGCGAAAGTCACTTTCGAGAAGAGCATGATTGCTGTGATTCACTCCCGACGTCGTTTCCCCAAGGCCCGGACCTTGTTCCTGGGCTGCCTGGCCAGCCCCCTGGCACTGGCCGAAAACACCCCCCTGATCCTCGACCAGCAGATCGTCGCCGCGCCGTCGGTGGAGTCGACCACGGTCGCCGCCATGGCCCAGTACGGCAGCAAGGTCGAGATCGTCAGCCGCGAGCAGATCGAGCGCGCCGGCCCCGGCGCCGACATCACCCGGGTGATGCAGATGTTCATCCCCGGCTTCTACGTAGCGCCGAAGAACGGCCCATTCGACTACGGCACCTACTCGCTGCTCGGCGGGCGCAACGACGACACACTGATCCTGCTCGACGGTGTACGCCTGAACAACCGCCTGTACGGCGGCCTGTACCTGGACACACTGCCGGCCAACGCGGTGGAGCGCATCGAGGTGCTCAAGGGCGGCCAGAGCCTGTTGTTCGGCACCCAGGCCGTGGCGGGAGTGATCAACATCGTCACCCGCAGCCCGCAACGTCGTCAGGCTTCAGGTGAGGTCAACCTGGGCCTGGACAGCTTCGCCGGCAGCAGCAAGGACGCCCGCGTCGAGCAGATCTTCAGCAATGGCTTCGGCGACCTGGGCCTGCTGGCCTATGTCAGCCACAACGTCTCCGACGGTTACCAGCCGTTTCGCAACCGCGACTACAGCGGCAACGTCAGCGACAAAAAGCGCGGCTACGAGGTGACCACCTTCGGCGGCAAGGCGATCCAGGCCTTCGGTGACGATGCGCGGCTGGAGCTGTTCTACCAGTACACAGACGCCAACCTCGATTTCGCCCGACCGGTGAACAACTACAAGACCACCAATGACCGCGTGCAGCAGATCGCCACGGCTACCTTCGAACAGCGCATCAGCGAGCGCCTGAGCTACTTCGTCAAGGGCCACGTCAACGACTGGGACACCCGCTACACCCGCATCAACAACCGCGCCGACGGCTCCCGCGACGTGGTCAACCACAACGACTACTGGGGCTTTACCGATTGGGGCGTGCAGGCCGAGGGCAAGGCCGAACTCGACGGCGGCCACGTGCTGGTGTTCGGTTCCGACAACCAGTGGTTCAAGGGCCAGGACGACGTGCTGGTGATCGACGACAACAAGGCCCAGGCCAATGCGTTGTACGCCCAACTGCGTCCCAGGATCGAGGCCTTGCCCAACTGGCACCCGAGCCTCGGCCTGCGCCACGAGGCCATGAGCGGCGGCGACAGCGCCACCGTCGGCATGCTCACCTCGCTGTACGACCTGAACGACAACTGGCAACTGCGCGGCCAGTATGGCAGCGCCTACAAGCTGCCCAATGCCGAGCAGTTGTTCGTCAACGAGCCTGGCGACGAGATCGGCAACCGCGACCTCAAGCCCGAGAAGAGCCGCAATGCCGAGCTTGGCCTGGACTACCACGGCCTGCTGCTGGAGCGTGAATTCAGCGCCAGCGTCACCGTGTTCCGACGCAAGATCACCGACTTGATCACCCTGGACGGCAGCCAGTGGGTCAACGGCCAAGGGCAGGTACAGATGCGTGGCTTCGAGGCCGATGCGCGTATCCAGCTTGACGATCAATGGAGCCTGCAGGCCGACATGACCCGCAACCTCACCGAATCGCGTACCGGGGCAACGATCAACGACGTGCCGAGTTTCTTCGCCCGTTCGCGGCTCGGCTACGAATCGGCGGATCGCAGGTGGGGGGCCGGGGGCGCCATTCGCTACATCCGCGACGTGGTCAGCTCCAAAGGCGTCGACTACGGCCATTATTCGGTGGTCGACGCCGATGCCTACCGTTACCTGGACGGCGCCCGCCAGCACCGGCTGAGCCTGCTGGTGGAGAACTTGTTCGACCGCGACTATGTCACCAGTCGGGCGAGCAACGTCGACAACCTCGGGCGGCCGTTCACCAGCGAACTGCGCTACACCTACACCTTCTGAGGGCGTGAGCATGGACTACCAGCGCGTGTTGTTCGTCGGCCCTGGCCTGGGTGGCGGCTCGGCGGCGGAAGCTTTCGGCGCCGAGATTCGCGACCTGCGTGGCCACGAGGCGGGCCGGGATATCGTCGACACCCTGGAGGGTTTCGACGGGCTCTGGGCGGTGATCCGCGAGGCCCTCGACCAGGGCTTGGAACGCCTGCTGGTGGTGGACCTGGAACCCACCTCGGATAGCGCCTACCTTGACTGGCTGCGCGATGAGCTGGGGCGCCTGGCGCAAGCTCGGGCCGGCGTCTGGGTCACGGCCCAGGCCCTGGGGCGGCGTGGCCTGGATGCGCGAGTGGCCTGTGCCAGCATCGGCGAACATGCCCGCCACCTGGCGTGTGACCAGGTCAACGCGGTGGCCAGTGACCCGGACTGGTCGCGGGTGCCCGAGCATGCCCGCCAGGTGTTCCTCTGCACCGGCCCCCGCTGCGTGCGGCGCGGCGCCTTGCCGCTGTGGAAACGCCTGCGCCGGCGGTTGCTGGAGCGTGACCTGATCGAGACCCCGGGCGGCGTGCTGCTGACCCGCACCGATTGCCAGTTTCCCTGCAACCTGGGGCCCGTGTTGACGGTGCACCCGGACGGCTGCTGGTATCGGGTACGTGATGATCGGGAGGTGGAGGAATTGGTGGAAACGCATCTAGAGGGCGGAAGGATCGCCGAAGGACTGTTGATCAAGGGAGGGGCGTGCGATGCGTAAAGCCTGGCTGCTGTCGCTGGCCGTGTGCTGTGGCACACCGACCCTGGCCGACAGCTATCGCAACTGCGGGCAGGACTGGCAACGGCCCGCTGCGGCGCCTGCGCGTATCGTCGCCCTCAACCAGCACGCGGCCGACCTGCTGCTCGCCCTCGGCGCGGGGCCGTCGATGGTCGGGGTGGCCTACCTGGACGACAACGGCGCCGCCTACAAGCAGGGCCGCTACCAGGGTGTGCCGGTGATCGCCCGGGAGTATCCGGCCAGCGAAGTGTTGTACGCGCAAAGGCCGGATCTGGTGGTCGGCGGATTCGCCACGGCCTTTGGCGATGGGATCACCTCGCGCAGCAGATTGGCCGGCAACGGGATTGCCACCTACCTGCTCGAGTCGGCCTGTAACGGCCACTCGCTGGACTACTACGGCCATGTCCGGCGTGACCTGACCGTGCTCGGCGAGCTGTTGGGCAGGCAGGCGAGGGCCCAGGCATTGATCGAGGCGATGGAGACCGACCTGGCGCAGGCCAGGGCGATCACACCCACTGGCAAGCCACTGTCGGTGTTCTACCTCGACAGCGAGGTGCGGGGGCTGGACAGCGAGGGCGGACGTGGGTTCGTCACGCCGTTGCTGGCCGCCGCCGGGGCGCGCAATGTGCTTGCCGGGATCGACCAGTACCGCGTGACGATCAACCGCGAGGCATTGCTGAGCAGCGACCCCGACGTGATCCTGCTGGCCGACGCCCTGTGGTCGCCGGCCAGCCGCAAGCGTCAGCTGCTGACCCGCGACCCGGTGCTTTCGAGTCTGCGGGCGGTGCGCGAGAATCGCATGATCGATATCCCGTTCACCCAGCTGATGCCCACGCCGGCCAGCGGGCGGGTGGCCCTGGAACTGGCGCAGTGGCTCAGGGGGATGGCTGTTCCATAGCCGGCCTACTCGCCGCTGACCAACTGCCGCGCCAGCTGGTTGTGACGCTCCAATACCCGTGGCAAGTCGACGGTGGCGATGCGCCCGTCCTGAACCACCACACGTCCGTTGATCACACTGGTGTCGACGTGGGTCGGGGTGCAGAACACCAGCGCCGCCAGCGGGTCGTGCAGGGCGCCGGCATAAGCCACATGGCCGAGGTCGAAGGCCACGAAGTCGGCGACCATGCCCGGTGCCAGGGCACCGATATCGTCACGGTTGAGTACCTTGGCACCACCCAGGGTGGCGATTTCCAGCGCTTCGCGGGCGGTCATCGCATCCGGGCCGAAGCCGACCCGTTGCAGCAGCAAGGCCTGGCGTACCTCGCCGATCATGCTGGCGCCGTCGTTGGATGCCGAACCATCAACCCCCAGCCCCACCGGCACGCCGTGGTCGCGCATCTTGCGGATCGGCGCGATGCCTGAGGCCAGGCGCATGTTCGAGCACGGGCAGTGGGCGACCCCGGTGCCGGTGCGAGCGAACAGCTCGATGCCGTGCTGGTCGAGTTGCACGCAGTGGGCATGCCACACATCGTGGCCGACCCAGCCCAGGTCCTCGGCGTATTCGGCCGGAGTCATGCCGAACTTCTCGCGGCTGTAGGCGATGTCGTTGACGTTCTCGGCCAGGTGGGTGTGCAGCGACACGCCGTACTCGCGGGCCAGGACCGCCGCTTCGCGCATCAGGTCGCGGCTCACCGAGAACGGCGAGCAGGGCGCCACCACCACGCGCCGCATCGAGCCATGGCTGGCGTCGTGGTAGTCCTCGATCAGACGCTGGGATTCCTTGAGGATGTCGCTTTCCTTTTCCACCACCGAGTCCGGCGGCAGGCCACCCTGGCTGCGGCCGACGCTCATGCTGCCGCGAGCGGCATGGAAGCGCATGCCGATTTCCTCGGCGGCGTGGATGCTGTCGTCGAGCTTGCAGCCGTTGGGGTAGATGTACAGGTGGTCGCTGGAGGTGGTGCAGCCCGAGAGGATCAGTTCGGCCATGGCCGTCTGGGTCGAGACCGCGATCATCTCCGGGGTCAGCCGCGCCCAGATCGGATAGAGGTTGGTCAGCCAGTTGAACAGCTCGCCGTCCTGGGCTGCCGGCACCACGCGGGTAAGGCTCTGGTACATGTGGTGGTGGGTGTTGACCAGGCCCGGGATGACCACCTTGCCGGTCATGTCGAGGATCACATCGGCGTTTTGCGGCAGTGTTTCACTGGGGCCGACCTGGCGGATCACGTTGTCTTCGATGTACAGGCCGCCGCGTTTGATTTCACGGCGTTCGCCGTCCATGGTCACCAGCAGTTCGGCGTTCTTGACCAGTAGGGTCTTGGGCATGTGTGTCCCCTCCCGTTTGGGATGTGTTTTCTGATTGTAGAGAGGCGCCTGGTGCATGGGCCGGGCGCACCAGGGCCGTCAGGCGCCGCGGCGTGACCGGGCGTCGATGACAGGGGCGAACGGTTCACCGCGCACGTGCGAAGGCTGCGCCATGGCGGGCGCATCGGGCAGGTGGGCAGACGGTGACAGGACGAATGCGGCAAGTGGCATTCGGGAAGGATGCCCGGTGAAGGCGGGCGGCAGTGGATGTCGCATGGCTTGAGCCTGTCGCAATACGCAACGGCGATGACCGTTGTCGTAGGCGCGAGGCAGTGTAAACAGAATTCGCTTGTTTTGTATACGATGGATTGTTTCGACAAACCGCGGCCTGCAACCGCTTCGAAAAAGTGCATGCAGTCTTATATGGCGTCGTGCCACTATCGGGCTGTCTCGCTGCCAGCGGATATCTCGGGCCGGCACGTTCGCATGGGCTGATTACACTGTGGAAATCGCCACACGGGGAGTACCTGGGATGGGCTGCGTGTTGATAGGGCAGGCTGGACGGGCGTTCGCCCGAGGTAGACGGCCATGAACAACCGTGGCCGGAGCATTTCCCTGCAATGGCTGGTGGCATTGGCGATCATGCTGGGCATGCTGGCGCTGGGCGCGGCCCTGGCCTGGCAAGGCTACCTGGGCGTGCGCCAGGCCCTGGTGGCCGCCGCCGGCGATGCCGCCCAGCAGGTCGGCAGGACCATCGACGAGCGCGCCCGGCGCCTGGTCGACCCGGTGCAGAGCAGCATTCGCCTGCTGGCCTTCAGCCCGGCGTCAAGCACGTTGGCCGAGCGCCTCGAGCAACTGCCGCAACTGGTCGAGAGCCTGCGTGCCAACCGCATGCTCAGCGCCGCCTACGTCGGTTACCCAAACGGTGAATTCCTGCTGGTCCGGCGCTTGCGTGACCCGCAACTGTTGCAGCGCTTCGCGGCACCGGCGGACACGGCGTTCCTGGTGCAGACCGTCACCCAGGGCGCCGATGGCGCGATGCAGGGCGAGTGGCGCTTCTATGACCCGGCACTGACCCTGTTGCAGCGCCAGGGCAAGCCCGACTACCAATACGATCCACGCCAACGCCCCTGGTTCATCGAAGCCAGCGCGCAGCCCGGGACCGTACTCACTCGCCCCTACGTGTTCTTTACCACCCGCGAGATCGGCCTGACCATGGCCCAGCGCAGCGCCGAGGGCACCGCGGTGATCGGCATGGATGTCTCGGTCAACGACCTGGCCAGCGAGAGCCGTGACCTGCGCATCACCGCCGGCACCGAGATCGCCGTGGTCGACGACCAGGGCAACGTGGTGGCCTATCCCGACCTGCAACGGGTGGTCGTGCGCGAGGGTGAGAGCGTGCGTCTGTCGCGCATCCGCGAGCTGGGCATCGGCAGCCTTGCGCATATCTACGCCGACATGCCCCAGGGCGCGAGCCCGCAGCCTTACCAGGTCGAGGGGCAGACCTGGTACGGCATGCGCGTGCCGCTTACCTCCATGGCCGGACAGCACCTGCAGGTGCTGATCGCCGTGCCGGCCCACGAACTGCTGGCCGGCGCGCGCAAGGTGCTGTTCGAGCAGTTGCTCTGGGCAGTGGCCCTGGCCGCCGTGTTGCTGTTGCTCGGCGGGCTGCTGGGCCGGCGCATTGGCCGTCCGTTGCGCCGGCTGACCGAGCAGGTGCAGGGCCTGGCCAGTTTCGATTTCAGCCGTGAGGTGGGCGTTGTCTCGAGGGTCTCCGAAGTGCGTGAGCTGAGCCGGGTGCTGAGCCGCATGTCCGGCACCATCCGCAACTTCCAGGCGATCACCCTCACGCTTAGCCGCGAGACCCAACTCGAAGGCATGCTCGACGGCGTGCTCAATCACCTGGTGGCGGCAGCGGGCGTCAGCGCCGGTGCGGTGTATCTGTACGACGACAACACCCGGTTGCGCCTGGCCGCCGCCAGTCGCGGCCATGACTACCCCGAGGAACTGGCGGTGCCTGAAGGCGAGCGGCATGACCTGGCCAGCGCGGTGACCCAGGCCCTCGCATGGCAAGGGCGCAGCCTGGCGGTGGTGCTCAATGACCGCGGCCAGGCGCTGCTCGGCATCCTGGTGCTGCAACTCGCCGATGCGAACGCGGCCGTGGGCCTGCCGTTCCAGCGCTTCGTCGAGGAACTGTCCGGAGCCGCCGCCGTAGCCATCGAGACCCGCCAGCTGGTCGAGGCCCAGCAGCGCCTGCTGGACGCCATGATCAAGTTGCTGGCCGACGCCATCGACGCCAAGAGCCCCTATACCGGCGGCCATTGCGAACGGGTGCCGCAGCTGGCGCAGATGCTCCTGGACCAGGCCGTGCAGGCTGACAGCGGCCCCTATGCCGATTTCAGCATGAGCGAGGCCGAGCGCTACGAGTTCCGCGTGGCCGCCTGGCTGCACGACTGCGGCAAGATCACCAGCCCCGAATACGTGGTGGACAAGGCGACCAAGCTCGAGACCTTGTACAACCGCATCCACGAGGTGCGCATGCGCTTCGAGGTGCTCTGGCGCGATGCCGAGGTCGCCTACTGGCAAGGCGTGGCCAACGGCGATGATGAGCCGGCGCTGCGGCGCACGCTGGAGGCATGCCGGGCAACCTTGCAGGAGGAGTTCGCCTTCGTCGCCAACGCCAACATCGGTGGCGAGTTCATGCAGGAGGCCGATATCGAGCGCCTGCGCACTATCGGCCAGCGCCGCTGGCGGCGGCACTTCGACAACCGCCTGGGCATCTCCCGCGACGAGGCGGAGCGGTTCACCGACACCTCGGCGGCAACCTTGCCGGTGGACGAGCCCCTGCTTGCCGACCGCGATGAGCACCGGGTGCCCTGGGGCGATCGTACGCCGCCGGTGGCCAAGGACGACCCGCGCAACCACTGGGGTTTCGACATGCGCCTGCCGGCCCATGCCAGCAACCACGGCGAGCTGTACAACCTGTCGATCCGCCGCGGCACGCTCAACGATGAAGAGCGCTTCAAGATCAACGAGCACATCGTGCAGACCATCATCATGCTCAGCGCGCTGCCGTTCCCGCGCCAGCTCAGGCGCGTGCCGTCAATCGCCGGCAACCATCACGAGAAGATGGACGGCAGCGGCTACCCGCGCAGGCTCGGCCAGGAGGCGTTGAGCATCCCCGAGCGGGTGATGGCGATCGCCGACATCTTCGAGGCGCTGACCGCGGCGGACCGGCCCTACAAGGCGCCGAAGACCCTGTCCGAGTCGGTGAAGATCCTGGTGTTCATGGCGCGGGACAAGCATGTCGACGGCCAGTTGCTGCGCTTGTTCCTGAGTAGCGGGGTGTACCGGCAATATGCCGAGCGCTTCCTGCGTCCCGAGCAGATCGATGAACTGGACGTGGCGTACTGGTTGGAGCAGTTGCAGGGTTTCACGCCAGAGCAATCCACCTACACTCCTTGAGACCTGTTCGGCGGGATCTCTGGAGGCATCCGATGGAAGCATTCTGGCAAGCCTTTCTGGCGGCGTTGCAGACCGAATTCGCCGATGTCGCCGACGCGCGCGAGGTATCCCGGATCCTCATCCGCCTGCTGATGGCGGCCTTGCTGGGGGCGGTGCTGGGTTTCGAGCGCGAGAGCAAGGGCAAGTCGGCCGGCGTGCGCACGCACATGCTGGTGTCCATGGGCGCGGCCTTGTTCGTCCTGGCGCCGAGCATGGCCGGGGCGGATGCGCAGGCGTTGAGCCGGGTGATCCAGGGCATCGTCGCCGGGATAGGCTTTCTTGGCGCGGGCACGATCCTCAAGGGCAATGGCCGCGACACCAGTCACGTCAAGGGCCTGACCACCGCGGCCGGGTTATGGATGACCGCCGCCATCGGCACGGCCGCCGGCATGGGGCGCGAGGCCACGGCACTGGTCAGCACGGTGCTGGCGCTGCTGGTGCTGGCGAGCATGCCGTTGCTGGTGGAAAAGGTCGAAGGCGAGCATGAGGACAAGCGCGAGGAGGAGGAGGGCAGGAAGCACTGAGGGGAGCCGAAGCTCCCCTCATAAGCGTTGTTGCCTGCTCTTTTCTTATTATTGGAGACTGGCCTGTTGTTGTTTTTGTCGGCTGTCGTCTCTGCACTGCGGGGCCCCCAACCGGGGCCAAGAGCAAACGTATTTTTTTGAGCGCTGACCTGCGTTCATCCAACGTGATCCAACCTTGACTGCCGCTACCTCGGAGGTAGTTTTATTGTTCTTGCCAGGTTGCGGGGCCGGAACCCCTGGAATGCACGTCGACTCCAAAAAAATCTGCTTGCTACGCCTCTGCCGTGTTGTTCTTGTTATGTCAGAGCCGTTTACTGTTGTTTTTATTGGGTATCGCGTTTTTTGTTCTTGTTATGCCTAAAGATATAGCAGGTGGCGTGCCAACTTTTACAAACCCTTTAAAATCAATGGTTTGATGATTTTGCAGAGTGGATTGGCACGTGAAAATTTGTCGAATTGTTTCCCTGTTACCCGATTTTCTTCTGCACAGCGTGTAGGCGGTAACACTCCACCCACACCTGTGTGACAAGCGTGTGACTCAGCGAGCGCCGCGGGCCTTCGCCACCCGCGAACCGGTGGCGCGCCCGAGCACTTCGCTGATGCGCAGGCCCGCGGCGATCAGCCGGTCCAGGTCAATGCCGGTTTCGATGCCCAGCCCTTGCAGCAGGTACACCACATCCTCGCTGGCGACGTTACCGGTGGCGCCCTTGGCGTAGGGGCAGCCGCCCAGGCCGGCCACCGAGCTGTCGAACACGCTGATGCCCTCGAGCAGGCTGGCATAGACGTTGGCCAGCGCCTGGCCATAAGTGTCGTGGAAGTGCCCGGCCAGCTGCGCGCGGGGCACCTGGGCCGAGACCACTTCGAACAGGCGGCGGGTGTCACCGGCGGTGCCGGTGCCGATGGTGTCGCCCAGCGATACTTCATAGCAGCCCATGTCATGCAGGGCCTTGGCCACCGGTGCCACCTGCTCGGCGCTGATGCGTCCCTCGTAGGGGCAGCCGAGCACGCAGGAGACATAGCCGCGCACCCGCACACCCTGGCTGCGGGCGGCCTCCATGATCGGTTCGAAACGCTTGAGGCTGTCACTGATCGAGCAATTGATGTTGCGCTGGGAGAAGGCTTCGGACGCCGCCGCGAACACCGCCACTTCCTTCACCCCGGCTGCCAGGGCATCCTCGAAACCGCGCAGGTTGGGCGCCAGCGCCGCATAGGTGACGCCCTCGCGCTGACGGATACCGGCGAACACTTCGCCGGAGCCGGCCATTTGCGGGACCCATTTGGGCGAGACGAAGCTGCCCACTTCTATGTAGGCGAGCCCGGCGTCGGTGAGGTCGTCCACCAGGCGCACCTTGTCGGCGACGCTGATGGGCTGGGCTTCGTTCTGCAGGCCGTCGCGCGGGCCGACTTCGACCAGGCGGACATTCTTGGGCAATGACATGGCGGGCTTCCTGTGGCGGATCAACGGTGGGTGTGCGGCGGGTTCAGGGTGGCGGCCAGGGCCTGCTCGCAACGCTCCTGGGCGGTGTCCAGCTCCAGGTGCATCTGCTGGATGTCGAGCATCTGCTGTTCGAGCTGGGCGCGGCGTTCGGCGATCTTCGCCAGCATGCTGGTGAGCTGTTTCTGGTTGCCGCCGGAGGGGTCGTAGAGTTCGATCAGTTCACGGCATTCGGCCAGCGAGAAACCGATGCGCTTGCCGCGCAGGATCAGTTTGAGCGTGACCTTGTCGCGGGCCGAGTAGATGCGTTCCAGGCCGCGTCGTTCAGGGCTGAGCAGACCCTGCTCCTCATAGAAGCGGATGGCGCGGGTGGTGATGTCCAGTTCGCGGGACAGGTCGGAGATGCTGTAGGTCTGGCTGCTCATGCTTGCGCTCGGGGGAGGGAATGCGAGTAACCTAATGCCAGGTTGACGTATACGTCAAGCAAGGGCTGTGCTCGCAGGCCCGCTCAGGCATTCACGGACTTGCGATAGGCCTTGGGCGTCTGCCCGTCGAGCCGTTTGAAGAACCGTGCAAAGTAGGTCGGGTCGCTGAACCCCAGGCTGTCGGACAACTGGCCGATGCTCATGCGCGTGTAGGCAAGATTGCGCCGTGCTTCGAGCAGCAGGCGCTGGTGGATCACCTGCAACGCCGATTGCCCGGCCAGCGCCCGGCACAGCTGGTTCAACAGCAGGCTGGTGATGCCCAGGCGCGCGGCGAAATCGTCCACGGGAAGGTGCTCGCGGTAATGCGCTTCGACCAGACGCAGGTAACGTCCGAGCAGCTGCTGGTCCCGTTCGTCCTGGCTGCGCGCTGGCAAGGCGGCTTGCTGGCGGTTGATCCACACCATCAGCGCGGTGACCAGTGCCTGCAGCATGGGGCCGCGGGCCGGGGCGCTGCCCTGGTACTCCTGCTGCAGCGTGTCGATCAGGCCGTGCAGGCGCACGCGGTCCTTGCCCAGCGGGTAGCACCGCGCCGCCGCCAGCACGCTCAGCGGGGCGCCCAGGCGCTTTTCCAGATCGACCACCAAGGCCGTGCCGAACGTCAGCACATGCCCCTGGATATCGGCACTGAAGCGAAAACCATGGACAGTCAGCGGCGGTACCACCTGGATCGCCGCCTCACGAATCACCCGGCGTTCGCCCTCGATCTCCACCTGTGCCTCGCCGCGCTGCACATAGAGCAGCTGGAACAGTTCGGCGTGCCGGTGCGGCTTGATCTCCCAGTGGTGCAGACGGCTGCGTGCCGGGATCGACTCGCAGTGCAGCAGGTCGGTATCCGGCCAGGCACGGTGCTCGCCATACAGCTGGAACAACGGGATGCCGGGAAGGGGGCTGTGCATGGGGTAGGGTCTGTCCGTTAATCGAACGAATTTCAAGAAAGTGCAGTTTTCAAAGCGTATTTCGCACGTTCTGCACATTTTTCAGCAGTAAAAATACAGGTGCAAACCCTAACAGCAGATGCGCGGCCATTGCCAGTGCAAAGCCGGCATCGTCATCGTGAGACAACAACAATGAAGACTCAGGTTGCAATCATCGGCGCCGGCCCGTCCGGCCTGCTGCTCGGCCAGCTGCTGCACAACGCCGGCATCGACACGCTGATCGTCGAGCGCCAGACCCCGGACTATGTGCTGGGGCGCATCCGTGCCGGCGTGCTCGAACAGGGCACGGTCGAATTGCTGCGTGAAGCCGGCGTGGCCCAGCGCATGGATCGCGAAGGGTTGGTCCATGAAGGGGTCGAGGTGCTGGTCGGTGGTCATCGCCAGCGTCTTGACCTCAAGGCACTGACCGGTGGCAAGACGGTGATGGTCTACGGCCAGACCGAGGTCACCCGCGACCTGATGCAGGCTCGCGAGCAGAGTGGGGCGCCGATCATCTATGCGGCCAGCAATGTCCAGCCCCATGACATCGAGGGGCCGCGGCCTTACCTGACGTTCGACAAGGACGGTCGCCAGCACCGGGTCGAGTGCGATTACATCGCCGGCTGCGATGGCTTCCATGGTGTGGCCAGGCAGAGCATCCCGGCCAGCGTGCTGAAGGTGTACGAGCGGGTCTATCCGTTCGGCTGGCTGGGACTGCTGGCCGATACCCCGCCGGTCAACCATGAGCTGATCTACGCCCATCACGAACGCGGTTTCGTGCTGTGCAGCCAGCGCTCGCAGACGCGCAGCCGCTACTACCTGCAGGTGCCGCTGCAAGAGCGGGTCGAGGACTGGTCCGACGAGCGCTTCTGGACCGAGCTCAAGGCGCGCCTGCCACAGGCGGTGGCCGAGCAACTGGTGACTGGGCCTGCGCTGGAGAAAAGCATCGCGCCGCTGCGCAGCCTGGTGGTCGAGCCGATGCAGCATGGCCGCCTGTTCCTGGTCGGCGACGCCGCGCACATCGTGCCGCCCACCGGCGCCAAGGGCCTGAACCTGGCAGCCTCGGACGTCAACTACCTGTACCGGATCCTGGTCAAGGTCTACCGCGAGGGGCGCACCGAACTGCTGGCGCAGTATTCGCCCATGGCGTTGCGGCGGGTATGGAAGGGCGAGCGCTTCAGTTGGTTCATGACCCAGCTGCTGCATGACTTCGGCGAACACCAGGATGATTGGGACCGCAAGATGCAGGCGGCCGATCGCGAGTACTACCTGGGGTCGGCGGCGGGGCTGGCGAATATCGCCGAGAACTATGTGGGGCTGCCGTTCGAGGCTGTGGAATAACCGGCGCGTCAGCGGCGCCTGGGGCTTTCCAGCAAGGCGACCATCTCGCGATAACCGCGTTGGCGCGCATGCTCCAGCGCGGTCACCCCGTCCTTGTCGGCAATCAGCGGGTCCGCCCCGGCCGCCAGCAACTGGCGCACGATTTCCACATGTCGCGAGCCGCCATCGCCAAGGATCACCGCCTCGAGCAACGCGGTCCAGTGCAGGCGGTTGAGGTGGTTCACATCGACACCCGCCGCTATCAGCAACTGCACGGTGCTCACATGCCCGCGTTCGGCGGCCGGGATCAGCGCGGTACCACCGTAGCGGTTGGTGCTCTTCAGATCAGCGCCATGGGCCAGGGTCAGGAGCAGGATGTCGTCCAGCCCCCGTGCGCCCGCGTACAGGTAGGGGCTGTCGTTGATATTGTCCTTGGCGTTGACGTCGGCGCCGGCCTCGATCAGCACCTTGGCGGCTTCCACTTCATTGGCGTGGGTGGCCACCAGCAACGCGGTCTGGCCCTGGTCGTTGCGGGTATCGGCCTGCGCGCCCCGGTCGAGCAGTTGGCGCACGGCAGGGGCATCGCCGCGGCGGGCGGCATCGAGCAACGCAGTGTTCATGGCGGGGGTCTCGGCATGGCTGGCAAGGCTGGTGAACAGGGTCAGCAGCAAGGCGGTGAACGGCAGGCGCATGGTGGTCGGCTCCTGATAGGACGAGGGTTCATGCTAGTGGGCTTGTGTTTGTTGCAGAAGTGAATAATCTGGATGGATCCCAGTGTATTTGCGCATGTTGCCGGGTATCGGTACCCGTGGTAGAAGTCAGGCTTGTCATTCAGAAGTCGAATATCAAGATGTCTGCCAGCGTGAAACCAAATAGGGCCCTGTTCGACCTCGACCTGCTGCGCGCCATCGTCGTGGTGGCTGACTGCGGCAGCTTCACCACCGCCGCGGCGCGTCTGCATTCCACGCAGTCGACCATCAGCCAGAAGGTCCGCCGCCTCGAGGACATGGTCGGCCACCGCCTGCTGGTGCGTGGCAACCGCGATGTGCTGCCCACCGATGCCGGGCAGACGCTGCTCGGTTATGCCCGACACATGCTGGCCCTCAACGACCAGATGCTCGAGGCGTTGGCCGGGGCCATGGTCGGGGTAACCGTGCGCCTGGGCGTGCCGGAGGATTTCGTCGGCGGGCGCACCACCAATGCGCTGTCCGCGTTCAGCCGGCAGCACCCCCAGGTCAAGCTGGAAGTCACCAGCGGGCTATGCCGCGATCTCAGCCAGGCCTATGACAACGGCGAGCTCGACCTGGTATTGCTCAAGCAGCGGCGCAACAGCCGCGAGGGCGTGGCCTGCTGGCCGGAGCGCCTGCAATGGATCGACAGCGCGCGCATGCCGTCCTTCGATCTCGACCCGATTCCCTTGGTGACCTTTCCGCCACGCGGGCTGTACCGCGATGACATGATCAGCGCGATCGAAGGCATGGGCCGGCGCTGGCGCATCAGTTTCACCAGCTCGAGCCTCAGCGGTATCCAGGCGGCGGTGGCCGACGGCATGGGCATCAGCCTGCTGCCGCCGCGGGCGGCGCTGCCCGAGCACCGGGTGCTGGGTATCGAGCAGGGGCTGCCGGAGGTGGACAGCTACGAGATCGTCATCGTGCACCGGCCCACGGCGGATGTGATGGTCAAGGCACTGGCCGAGGTCTTGACGGAGTTGCTGGCGGTGCAGGCGATCTGATCCCACCGGAAATTCACTCCTTGCAGCAATGCGGCTTGTCACTCGCACTTTCATAGCGATCATGATGCCGCACCCAGTCCATCGTCCCGTCCTCGTTGCGCCCGAGGGGCGCGAGGTCGAGGAAGTTGTACGCGTTGACCAGGATGTCCAGCCCGCGGGCATAGGTGGAGTAGGTGTGGTACAGGCTGCCGTCGCTATCGCGGTAGAACGCGCTGAGCCCGGGCAGCTCCGGTTCGTCGCCGGTGTAGGGTTCGTAGTTGTACTGGGCGCTGCCATCGGTGGCGACGGTGACGCCGAAATCCTGGTTGAAGCGGCTGCCGTGCGAGGAGAACCACGGGAAGTGCCAGCCCATGCGCCGGCGGAACGCTTGGAACTCGGCATAGGGCGCCCGCGAAACCGCCACCAGGGAAACATCGTGGTGGACCAGGTGCAGGTTGGCGCCGTCGAAGTGGTCGGCCAGGAACGAGCAGCCTGGGCAGCCTTCGTTCCAGCTGTCGGCGAACATGAAGTGATAGACCAGCAACTGGCTGCGTCCGGCGAACAGCTCGCCCAGGCTTAGATCGCCGTCCGGGCCCTGGAAACGGTAGTCCTGCTCCACCGCTACCCAGGGCAGGGCGTGGCGGGCGGCGGCAAGTTCGTCGCGTTGATGGGTGAAGGCTTTCTCGTGCAGCCAGAGCTGGTGGCGGGCGGCGAGCCATTGGCTGCGGGTTGCCACGGTGTGTTTGGGAGTGGGATGGCTCATGGGCGTGACTCCACGCTTTGGGGGTTCATCCCGTAGTCGGGTGGCCTTTGGGTAATTCGACAGGTTTTATCCGTTATCGACGAATGGTTGCTCCGGAGCCGGGAGTTTGCATTTACCGTCAATCACAAGCAGCTTGTTTTTGCTCTGTTTTTGCTCTGTTTTTGCTCTGTTTTTGCTCTGTTTTTGCTCTGTTTTTGCTC
>NZ_JBMDJQ010000049.1:0-33247 GCF_057809275.1 Pseudomonas sp. FG36
ACGCAGCCCTGTTTGACGGGCTTTGTGGGAGCGGGCTTGCCCCGCGATGAAAGTATTACTCGGCCTTCTTCTGCAACCGCACCGCCAATACATCGCACGGCGCGCCGTGCAGCACGTCGTTGGCGGTGGAGCCCAGCAGCAGGGCCAGGCCGTGGCGGCCATGGCTGCCGACCACGATCAGGTCGCACTTCTGATCCTTGGCCAACTGGTGGATTTCCTGGCGCGGCTGGCCGTAGACCAGGTGCGAGTCGCCGCGATTGATATCCGGGTACTTGTTGTACAGGCGCTCCATGCGTTCCTTGGCCTGGTCGAACTGTTGCTGCTGCAACTGCGACAGGTCCATCGGCACGTCGCCGCCGAAGGCCATGGCCATGGGCTCGACGATATGCACCAGGGAGACCTTGGCGCCGCTGGCCAGGGCGATGGCCTTGGCCCGCTTGATCACCGGGTCGCATTCTTCGGTCAGGTCGACGGCGACCAGAAGATGTTCATAGGACATGTGCAGTACTCCTGACAATCGCGATAGTAGAAGTATGGTCGCTTTCGCGCGGATCTTCCGTGAAACCTGACTAACCCGCTCATTTGCAACGCTTTATAAGGTCTACAGATATGACGGTATGGCTGGTGGTGTCAATCCTTGCGCTGATTCTCAGCCCGTTGGCCTGGTTGCGCCCCTCGCGCAAACAGAGCGAGCAGATGAGCCTGCGCCTGGAGGGGCGGCGCATGGGGCTGGCCATGCAACTGGCGCCGCAACAGTGGCCGCACTGGCTGGTAAACGAGCCGCCAAGCCCCTGCCCGCAGTACCACCGGGCGCGGCGCAAAGGGCGCGCGGACAGCTGGTGCTACTGGCAGATCACCCCGGGCGTGTGGTGGAACCAGTGGCGCGAGCCCTGCGAGGATCAGCGCCTGGCCGACGCCTTCGCCCGCCTGCCGGCAACGGTCTACAAGGTCGAGGCCGACAGTCGCATGATTGCTCTGTACTGGAGCGAGCGGGGCGACAAATCTGTTTTGCAGGATATTGCCCAGACCCTCGAAACCCTCGCCTGAACCCATGTGACGCAAAACGGCGCACAGGAGCAAACATGCTCCTGTGCGCCGTTTTGCGTTTGTGCGTGCAAGCACAGGGCCAGGCAGGCCGGAAATACTTTCAATCAGTCGCAGTGTAGCCATCCTGGCCGGATGCGTTTAGAAAAAAGCACGTGTGCCGTCGGGGGTGGCCTATCGCTGACATGAATGGAGGGCGATCACTGTCATCATGTTTCGTACCCGGAGGGTAGAAGATGACTGGAAAGTCGCGTTTTCACGGCCTTCGCGAGTATTTGACAACGCGGTTCTTTTCGGGGAATGTGTGCACACCCAAGTCAAACGGGCGTATGAATTGAGCGTTTGTATGTCAGACGGCTCTTACAGAATCCCGATTAGCGCGTCGACGGGTGTGCCTGGGGTGAGGGACCGGTAGACCGGCTCTCGCTGCCAGCGATCGACGTGTACTGTTCAGCTTCCATATCGTGGAGATCAGTTGATGATTTACGAAGGTAAAGCCATCACGGTTAAGGCTCTTGAAAGCGGCATCGTCGAACTGAAGTTCGACCTCAAGGGTGAGTCCGTCAACAAGTTCAACCGTCTCACTCTGAACGAGCTGCGTCAGGCCGTGGACGTGATCAAGGCCGATGCCTCGGTCAAGGGCGTGATCGTCAGCAGTGGCAAGGACGTGTTCATCGTCGGCGCCGACATCACCGAGTTCGTCGACAACTTCAAGCTGCCCGAGGCCGAACTGGTCGCCGGCAACCTGGAAGCCAACCGCATTTTCAGTGACTTCGAAGACCTGCCGGTGCCGACCGTGGTCGCCATCAACGGCATCGCCCTGGGCGGCGGCCTGGAGATGTGCCTGGCCGCCGACTACCGGGTCATGGCCAGCAGCGCCAAGATCGGCCTGCCGGAAGTCAAGCTGGGCATCTACCCAGGCTTTGGCGGCACCGTGCGCCTGCCGCGCCTGATCGGCTCGGACAACGCCATCGAGTGGATCGCCTCCGGCAAGGAAAACCGCGCCGAGGACGCCCTGAAGGTCGGCGCCGTCGATGCCGTGGTCGCCCCTGAGCTGCTGCAGGCCGGTGCCCTGGACCTGGTCAAGCGCGCCATCAGCGGCGAGCTGGACTACAAGGCCAAGCGCCAGCCCAAGCTGGAAAAACTCAAGCTCAACGCCATCGAGCAGATGATGGCCTTCGAGACCGCCAAGGGCTTCGTTGCCGGCCAGGCTGGCCCGAACTACCCGGCGCCGGTCGAGGCCATCAAGACCATCCAGAAAGCCGCCAACTTCGGCCGTGACAAGGCACTGGAAGTCGAGGCAGCAGGCTTCGCCAAGCTGGCCAAGACCTCGGTCGCCGAGAGCCTGATCGGCCTGTTCCTGAACGACCAGGAGCTCAAGCGCAAGGCCAAGGCCCACGACGAGATCGCTCACGACGTGAAACAGGCCGCCGTGCTCGGCGCCGGTATCATGGGTGGCGGCATCGCCTACCAGTCGGCGGTCAAGGGCACCCCAATCCTGATGAAGGATATCCGCGAGGAAGCCATCCAGCTCGGCCTGAACGAGGCCTCCAAGCTGCTCGGCAAGCGCGTCGAGAAGGGGCGCCTGACCCCGGCCAAGATGGCCGAGGCCCTCAACGCCATTCGCCCGACCCTGTCCTACGGTGACTTCGGCAATGTCGACATCATCGTCGAGGCCGTGGTCGAGAACCCGAAGGTCAAGCAAGCCGTGCTGGCTGAAGTGGAAGGCCAGGTGAAAGAGGATGCGATCCTCGCCTCCAACACCTCGACCATCTCCATCAACCTGCTGGCCAAGGCGCTCAAGCGTCCGGAAAACTTCGTCGGCATGCACTTCTTCAACCCGGTGCACATGATGCCGCTGGTGGAAGTCATCCGTGGCGAGAAGTCCAGCGACGTGGCCGTGGCCACCACCGTGGCCTACGCCAAGAAGATGGGCAAGAACCCGATCGTGGTCAACGACTGCCCGGGCTTCCTGGTCAACCGCGTGCTGTTCCCGTACTTCGGCGGCTTCGCCAAGCTGGTCAGCGCTGGCGTCGACTTCGTGCGCATCGACAAGGTGATGGAGAAGTTCGGCTGGCCGATGGGCCCGGCCTACCTGATGGACGTGGTCGGCATCGACACCGGCCACCACGGCCGCGACGTGATGGCCGAAGGCTTCCCGGACCGCATGAAGGACGATCGTCGCTCCGCCGTCGACGCCCTGTACGAAGCCAACCGCCTGGGCCAGAAGAACGGCAAGGGCTTCTACGCCTACGAGACCGACAAGCGCGGCAAGCCGAAGAAAGTCGCCGATGCCAGCGTGCTCGACGTGCTCAAGCCGGTCATCTTCGAGCAGCGTGAAGTCACCGACGAAGACATCATCAACTGGATGATGGTGCCGCTGTGCCTGGAAACCGTGCGCTGCCTTGAAGACGGCATTGTCGCCACCGCCGCCGAAGCCGACATGGGCCTGGTCTATGGCATCGGTTTCCCTCCGTTCCGCGGTGGCGCGCTGCGCTACATCGATTCGATCGGGGTCGCCGAGTTCGTCGCACTGGCCGACAAGTACGCCGACCTGGGGCCGCTGTACCACCCCACTGCGAAGCTGCGCGAAATGGCCAAGAACGGCCAGCGCTTCTTCAACTGAGCGCCCACGAGCTAGAGCGAGAATATTGATATGAGCCTGAATCCAAGAGACGTGGTGATTGTCGACTTCGGTCGCACGCCGATGGGCCGCTCCAAGGGTGGCATGCACCGCAACACCCGTGCCGAAGACATGTCCGCGCACCTGATCAGCAAGCTGCTGGAGCGCAACGACAAGGTCGACCCGAAGGAAGTCGAGGACGTGATCTGGGGCTGTGTCAACCAGACCCTGGAGCAGGGCTGGAACATCGCCCGCATGGCCTCGCTGATGACCCAGATCCCGCACACCTCCGCCGCGCAAACCGTCAGCCGCCTGTGCGGCTCGTCGATGAGCGCGCTGCACACCGCCGCCCAGGCGATCATGACCGGCAACGGCGACGTGTTCGTCATCGGTGGTGTCGAGCACATGGGCCACGTCAGCATGATGCATGGCGTCGACCCCAACCCGCACCTGTCCTTGCACGCTGCCAAGGCTTCCGGGATGATGGGCCTGACCGCCGAGATGCTGGGCAAGATGCACGGCATCACCCGTGAGCAACAGGATCTGTTCGGTGTGCGTTCGCACCAGCTCGCCCACAAGGCGACGGTCGAAGGCAAGTTCAAGGACGAGATCATCCCGATGCAGGGTTACGACGAGAACGGCTTCCTGAAGGTCTTCGACTACGACGAGACCATTCGCCCGGAAACCACCCTCGAAGGCCTGGCGTCGCTCAAACCGGCGTTCAACCCGAAAGGTGGCACCGTCACCGCGGGCACCTCGTCGCAGATCACCGACGGCGCCTCGTGCATGATCGTCATGTCCGGCCAGCGCGCCATGGACCTGGGGATCCAGCCACTGGCGGTCATCCGTTCGATGGCGGTCGCCGGTGTGGATCCGGCGATCATGGGCTACGGCCCGGTCCCGTCGACGCAGAAAGCCCTCAAGCGCGCTGGTCTGACCATCGCCGACATCGACTTCTTCGAGCTCAACGAAGCTTTCGCCGCACAGGCCCTGCCGGTGCTGAAAGATCTGAAAGTGCTCGACAAGATGAATGAGAAGGTTAACCTGCACGGCGGCGCTATCGCCCTGGGTCACCCGTTCGGTTGCTCGGGGGCGCGGATTTCCGGCACCCTGCTCAACGTCATGAAGCAGAATGGCGGGACCCTGGGCGTCGCCACCATGTGTGTCGGCCTGGGCCAAGGCATCACCACTGTCTTCGAACGCGTCTGATCGCGGCGCAGGACAGCAGCCGGGGCCATGTGCCCCGGCTTTTGTTTTTTACAGGATTTGTTCAAGAGGGCGAGCGACATGCAGATACAACCTGGTGTGTACCGGCATTACAAAGGCCCTGAGTACCGTGTTTTCAGCGCTGCGCGACACTCCGAGAGCGAGGAGTGGATGGTGTTCTACCAGTGCCTGTATGGTGACTACAGCTTCTGGGTCAGGCCACTTTCGATGTTCCAGGAGTCCGTCGAGGTTGACGGCGAGCAGGTGCCACGCTTTGCTTTGGTCAAGGCCGAAGAGGGCCTTGGTGAGCGGCTGGGCAAGGCGCACGAGTGATAGACCGCGCTTGACCTCACTCTTTTGCCACTATATATAGCGGTGCCGCGTCCGGCACCTGACGCGTTTTTCATCTTCAGATTCAGGAATACTCCGATCCATGGGCAAATCGCTGGTCATTGTGGAATCCCCGGCCAAGGCCAAGACCATCAACAAGTACCTGGGCAGCCAGTACGTGGTGAAGTCGAGTATCGGCCACATCCGTGACCTTCCCACCAGCGGTTCCGCCAGTGCGAGCAAGGAACCGGCGGCCAAGCGCGGCAAGGCCGCGGCCGAGGCTCCGGCCTTGTCGCCGAAGGAGAAGGCGCGCCGCACCCTGGTCGCACGCATGGGCGTCGACCCCGAGGCGGGCTGGAAGGCCAAGTACGAGATCCTTCCCGGCAAGGAGAAGGTCATCGAGGAACTGCGCCGCCTGGCCAAGGATGCCGACACCATCTATCTCGCAACCGACTTGGATCGCGAGGGGGAAGCCATCGCCTGGCACCTGCGCGAGGCCATCGGCGGCGATGACAGCCGCTACAAGCGCGTGGTGTTCAACGAGATCACCAAGAAAGCCATCCAGGAAGCCTTCTCCCAGCCGGGCGAGCTCGATATCGATCGGGTCAATGCCCAGCAGGCGCGGCGTTTCCTCGACCGCGTGGTCGGCTACATGGTCTCGCCGCTGCTGTGGGCGAAGATCGCCCGTGGCCTGTCCGCCGGCCGCGTGCAGTCGGTAGCAGTGAAGCTGGTGGTCGAGCGCGAGCGCGAGATCCGTGCCTTCAACCCGGAAGAATACTGGGAAGTCCACGCCGACCTGGGCACTGCCAAGAACGCCAAGGTGCGCTTCGAAGTGGCCCGCGAGAAGGGCGAGGCATTCAAGCCGCTCAACGAAGCCCAGGCCATGGCCGCGCTGGAGAAGCTCAAGGCCTCCAGCTACAGCGTGAGCAAGCGCGAAGATCGGCCGACCAGCAGCAAGCCTTCGGCACCGTTCATTACCTCCACCCTGCAGCAGGCCGCAAGCAACCGCCTGGGCTTTGGGGTGAAAAAGACCATGATGATGGCCCAGCGTCTTTACGAAGCCGGCTACATCACCTACATGCGTACCGACTCGACCAACCTGTCGACCGACGCCGTCGAAATGGCCCGCAGCTACATCGAGAAGGAGTTCGGCAAGCAGTACCTGCCTGCCGCGCCCATCGTCTATGGCAGCAAGGAAGGGGCTCAGGAGGCGCACGAAGCGATCCGCCCGTCCGACGTCAGCACCCATCCGACCAAGCTCAGTGGCATGGAGCGTGACGCCGAGCGCCTGTACGAGCTGATCTGGCGCCAGTTCCTGGCTTGCCAGATGCCGCCGGCGCAGTACCTGTCCACCAGCGTCACCGTGGTGGCGGGTGAGTTCGAGCTGCGCGCCAAGGGCCGTATCCTCAAGTTTGATGGTTACACCCGTGTCCTGCCGCAGCAGAGCAAGTCGGGCGAAGACGACGTGCTGCCGGAAATGGCCCAGGGTGAAGCGCTCAAGCTGATCCAGCTCGATCCCAGCCAGCACTTCACCAAGCCGCCAGCGCGCTTCACCGAAGCCAGCCTGGTCAAGGAAATGGAAAAGCGCGGTATCGGCCGCCCATCCACCTATGCGGCGATCATTTCCACCATCCAGGATCGCGGCTACGTCACGCTGCACAACCGCCGCTTCTATTCCGAGAAGATGGGCGACATCGTCACCGAGCGCCTGTCCGAGAGCTTCGCCAACCTGATGGACTACGGCTTCACCGCCGGCATGGAGGAGAACCTCGACGACGTGGCCCAGGGCGAGCGTGACTGGAAGAACGTCCTCGACGAGTTCTATGGCGACTTCAACAAGAAGTTGCAGACCGCCGAGTCCAGCGAGCACGGCATGCGTGCCAACCAGCCGACCCTGACCAACATTCCGTGCAAGGAATGTGGCCGGCCGATGATGATCCGTACCGCGTCCACCGGCGTGTTCCTCGGCTGCTCGGGTTACAGCCTGCCGCCGAAGGAGCGTTGCAAGGCGACGGTCAACCTGGTGCCGGGCGACGAAATCGCCGCCGACGACGAGGGCGAGTCCGAGTCGCTGGTGCTGCGCGGCAAGCACCGCTGCCCTATCTGTTCGACGGCGATGGATGCCTACCTGCTCGACGAGAAGCGCAAGCTGCACATCTGCGGTAACAACCCGGATTGCGCCGGCTACGAAATCGAGGAAGGCAACTACCGCATCAAGGGCTACGAAGGCCCGAGCCTGGAATGCGACAAGTGCGGCAGCGAAATGCAGCTCAAGACCGGCCGTTTCGGCAAGTTCTTCGGCTGCACCAACCCAAGCTGCAAGAACACCCGCAAGCTGCTCAAGAGCGGCGAGGCGGCGCCACCGAAGATGGACAAGGTGGACATGCCGGAGCTCAAGTGCGAGAAGGTCGACGATACCTACGTGCTGCGTGACGGCGCCTCGGGCTTGTTCCTGGCTGCCAGCCAGTTCCCGAAAAACCGCGAAACCCGTGCGCCGCTGGTGCTGGAGATCGTCCCGCACAAGCACGAGATCGATCCGAAGTATCACTTCCTCTGCGAAGCGCCACAGAAGGACCCGGAAGGGCGCCCAACGGTGATCCGCTACAGCCGCAAGACCAAGGAGCAGTACGTGCAGTCCGAGGTTGACGGCAAGCCTACCGGCTGGAAGGCGTTCTACGACGGCAAGGCGTGGAAGGTCGAAGACAAGCGCTGATCTGAAGGCGTGACTGGGGCCGCTCCGCGCCCCAGTCATTTGATGACAAGCAAAGCGCAATCCCTGAAACTGCAGGCAATCGCCTTGCAGCCTTCAGGAGTCAGTCGAAATGGCCCAGGAACTCTACACCCGCACCAACCAGAAACTGTTCTTCGCCGGCCTCGCGCTGGAGTCCATGGCCAAGGCCGCGGACAGCCAGGCGCTGAATGCCCAGGGGCTGCTCCAGGCTGAGCGCGAGTCGGCGCTGTTCCACCTGTATGGCGCGCTGCTTGGGCTGTGCCACGAGATCGCCGGCTTCTACCGCCTGCCCCAGGCCTCGGCGGCACGGGCGGAATTGCTGTTCAGCGACGAGGTGCTGCAGAGCGTGGCGATCCCGGAAATGGCCGAGCTGCTGGAGCTGGCCCGCCAGCCGGAAACCTGGCTGGCGCGTCTGCTGGCGGCTTATGCCGATTTGTTCCGACCACCGGTCGCGAAGAAAACCGTCAAGGGTGACGTTACCCAGCCGCTGATCCAGGCCGTCAATCTGGACGAGCCTGAGCCGGCCGAGCTTTCCCGGGAGGAGTTGGAGGCCTGGCGGCAGAACCTGAAAAGCCTGGTGAGACGATTCCGCGATGCGCTGAGTGAGTGCTGAGCGCTTCCATGGCTGGTACACTAATGGCCTTTCGTGAAAAGCAGGCCCTTTATGTCAACGTCCTTTCTAGAAATTGTCGAGTTGCCTGATGGCCGGATCGAGCTGCGCCGCGCCGAAGATGAAGGCTCCCTGGTAACCCTGGATTTCTCCGAGGATGCCAAGGCATTCCTGCAAGGACAGCATGTGGAAGTGGCCAAGGCCATGCTCAGCGTCGGCGTGCAAATGGCCGGCCGCCTGGTTGAGGGCGACTTCGAGCGTGAAGAGGGGCCGCGCGTCCTTCACTGAGCCACGGTAGCGGCCCAGGGTTTCAAGCGTTTGACAGGCAAAGCCTGAACATCAGCCGAGGCGGATGTTCAGGCTTTGTGCGTTTCCGCTGGCCGCTGCGCGCTGCAGCTGTTGGCGGGCGTTGCTGTTGATGGTGCCCAGCCAGCTGACCACGGTATGGCTGTGCCCCAGGCGTAGCGCCTCGCAGGCCAGTTGCAGGGCCGTCTGCCTGCCGCCGGGTTGCAGCAACAGGATGCGTTCGCGGTTCAGGCCAGCATCACGCAGCCAGGCCTGGGTGAGGCTGCTGGGTGGGGCGATGAGCGTCAGCCAGCGGCTGTCGTCTTCTTCGCTGAGTTCGCGCAGGATCGGCGCCAGCAGGCTCTGGCAGTGCCCTGGCGCGCCGCGCAGGGCCAGCTCGCTGAACAGCTCTGGCTGGCTGCTCTTGCGCGGCGCCTCGCTGGGCTTGAGACCTGGCAGCACCGGCTGGGCAAGGAAGGCCTCGAACAGCGGCAACTGGGCTTGCTGGGGTGCATGGGTGAACGGCTGCATGAGGCCTCCTGGTTCAGCGGCGCAGGACGCCGACGCTCAAGCCCTCGATCACCAGCTCCTGTTCCTTCAGGTCGACTTCGATGGGGGCGAATTCGGGGTTCTCGGCGATCAGCCAGACCTTGCTGCCTTCACGCTTGAAGCGCTTGACGGTCACTTCGTCGCCGATACGGGCTACCACCACCTGGCCGTTGCGGGCTTCGCGGGTGGTGTGCACGGCGAGCAGGTCGCCGTCGAAGATGCCGATGTCCTTCATGCTCATGCCGTGCACCCGCAGCAGGTAATCGGCGCGCGGATGGAAGAAGGCCGGGTTGATGCTGCAGGAATCCTCGATGTGCTGCTCGGCGAGGATCGGTGCACCGGCGGCGACGCGGCCGATGATGGGCAGGCCGCTGTCCTCCTGCTTGGGCTCGAGGCCAGGGATGCGAATACCGCGGGAAGCGCCAGGGGTCATCTCGATGGCGCCCTTGCGGGCCAGGGCTTTCAGGTGCTCCTCGGCGGCGTTGGGCGACTTGAAGCCCAGCTCCTGCGCGATTTCGGCGCGGGTCGGCGGGAAGCCGTTGTCTTCGAGGCAGCGTTTGATGAAAGCCAGAATCTCGGCTTGGCGTGGCGTCAGTTTCAGCATGGGCGAGGGCTCTGTCTTTATATACAGTGACTGGAATTATATACAGTGGCTGGCAAGCTGCAAGCACCCTTGCCGCACAACCGCTGCAAAGCGTGCGCATTCAATGCCTTGTGGCTGTGTTTAAATGAGCGACCACCCAGTCACTGAGCCTTGACATAATCAGGCTTGAAACGTATGTTTCAAACAACTGTTTGTCAGGCGGAGTAGTCATGGCCCAATCGGAAACCGTTGAGCGCATCCTCGATGCGGCGGAGCAGCTGTTCGCGGAGCGCGGGTTCGCGGAAACCTCATTGCGGCTGATCACCAGCAAGGCCGGGGTCAACCTGGCGGCGGTGAACTACCATTTCGGTTCGAAGAAAGCCCTGATCCAGGCGGTCTTTTCCCGCTTCCTGGGCCCGTTCTGCGCCAGCCTGGAGCGTGAGCTCGACCGCCACCAGGCGCGCCCCGAGCAGAAGGCCTCGCTCGAGGAACTGCTGGAAATGCTGGTGGAGCAGGCCCTGGTCGTGCAACCACGCAGCAACAACGACCTGTCGATCTTCATGCGCCTGCTGGGCCTGGCCTTCAGCCAGAGCCAGGGGCACCTGCGCCGTTACCTGGAAGACATGTACGGCAAGGTATTCCGCCGCTACATGCTGCTGGTCAACGAGGCCGCGCCGCGCATTCCGCCACTGGAGCTGTTCTGGCGCGTGCACTTCATGCTCGGCGCCGCGGCGTTCAGCATGTCGGGTATCAAGGCCCTGCGCGCCATCGCCGAAACCGACTTCGGCATCAACACCTCGATCGAGCAGGTGATGCGCCTGATGGTGCCGTTCCTGGCCGCCGGCATGCGTGCCGACAGCGGTGTCACCGACCAGGCCATGGCCGCGGCGCAATTGCGCCCACGCAGCAAGTCCGGCGCGCCCGCCAAGGCCTGAGCACTGGGCGGGGCAGGGCGCTTGCGCTAAGCTAGCGCCCATGCCTGAACTCGCCCCCGCCGCAATTCCCGTCAGTACGGCAACTTCGCCACTGAACCATCGGACACCGCGTTGTCCGATGTGTGCGTGCGTCTGCGCGACCTCCGGATCTCCAATGAAGGATTCCCAATGACTGCCAGCCTGCAAGGCTCCCTGATGGTGGATATCGCCGGTAAATGGCTGACCGCCGAAGACCGCCATCTGCTGCGCCAGCCCGAAGTGGCCGGCCTGATCATCTTTGCCCGCAACATCGACAGCCCGCGCCAGGTGCGCGAGTTGTGCGCCTCGATCCGCGCCATCCGTCCCGAGCTGATCCTCGCCGTGGACCAGGAAGGCGGGCGGGTCCAGCGCCTGCGCCAGGGCTTCGTGCGCCTGCCGGCCATGCGCGCCATCGCCGACAACGCCAATGCCGAATACCTGGCCGAGCAGTGCGGCTGGCTGATGGCCACCGAGGTGCTGGCGGTAGGCCTGGACCTGAGCTTTGCTCCGGTGCTGGACCTCGACCATCAGCGCAGTGCCGTGGTCGGCAGCCGCGCCTTCGAAGGCAATCCGCAGCGGGCTACCGAACTGGCCGGCGCCTTCATCCGTGGCATGAATGCCGCGGGCATGGCCGCCTGTGGCAAGCATTTCCCCGGTCACGGCTGGGCCGAGGCCGATTCCCATGTGGCGATCCCGGTCGATGAGCGCAGCCTGGAACAGCTGCGCGCGGCCGACCTGGTGCCGTTCACCCGCCTGAGCGGCCAGTTGGCGGCGGTCATGCCGGCCCACGTGATCTACCCGCAGGTCGACAACCAGCCGGCCGGCTTCTCCCGGCGCTGGCTGCAGGACATCCTGCGCGGCGAGCTGGGCTTCGACGGGGTGATCTTCAGCGATGACCTGTCCATGGCCGGCGCCCACGTGGTGGGCGATGCCGCCAGCCGCATCGAGGCCGCACTGAGCGCGGGCTGCGACATGGGCCTGGTGTGCAATGACCGGGCATCGGCCGAGCTGGCGCTGAGCGCAGCGCAGCGCATGAAGGTCAAGCCGTCGCCGCGGATTGCACGGATGCGCGGGCAGGGCTTTGCGCGTACCGATTACCGCCAGCAGCCGCGTTGGCTGGAGGCGCTGGGGGCGTTGAAGGAAGCTCAGTTGGTCGATTGACCTCGCTGGCCTCGTCCCGGGCAAGCCCGCTGCCACGCCCCCCCTGAGGGTTCGTGGCAGCGGGCTTTTTACTTGCTTCGTTTGCCCGGCAGTGGCGCGAACAGCGCCTCGATCTCTTCATCCCCCAACCGCCATTGCCCGGCCTGCCCGCCATCGAGCAGCCCGGCTGCCAGTGCCGCCTTCTCTTGCTGCAATTGCTGGATCTTCTCTTCCACCGTTCCCCGGGTGATCAGCTTGAACACGAACACCGGCTTGTCCTGGCCGATGCGGTAGGCGCGGTCGGTGGCCTGGTTTTCACTGGCCGGGTTCCACCACGGGTCGTAGTGGATCACGGTGTCGGCGGCGGTCAGGTTAAGCCCCGTGCCGCCGGCCTTGAGGCTGATCAGGAATACCTCGCTGTCGCCATTCTGGAACTGCTGCACGGGGGCGCGACGGTCGCGGGTATCGCCGGTCAGCAGGCTGTAGCGGATGCCGCGCTTCTCCAGCTCGAACTCGATCAGTGCCAGCATCGAGGTGAACTGCGAGAACAGCAGCACCTTGCGCCCCTCGCTGAGCAACTCCTCGAGCATCTCCAGCAGGCTGCCCAGCTTGCCCTTGTCGGCGAACGAACCCTTGGCCTCGGTACCCTTGACCAGGCGCAGGTCGCAGCACACCTGGCGCAACTTGAGCAGTGCATCGAGGATGACGATCTGGCTGCGCGCGGCGCCGTTGCGGGCGATCTCGTCGCGGACCTTCTTGTCCATTGCCACCCGCAGCGCCTCGTAGGTGTCGCGTTGGGCGTCGCTGAGCTCGACCCAGTGGATCATCTCGGTCTTGGCCGGCAGCTCGGTGGCCACCTGTTCCTTGGTGCGGCGCAGCAGGAACGGGCGGATGCGGCTGGCCAGATGGGCCATGCGCTCAGCGTCGCCGTGGCGCTCGATCGGGGTACGGTAGTCCTGGGTGAAGCGCTTGCTGTCGCCCAGCCAGCCGGGCATCAGGAAGTGGAAGATCGACCATAGCTCGCCGAGGTTGTTCTCCATCGGCGTGCCGGTCAGGCACAGGCGCTGGTTGGCCTGCAGCTCGCGCACGGCCTGGGCGGCCTTGCTGGTGCTGCTCTTGATGTTCTGCGCCTCGTCCAGCACCAGCAGATGCCAGGGCTGCGCCTTGAGTGGCTCCAGGTCGCGGGGGACGAGGGCGTAGGTGGTCAGCACCAGGTCATGGTCGGCCAGGTTGGCGAAGTGCTTGTTGCGGCCCGGGCCATGCAAGGCCAGCACGCGCAGGCCGGGGGCGAAGCGCCGGGCTTCGTCGAGCCAGTTGGGCACCAGGCTGGTGGGCATCACCGCCAGCGCCGGATGTACCAGTCGCCCGCTTTCCTTCTCCAGCAGCAGGTGGGCCAGGGTCTGCAGGGTCTTGCCCAGGCCCATGTCGTCGCCGAGGATGCCGCCGGTGCCCATTTCGCGCAGGGCTTGCAGCCAGTTCAGGCCTTGCTGCTGGTAGGGGCGCAATGTGGCGTTCAGGTCTTTGGGCGGCGCCACCTGCAGGTCGCGGGCGTCGCGCAGGCGCCGGCCCAGGTCGCGCACATGGCTGCCACCTTCCCATTGCAGCGGCAGGTGGTCGATGTCGTTGAGGCGCGCGGCATCGGTGCGGTCCAGGCGCAGGCTCGGGCCCACGGCGTCGTCGTGCAGGTACAGTTCGCCCAGGGTGCCCATCACCGCCTTGATACGCCCGTAGGGCAGGGCGACCCGCAACGCCGGGCCGTCATGGCGGGTGCGGTTGAGGTCGATCAGCAGGTGCTCGTCGTCATTGCGCCGCGCCAGTTCGCTGGGCCGCAGCAGTTCCGGGCTGGTGCGCAGCAGTTGCAGGACAATCGGCAGCAGGCTGTGGCGCTGGCCGTCGACCACGATACCCAGTTCGAGGTCGAACCATTCGTGGCCTGGCGCTTCCTCGATGGTCGCATACCAGTCGTCGACCTCGTGCAGGTTGAAGGCGAAGTCGCGGTGCACGTCGATCACCCAGCCCGCCTCGCGCAGGCGCGGCAGGCCCTCGCGGGCGAAGCGCAGCCAGGCTTCGTCGTCGGGCAACTGGTACATTTCGCCGGCACTGTCGGGCAGGGCCTTGCTCTGGCGTGTGGCCACCTTGAAGCCGTGGTCGCGCAGGGCCTTGCGCAGGGCATGCTCGGCCTGTGGCTGGCGCTGGATGCGCTGGCTGGTGGTGCCCACCAGGCGGCTGAGTGACTTGTCGTCGCTGCCGCTGGCACGCAGGCCGTCGTAGTCGAACGCCAGCGCGGCGCGGTGCTGCATCTGGCGTTGCATGCGCCCGGTCTTGGGCGTGTAGGCGCTGAATTCGAGGCTGCCGAGGGTCAGGTGCGGGGTTGGCTCGATACCGTCGAGCTGTTCTTCCTGCACGGCGGTGGGGGTCGGCAGGCGATGGTTGAGCGCGTTGAGCTTGTGGCTGAGAGGCACGATAAGGTGTTCCGGTACATCGGGGGCAAGGGACAGCTGCAGGGCGGTATGCGGGTCCAGGTCGTGGCTGACGGTACCGACTTCCTTGGTATCGATATCGAAATAGAACAGCGGTATCAGCGGCAGTATGCAATTGAGCGGCTGCTCGCCGCAGTACCACATGCCTCGGTAGTCACCGTTGTCCAGGCGAACCCAGCGGAACTGTGCCCGGCGTTCTGCGCCCTGTTGCAGCAGCGGCAGCCCTTCGATGAACATCAGGCGCCCGGTGTCCAGCACCCGCTGCAGCAACTCGCCGCCTTCATGCCCCTTGAGCGTGTAGCCGCGTTCCTGGCCGTAGGGCGCGTTCTGCGCGGAGAGCTGGCGCAGGATGCGCAGGTCTTCCTCCTTGACATACTTTGGCGGCTCGTAAAGCAATTCGTATAACGAATGGATGCGGCTGTAGCGGATGCCGTGCTCTTCTCGAGTACCCTTGCGCACGCGCAGCGCGCAGCTGCTGTGGTCATCGACGAGCATCAACTCGTAACAGACCATGCGCCCGCGCCGGTCTTCAGCGCCGTCTGGCCTGGGGCTGGGCTGCTCCAGGCCTTGCAGCCAATGCTGCAGGTGATGAGGCAGTTGCTCGCCGCTGGCCGCACCGCGCCCGTAGCTGCTGGCCAGGGTGTAGAGCGCGGCGGCGCAGTGCTTGCAGTTCTCTCCGACCGGGCAGGAGCAGTTGCCGCGCACGTGGCATTGCCCGGATGGCCCTGTGGTGATGATGATCCGCTGGCGGTAGACATTGCCGCCGCTGCCGCGGCAGGTGGACTCGATGCGTGAATCGCCGTGGGACTGGATCTGCACCAGGCCCTGTTCGGCGTAGCGCTCGCCACGTTGCAGGGTGGCCGCGGAAAAATCGCGCTTCCAGCTCGGATTCTCGGCTGCCAGCTTCTGCACATCGGCGTTCACGGTTTCACTGCTCCATCATTTCCGGGTCGGGCAGCGGCATCTTGCGCATGCCGGCCGGTGAAACCTTGAGCAGCACGGCCAGGTGGCCGCCATCGAGGAAGGTCAGCTGGCCGGCCTTCATGTTGCTGTTGCTCTGCTTGAACTGCTCGCTGCGCAGCACGCTGCCATTGCTGTCGAGCTGGTTGACCCAAAGGTTGGCGTCCACGGCGATGAAGCGGCTTTCCTGGATGCTCAGGTTGCCCTCGATCGGGAAGTGGCCGAACTGTTCGTCACCGGCACTCAGGGCAACGGTTTCGCCATCCTGCTGCCAGGCCTTGTGCAGCAGCACGGTGTAGTCGGCGGTGGCCTGCAGGCGGGTGACTTCGTCACCCAGGCCGGTCGGGCGCTCGGCGCCTTTTTCCAGGCGCGGCGCGCCGGCGCTCCAGTCTTCCGGGGCGAACGGGCTGGTGATCGCCGGCACGGCGTTCTGCCGCACCAGGATCATTTCCACCTGGTAGGGGCCTGCGGCGAAGGCAGCTGGCGCAAGCAGGGCCAGCAGCAGGGTCAGGCAACGGATGGCACGCATGAAGCTTCCTTATGGATTTTGTGGGGTGAGGCGCTCGAACAGCGCTTCCAGGGTGTTGAAACGTTCTTCGGGGCGTTCCATCGGCACCAGGAAGCGGAACTGGGTCGCGCCTTCGAACTTGTAGCGTTTGGGCTGGCCCTGGATCAGCTTGATCAGGGTCAGCGGGTCGACCGGGGTTTCGGCCTCGAACTCGAGCTTGCCGCCGTTGGGGCCGGCATCGACTTTCTTGATGCCGAGCTTTTCCGCCTGCAGCTTGAGCAGGGTCAGGCGCATCAGGTTCTTGGTCGGCTCCGGCAGCAGGCCGAAGCGGTCGATCATCTCCACCTGCAGGTCCTTGAGGCCCTCTTCGTCGGCCGCCGAGGCGATGCGCTTGTAGAGGATCAGGCGCGCATGCACGTCGGGCAGGTAGTCCTCGGGGATCAGCGCCGGCAGGCGCAGGTTGATCTCCGGGCCGCCGCCCAGCGGCTGTTCGAGGTTAGGTTGGGTGCCCTTGCGGATGGCCTTGACCGCGCGTTCGAGCATCTCCATGTACAGGGTGAAGCCGACCGCCTGGATCTGCCCGCTCTGGCCTTCGCCGAGCAGTTCGCCGGCGCCGCGGATCTCCAGGTCGTTGGTGGCCAGGACGAAGCCCGCGCCCAGGTCCTGGGTGTTGGCGATGGCTTCGAGGCGTTTCTCGGCGTCGGCGCTGATCTGCTGGCGCGGTGGCGTCAGCAGGTAGGCATAGGCCTGGTGGTGGCTGCGCCCGACCCGGCCACGCAACTGGTGCAATTGCGCCAGGCCGAACTTGTCGGCGCGCTCGATGACGATGGTGTTGGCGCTCGGTACGTCGATACCGGTCTCGATGATGGTCGAGGCGATCAGCACGTTGAAGCGCTTGTGGTAGAAGTCGCTCATCACCTGCTCGAGCTCGCGTTCGCGCATCTGCCCATGGCCGATACCGATACGTGCCTCGGGCACCAGCTCGGCCAGCTCGGCGGCGCACTTCTCGATGCTCTTCACATCGTTGTGCAGGTAGTACACCTGGCCGCCGCGCAGCAGTTCGCGCAGCAGCGCTTCCTTCACCGTGCTCTTGTTCTGCTCCATGACGAAGGTGCGCACCGACAGGCGCCGCGCCGGGGGCGTGGCGATGATCGACAGGTCGCGCATGCCCGACACCGCCATGTTCAGCGTGCGCGGAATCGGCGTGGCGGTCAGGGTGAGGATGTCCACCTCGCTGCGCAGCGCCTTGAGCTGTTCCTTCTGGCGCACGCCGAAGCGGTGTTCCTCGTCGATGATGGCCAGGCCCAGGTCCTTGAAACGCACATCGTCCTGCAGCAGCTTGTGGGTGCCGATGAGGATGTCGATCTTGCCCTCGGCCAGCTCCGCGGCAGCGCTTGCGACTTCCTTGGCCGACTTGAAGCGGCTCATCACCTCGACCTTTACCGGCCAGTCGGCGAAGCGGTCGCGGAAGCTGTTGTAGTGCTGCTGGGCGAGCAGGGTGGTGGGCACCAGCACCGCCACCTGGCGGCCGCTGTGCACGGCGATGAAGGCGGCGCGCATGGCCACTTCGGTCTTGCCGAAGCCGACGTCGCCGCACACCAGGCGGTCCATGGGCTGGCCGGCGAGCATGTCGGCGCGCACGGCTTCGATGGCGGTCTGCTGGTCGGGGGTTTCCTCGAACGGGAAGCCGGCGCTGAAGGTGGCGTAGTCGGCGGCCGGGTCGGCGAAGGCGTAGCCTTTGCGCGCGGCGCGGCGGGCATAGATATCGAGCAGCTCGGCGGCGACGTCGCGCACCTGCTCGGCGGCCTTGCGCTTGGCTTTCTGCCAGGCTTCGGAACCCAGCCGGTGCAGTGGGGCCAGGGCGTCGTCGCTGCCGGTGTAGCGGGCGATCAGGTGCAGGTTGGCCACCGGCACGTAGAGCTTGGCGCCCTCGGCGTATTCGAGGGTGAGGAACTCGGCGGCCTGGCCGTCGATTTCCAGGGTGGCCAGGCCCAGGTAGCGGCCCACGCCATGGTCGATGTGCACCACCGGCGCGCCTTCGCGCAGCTCGGTGAGGTTCTTGATCACCGCGTCGTTGGCCGCCTCGCCACGTTTCTCGCGGCGCCTGCGCTGCATCACGCGCTGGCCGAACAGCGGGCTTTCCGCTACCAGGGCAATGGCCGGGTCGTCCAGCAACAGGCCGTCGTCCAGGGGGGCGATGGTGATCGCCAGGCGTTCGCCGCCGGTGACGAAGTCGGCCCAGCCGTCGACGGTCTGCGGGCGCAGCTTGAGGCGTTCGAGCAGCTCCAGCAGCACTTCGCGCCGGCCCGCGGACTCGGCGGTGAACAGCACGCGGCCGCTGAACTGGTCGAGGAAGTTGGCCAGTTCCGCCAGCGGCTGGTGGGCCTTGGCCTCGATGGCCAGGTTGGGCAGGGCGCGGGCGGGGAAGCGCTCGCGCCCCGCGCCGGCGTCGAGGTCCTCGGCGCTGACCACCACCCGTGGCCATTGCTTGAGGCGGGCGAAGCAATCCTCCACCGGCAGGAACAGTTCCGCCGGCGGCAGCAGTGGCCGGGTCATGTCGCCGCGGCGCTCTTCATAGCGCCCGCGCACATCGTTCCAGAAGTGTTCGGCGGCCTGTTCCACGCCCGGCAGCGAGAACACCTGGGTGTCGGCCGGCAGATAGTCGAACAGGGTGGCGGTTTCTTCGAAGAACAGCGGCAGGTAGTACTCGATGCCGGCGGGGATGATGCCGCTGGTGAGGTCCTGGAAGATCGCGCTGCGGCGGAAGTCGACGTCGAAGCGTTCACGGAAGCGCGCCTTGAAGCGCGTCACCTCGTCCTTCTGCATGGGGAACTCGCGCGCCGGCAACAGGCGGATCGAGTCGACCTTGTCGATCGAGCGCTGGCTCTCCGGGTCGAAGGTACGCAGGGTCTCGATCTCGTCGTCGAACAGGTCGATGCGGTACGGCTGCTTGCTGCCCATGGGGAACAGGTCGATCAGCGCGCCGCGCACGGCGAACTCGCCGTGCTCGTAGACCGTGTCGACGCAGCGGTAGCCGCTGGCTTCCAGGCGCGCGCGCATCTGCTCGACGTCGATCTTCTGGCCCACGTCCAGCACCAGGCTGCTGCCCAGCAGGAAGCGCGTGGGGGCCAGGCGGTGCAGGGCGGTGGTGATCGGCACGACGAGGATGCCGTGGTCCAGCTCCGGCAGCCGGTAGAGGCTGGCGATACGCTGGGAGATGATGTCCTGGTGCGGCGAGAACAGGTCGTAGGGCAGGGTTTCCCAGTCGGGGAAAGGCAGTACCGGCAGATCTGGCGCGAAGAAGCGCAGCTCCTGCTCCAGGCGGTCGGCCGCCTGGCTGTCGGCGGTCAGCAGCAAGGTGAAGCGACCGGCGGTACTGGCAGCCTCGGCGACGGCCAGGCTCAAGGCCGCGCCGGGCAGGTTGCCCCAGGTTTGTTTGCCGGCCGTGGCCGACATTTGCGGTAGGCGCAGAACTGACACGGGAGATCGGACTCCAAGCGTTGCGGCAAAGAGGTCGATTGTACCGGTGACGAGGCGCGCTGTCAGGTTCGAAAGGGCTTGGCGACGGGGGTTGGCGCCGGCGACAGGCGCTCATTGCCCGATACGCCGCGGGGCGTCATAATGTAGCCCCTTTTTTGTTCCCCTACATGTGGAAGGTTACCGTGACTCAGAAGCCCGACCAGTGTCTTGGTGAGTGGATCGATCGTGAAGCCCTGGCTGAAGCGATGATCCCGCTTATCGGTCAGCTCTACCGCAACAACAACGTGGTGAGCTCGATCTATGGCCGCAGCCTGATCAACCGTTCGGTTATCTCGATCCTCAAAGCCCACCGCTTTGCCCGTCACCGTCAGACCGACGAGACCGAGCTGTCCGTCCACGAGACATTCCCCCTGCTCAAGGCCATGAGCGAGCTGAAGCTGGGCGCCGCCTCGGTGGACCTGGGCAAGCTGGCCAACAAGTTCAAGGTCGAAGGCAATGGCCGCAGCGCCGAGCAGTTCGTCCGTGACGAACTGGCCGACGTCGTGGGTCAGCAGAACGCTTCCGCACGCAAGGGCACCGACGTCGTGCTGTACGGCTTCGGCCGCATCGGCCGCCTGCTGGCGCGTATCCTGATCGAGAAGACCGGTGGCGGCGACGGCCTGCGCCTGCGCGCCATCGTCGTGCGCAAGGGCGCCGAGAACGACCTGGTCAAGCGCGCCAGCCTGCTGCGTCGCGACTCGGTGCACGGTCCGTTCGACGGCACCATCGTCATCGATGAAGCCAACAACACCATCACCGCCAACGGCAACCTGATCCAGGTGATCTACGCCAAGAGCCCGAGCGAAGTCGACTACACCCAGTACGGCATCAACGATGCGCTGATCGTCGACAACACCGGTGTCTGGCGTGACGCCGACGGCCTCGGCCAGCACCTGGCCTGCCCGGGCGCCGCCCGCGTGATCCTCACCGCACCTGGCAAGGGCGCGCTGAAGAACATCGTGCACGGCATCAACCACGGCGACATCAGCGCCGACGACAAGATCATCTCGGCGGCGTCCTGCACCACCAACGCCATCGTGCCGGTGCTCAAGGCCATCAACGACCAGTACGGCATCGTCAACGGCCACGTCGAAACCGTTCACTCGTTCACCAACGACCAGAACCTGATCGACAACTTCCACAAGGGCAGCCGCCGTGGCCGCGCCGCGCCGCTGAACATGGTCATCACCGAGACCGGTGCCGCCACTGCCGCCGCCAAGGCGCTGCCAGTGCTCAAGGGCAAGCTGACCGGTAACGCGATCCGTGTTCCGACGCCGAACGTTTCGATGGCCATTCTCAACCTGAACCTCGAGAAAGCCACCAACCGCGAAGAGCTGAACGAGTACCTGCGCCAGACCGCCATGCACTCCGAGCTGCACAAGCAGATCGACTACGTCAGTTCCCAGGAAGTGGTATCGACCGACTTCGTCGGTTCGCGCCACGCCGGTGTGGTCGACGCCGAGGCGACCATCTGCAACGACAACCGTGTTGTCCTGTACGTCTGGTACGACAACGAATTCGGTTACAGCTGCCAGGTGGTGCGCGTGATGGAAGACATGGCCGGTGTGAACCCGCCAGCGTTTCCACGCTGATCCGCTTGTAATGCGTTGAGAAAACGGGAACCTTCGGGTTCCCGTTTTTTTTCGCCTGGCCTCAGCGTGGGGCAGTCCTGACACTTGAGATCTAAAGATTGCGTGCGCTTTTAATCTTCATCCTCATCCTGATGTCCGCCTGCAAGCCAACCCCGACCCTCGAGCGTTTCGGCGGCCCGACCATGGGCAGCAGCTACAGCATCCAGTACGTGCGCCAGCCCGGCGGCCCGGCGCCGGAGCAGGTGCAGGCGGCGGTCGAAAGCGTCCTGCAGGCCATCGACGCGCATTACTCCACCTACCGCGGCGACTCCATCGTCAGCCGTTTCAACCTGTTGCCGGCCAACCAGTGCCTGCCCATCGATGCCGACATGCAGGAACTGGTTACTTTCGGCCAGCACCTGGCCGAACAGAGCCAGGGTGCCTTTGACCTTACCGTCGAACCGCTACTCGACCTCTGGGGCTTCGGCCCGCAGGCCCGCGAAATGCAGGTGCCGGAGCCGCAGGCGCTGGCCAGGGCGCGCCTGCGTGTGGGTTACCGCCACCTGCGCCTCGAGGGCGAGGCCCTGTGCAAGGACGCCGCCATCGAGCTGGATTTCAACAGCATCGCCGCTGGCCACGCCGTCGACCTGATCGCCCAGCGCCTGCGCGCCATGGGCATCGACAACTTCCTCGCCGAGGCCACCGGTGAGCTCAAGGCCGTGGGCCGCAAGCCCGACGGCAGTGCCTGGCGGGTAGCGCTGGAGCTGCCGCGCGAGGATCGCCAGATCGCCCGCCAGGTCATCGACGTGCAGGACTTGGCCGTATCGACCTCGGGTGACTATCGGCATTATTTCGAGGACAATGGCCGGCTCTATTCGCACACCTTCGATGCCCGTCTCGGGCGCCCGGTCGCCCACGACCTGGCGGCGGTGACGGTGCTCGACGCCTCGGCGCTGCTGGCCGACGGCTACTCGACCCTGCTGTTGATCCTCGGGCCGCAGCAAGGCTGGGATTTCGCCATCGCCCACGGTATCGCCGCGGTGCTGGTGACCCGGGTCGAGGGTGGTTTCGTCTCCCGTTCCACGCCGGCCTTCGAGCGGCGGGTGAAAGGCGAGTGAAAGGCAAGCCACGGATGATCGAAGCCAGGGAAACGGTGAAACGACATGTAGTGCAGGCAATAATGGCCTACGACGCGACCAAGGGTTAATGTGCGCGGCGTTCACGCTTGATTAGACTGCACCCGAATTTTCTCATGGCGCCCCGGCGACATGATCGCGCCCCGCGGCCATCCGGCCGGCGGGCCAGTTCTGAAGGAGTACGCATGGCTGTCTACAACTACGACGTAGTGGTGCTGGGTTCCGGCCCGGCCGGTGAGGGCGCGGCAATGAACGCCGCCAAAGCAGGGCGCAAGGTGGCCATGGTCGACAGCCGTCGCCAGGTCGGTGGCAACTGCACCCACCTGGGCACCATCCCGTCCAAGGCACTGCGTCACTCCGTGCGGCAGATCATGCAGTTCAACACCAACCCGATGTTCCGCGCCATCGGCGAGCCGCGCTGGTTCTCCTTCCCCGACGTGCTCAAGAGCGCCGAGAAGGTCATCAGCAAGCAGGTCGCCTCGCGCACCGGCTACTACGCGCGCAACCGCGTCGATGTGTTCGTCGGCACCGGCAGCTTCGCCGACGAGCAGACCGTCGAAGTGGTCTGCCCCAACGGCGTGGTCGAGAAGCTCAACGCCAAGCACATCATCATCGCCACCGGCTCGCGCCCGTACCGTCCGGCCGACATCGACTTCCACCACCCGCGCGTCTATGACAGCGACACCATCCTCAGCCTCAGCCATACCCCGCGCAAGCTGATCGTCTACGGCGCCGGGGTGATCGGTTGCGAATACGCCTCGATCTTCAGCGGCCTGGGTGTGCTGGTGGAACTGGTCGACAACCGCGGCCAGCTGTTGAGCTTCCTGGATTCGGAGATTTCCCAGGCGCTGAGCTACCACTTCAGCAACAACAACATCACCGTGCGCCACAACGAGGAGTACGACCGTGTCGAAGGCCTGGACAACGGGGTGATCCTGCACCTGAAGTCGGGCAAGAAGATCAAGGCCGACGCCTTGCTGTGGTGCAACGGGCGTACCGGCAACACCGACAAGCTGGGCCTGGAGAACATCGGTATCAAGGTCAACAGCCGTGGCCAGATCGAGGTCGACGAGACCTACCGCACCAGCGTGCCGAACATCTACGGTGCCGGTGATGTGATCGGCTGGCCGAGCCTGGCCAGCGCCGCCCACGACCAGGGCCGCTCGGCGGCCGGCAGCATCGTCGACAACGGCAGCTGGCGCTTCGTCAACGACGTGCCGACCGGCATCTACACCATTCCGGAGATCAGCTCGATCGGCAAGAACGAGCAGGAGCTGACCCAGGCCAAGGTGCCCTACGAAGTGGGCAAGGCCTTCTTCAAGAGCATGGCCCGTGCGCAGATCGCCGGCGAGCCGCAAGGCATGCTGAAGATCCTGTTCCACCGCGAGACCCTGGAGGTCCTGGGTGTGCACTGCTTCGGCTACCAGGCCTCGGAGATCGTCCACATCGGCCAGGCGGTGATGAACCAGCCGGGCGAGCAGAACAACCTGAAATACTTCGTCAACACCACCTTCAACTACCCGACCATGGCCGAGGCCTATCGGGTAGCCGCCTATGATGGTCTGAACCGGCTTTTTTGAGCGGCTCCGACCGGTGGCCTGAGCCGGTCGGGGAGACCGATTTCAGCCCTACCCGAGGGTGGTCCTGGCCAAACCGGGAAAGTCTGTAATCAGGCTGTCCACGCCAAAATCAGCGAGCCGGCGCATCAGTGCCGGTTCGTTGACCGTCCACACCGACACGTGCAAACCCTGGCGCTGCGCCTTGATCAGGCGCTCGGGGGTGCACAGCGTCCAGTTCAATGCCAGCATCTCGCAGCCGTAGTTCTGCGCGACCTTCAACGGGTCGAGCCAGGCATACTCGGCGACCAGCCCGCGCTTCACGTCCGGCACCAGTTCCTGCGCGGCGCCGAGCACTTCCCGTGAGCTCGAGGTGATGGTCACCTTGTCCAGCAGGCCGTGCTGCAGGGCCAGTTCGCGGATCGCCAGCACCGTGCTGGCGGCGCGGGTGCGCGAGGCGCTCTTGACCTCCAGCTGCCAATGCTCGAACGGGCACTTCGCGAACAGTTCCTCGAGCCGTGGGATGGGGCAGGGCTGTACATGGCCCGGCCCGCCCTTGCGGGCATCGTAGGTCACTAGCTCGGCGGCGGTGTGCTCGACCACCTTGCCGCGCCGGCCGGTGGTGCGCTTGAGGGTCGGGTCGTGGATCACCATCAGCTCGTTGTCGGCCGACAGGTGCAGGTCGAGTTCGCAGCGGTCCACGCCATGGGACAGGCACTGGCGGAAACTCTGCAGGGTGTTCTCGGGTGCTTCGCCCTTGGCGCCGCGGTGGCCATAGATCAGGGTCACGTTCGTTCCTTCAAATCAGGGAAAAAGGGCTTATGCGTCCGGCTCGTTCTGCTCCAGCGCCTGGCGCCGTTGCTGTTGCTGGCGCTGCAGGATGTAGCGGGCCAGGAGCTGGCGCTGGGCGTCGGTCATGTCGATGAATTCGGTGCCGACCTCGAAGTCGCCGTCCGGGCGCGGGTCGCAATGGGTGACCCGGCCGCGCAGCAGCAGGCCGTGGGCTCGGGGCATCAGCACCATCTTCACCTTGACCCGGGTGCCGGGCGCGATCTTCTGCGCCTGGGCGAACTCGATGCCGCCTTCGGAAATGATCACCGGCGTCGGCCGGCCGATTTCGCCGATCAGGGTTTGCGCGACCACGGCGCTGAGCAGGTCCAGGCGTTTGTTCTGGGCGCGCAGGAAGGCGGCCAGGGTGCGGTCCTTCTCGCTCAACTGGCGCAGCAGGTGTTGCGACTCGAAGTCCGACAGGTGCAGTTCGCTGAGCAGGTTGAACAGCTCAGAATCATCCTGCAACAGTTCTGTCTCAAGGGCTTCGGCCGCGCTGAGGGGGCTGATTTGAAGTGCGATCCGATCTTCGATGCGGTAGTATTCGCGGCGATCTTCTTCGTCTAATGTCGTCATGGCGAACCCAAGGTTACGGCGGTGGTCCGAGTGTAAAGCCGCCGTAGGCGCCTCGCCACAAGGACGTTCCCTTTCATCCGAACAAGCCCCGACATGTTCAGACCTCTATTCGTATTCATTGGTACGCGCTACACCCGTGCCAAGCGCCGCAATCACTTCGTCTCGTTCATTTCGCTCACCTCGATGATCGGCCTCGCCCTGGGCGTGGTGGTGATGATCGTGGTGCTGTCGGTGATGAACGGGTTCGACCACGAGATGCGTACCCGCGTGCTGGGGATGATCCCCCACGCCACGCTGGAGACCGGCCAGCCGATCGACGACTGGCAGGCCCTCGCCTCTAAAGTAAAGCAGAATCCGCAGGTGCTGGCGGTCGCGCCCTTCACCCAGATGCAGGGCCTGCTGACCCATGAGGGCAAGGTGCAGAAGGTGCTGCTCAACGGCATCGATCCGGCCCGCGAGCGCGAGGTGTCGATCATCGACAAGTTCGTCCTCGACGGCAGCCTCGACAAGCTGGCGCCGGGCGAGTGGGGCATCATGATCGGCGACAAGGCCGCGCAGAAGCTGGGCGTGGCCATCGGCGACAAGCTGACCTTCGTCGCCCCCGAGGTCAGCGTGACCCCGGCGGGCATGTTCCCGCGCATGAAGCGCTTCACCGTGGTCGGCACCTTCCATGTCGGCGCCGGTGAGATCGACGGCTACCTGGGCCTGACCAACATCGCCGACCTGTCGCGGCTGCATCGCTGGAAGGCCGACCAGGTCCAGGGCGTGCGCCTGAAGTTCGACGACCTGTTCCAGGCGCCGCGCGCCACCTGGGCCATCGCCCAGCAGCTGGGCGAGCAGGAGTACTACCCGCGGGACTGGACCCGTACCCACGGCAACCTGTACCAGGCAATCCGCATGGAGAAATCCATGATCGGCCTGCTGCTGTTGCTGATCGTCGCGGTGGCGGCGTTCAACATCATTTCCACCCTGGTGATGGTGGTCAACGACAAGCGCGGCGACATCGCCATCCTGCGCACCCTGGGCGCCACGCCCGGGCAGATCATGGCCATCTTCATGGTCCAGGGCACGGTGATCGGCGTGGTCGGCACGCTGATCGGCGCGGTGCTGGGCATCCTTGGCGCGCTCAACGTGAGCGCGGCCATCGCCGGCATCGAAGCCCTGATCGGGCACAAGTTCCTCAATGCCGACGTGTACTTCATCGATTACCTGCCGTCGCAGATCCAGGCCCAGGACGTGTACATGGTCTGCGGTGCGGCGCTGGTCCTGAGTTTCTTCGCCACCCTGTACCCGGCCTGGCGCGCCTCGCGCACCCAGCCTGCAGAGGCGCTACGTTATGAGTGAGTCGCGCATGAGTGATAAAGCCGTGTTGAGCTGCCGCAACCTGGGCAAGAGCTACGAGGAAGGCCCGGAGTCGGTGCAGGTGTTGTCGGGGTTGAACCTCGAGCTGCACCCGGGCGAGCGGGTGGCCATCGTCGGCAGCTCGGGTTCGGGCAAGAGTACCCTGCTCAACCTGCTGGGCGGCCTAGACACGCCGACGCAGGGCAGTGTCTGGCTGGCCGGCGAAGAGCTGTCGGCACTGGGCGAGCGGGCCCGCGGCCTGCTGCGCAATCGCGCGCTGGGCTTCGTCTACCAGTTCCACCACCTGCTGGCAGAGTTCACCGCCCTGGAGAACGCCTGCATGCCGCTGCTGATCGGCAAGACCCCGATCAGCGAGGCCCGCGAGCGCGCCGAGGCGCTGCTCAAGCGCGTTGGCCTGGGCCACCGCCTCAATCACAAGCCGGCCGAGCTGTCTGGTGGTGAGCGCCAGCGCGTGGCGATTGCCCGCGCCCTGGTCAACCGCCCGGGCCTAGTGATGCTCGACGAGCCCACCGGCAACCTCGACCACCATACCGCCCAGGGCATCCAGGAGCTGATGCGCGAGTTGTCTACCCACTCGCAGACCGCCTTCCTGGTGGTGACCCACGACCTCAATCTGGCGCGCCAGATGGACCGTGTGCTGAGCCTGGAAGACGGGCACCTGGTGGCGATCTGAGTCGCTTGCGCGGGGCCCCGTGAGGCGGCCCCGGTTCTTTTTCTACTTGGGTGTTCCCGTTCATGTTCAGACCCTTGTCCTTGTTCATCGGTGCCCGCTACACCCGTGCCAAGCGCCGCAATCACTTCATCTCGTTCATCTCGATGACCTCGATGATCGGCCTGTCGCTCGGCGTGCTGGCCATGATCACGGTGTTGTCGGTGATGAACGGCTTCCAGCGCGAAATGAGTTCGCGAGTGCTCGGCCTGGTGCCTCATGCCGCCATCCTCGGCGTGCAACCGCTGGATGACTGGCGCAAGGTCGCCGCCGCTGCCGAAGGCAATCCGGCGGTAATGGCCGCCGCGCCGATCACCGAGATGGAAGGCATGCTCTCGTACAAGGGGGCGATGCAGCCGATCCAGGTCGCCGGCATCGATCCGGTTGAGGAGGGCAAGGTCTCCATCGTCACCCAGCACATCGTCCAGGGCAGCCTGCAGGACCTGGTGCCGGGCGAGTATGGCGTGGTCATCGGTGAATTGACCGCGCGGCGTTTTCGCCTGAACACCGGCGACAAGCTGACCCTGATCGTCCCGGAGATCAGCAAGGAGCCGGGCGGCATCACCCCGCGCATGCAGCGCCTGACCGTGGTCGGCATCTTCAAGGTCGGTGCCGAGCTGGATGGCTCCCAGGCCTACATCCACGTCGCCGATGCCGGCGAGATGCAGCGCTGGGCACCGGGCCAGGTGCAGGGCGTGCGCCTGAAACTGCATGACCTGTATGCCGCGCCGCAAGTGTCCAAGGCCATCGCCGCAGGACTGGGCGAAGGCTACCGCGCCGATGACTGGTCGCACACCCAGGGCAGCCTGTTCAGCGCTATGAAGATGGAAAAGACCATGATCGGCCTGCTGCTGATGATGATCATCGCCGTGGCCGCGTTCAACATCATCGCCACCCTGGTGATGGTGGTGAACGACAAGGGCGCGGATATCGCCATCCTGCGCACCATCGGCGCCACGCCGGCGCAGATCATGGGCACCTTCATGGTCCAGGGCAGCTTGATCGGTATCGTCGGCACCTTGCTTGGCGGAGTGCTGGGGGTGATCCTGGCGCTGAACGTCAGCGCGGTGGTCGGTTGGCTCGAGCGAGTCAGCGGCCAGCATATTTTCACCTCCGACATCTACTTCATCAGCAGCCTGCCGTCGGAGTTGCAATGGGGCGATGTGGCGATCATCTGCGTGGCGGGGCTGGTGATGAGCTTCCTGGCGACGATCTACCCGGCCTACCGCGCCTCGCAGATCGAGCCGGCGATGGCGTTGCGTTACGAGTAAGACATTGCAACACCGGGGGGCGCTTTGCGCCCCTACGCGGGCAACTCGATCACGAACCGCGTCCATCCATCTTCACACTCCGCCCGAATTTTCCCACCGTGTGCCTGCACGATCGAGCGGGTGATCGCCAGTCCCAACCCCGCATGCTCGCTGCTGCCTTCCTGGCGCGCCGGATCCGCCCGGTAGAAGCGGTCGAACAATCGCTCAAGCAGTTGCGGCGCAATCGCCGGCCCGGTGTTGGCCACCACGATGCGCAGCCCAGGCTCCAGGCTTACCCGGATCTCCCCACCGGCAGGGGTGAAGCGCAGGGCGTTGTCCAACAAGTTGGATAGCGCCCGGCGCAACATGTGCCGGTCGCCTTCAGTGTGGGCCTGGCCCTCACGCAGCAAGCGTACCTCAGCGTCCTCGGCCAGCGGTGCGTAGTACTCCTGCAACGCATCGACCTCCGTCGCCAGGTCCAGCGGCTGGCGGTTGGGCATCAGCAGGCCGTGGTCGGCCTTGGCCAGGTAGAGCATGTCGTTGACCAGCTGGGCCATCCATTGCAGCTCCTCGAGGTTGCCGTGCAGGGCCTCGCGATACTCCTCCAGGCTGCGCGGACGGGTGAGGGTGACCTGGGTGTGGGTCAGCAGGTTGGACAGTGGCGTGCGCAGCTCGTGGGCGATGTCGGCGGAGAACGCCGACAGGCGCTGGAAGGCATCGTCCAGGCGCTGCAGCATGGCGTTGACGGTGCCGGCCAGCTCGGCCAGTTCCTCGGGCATCTCGGCGGCCGGCAAGCGCGTGGTCAGCGAGCCGGCGGTGACGCTGGCGGCCACCTTGCCCATCTGCCGCAGCGGTTTCAGGCCACGGCGTACGGCCCAGGCGCCGAGCAGCGCGGTGGCCAGCGCCGACAGGCCGACGGTGAGCCAGATCAACCGCTGCATGCCTTGCAGGAAGTGCTGGTGGTGGGTGATGTCGAGGAACAGGGTCAGTTGCGGCGCAGCGGGCTGGCCGTCGATCAGTGGCGCGCTGAGGCTGCGGTAATCGACCCCGTGGCTGTGCAGGGTGGCCAGGCCGGTGGGGGCGGGGGCTTGCGGCAGCTCGCCGCGGCTGGCGAACCAGAGCGCACCGTCGGCGCCGCGCACACGCAAGGCCAGGTCGGACTGGTGACTCAGCTCGTTGAGCAGCGCCGGCAGGCGCATGGCCAGTTGCTCCTGGGTGGCGACGCCGGCGAGCAGGCTGCTCATCAGCGAAAGCCGGCCGCTGAGCAATTGCTGGTCGAGTTCGACGAAATGCTGCTCGCTGGCGCGGCTGAACAGCAGGCCGGCGCCCAGCGACACGGTGGCGGTGCAGGCGGCGAACAGCAGCGCCAGGCGGCTGCCCAGGGACAGGCGGCGCATCAGTCGTGGCGCTCTTCGAGCACGTAGCCCATGCCGCGCACGGTGTGGATCAGCTTGGTGGCATGGCTGTCGTCGATCTTCAGGCGCAGGCGGCGGATGGCCACCTCGATGACGTTGGTATCGCTGTCGAAATTCATGTCCCACACCTGCGAGGCGATCAGCGACTTGGGCAGCACCTCGCCCTGGCGGCGCAGCAGCAGTTCGAGCAGGGCGAACTCCTTGGCGGTCAGGTCGATGCGCTGGCCGGCGCGCTCGGCGCGGCGGCGGATCAGGTCCAGGCGCAGGTCGGCCAGGGCCAGGCAGGTATCCTGGCTGGCACTGGCGCCACGGCGCAGGAGGCTGCGCACGCGGGCCAGCAGTTCGGAGAAGGCGAAGGGTTTGACCAGGTAGTCGTCGGCGCCCAGCTCCAGGCCGTGCACGCGGTCCTCGACGGCGTCACGGGCGGTGAGGAACAGCACCGGGGTGTCCAGCCCGGCCTGGCGCACCGCCTGGAGGATCTGCCAGCCGTTGCGCCCCGGCAGCATCACGTCGAGGATCAGCAGGTCGTGGTCGCCGCTCAGGGCCAGGTGCTGGCCGGTGTCGCCGTCGCTGGCCAGTTCGGTGGCGAAGCCGGCCTCGCTCAAGCCCTGGCTCAGGTACTGGCCGGTCTTGGCCTGGTCTTCGACGATCAGCAGTTTCATGTGTTTACCAACGGTTCGGGCCAACGTGATGCCGAAATGATACGTGACGATCTGGCGGCCTGCCCAAGCTGACAAAGTTGTAATCTTCCCGTCAGCCAGCTGCCAGCCAGCCTTTTCGACAATGGCGCCATCTTCGCTGCATTGATCTGGAGTCACCCATGAAACACCTGTTCCTCACCGCCGTGCTTGCCCTGACCAGCCTGCCCACCTTCGCTGGCGAAGCCAAACCCTTCGCCTTCGGCGAGCCGGCGCCGGCAGCCAAGGCCACCCGCACTGTCGAGGTGGTGCTCAAGGACATCGCCTTCGAACCCAAGAGCATCAAGGTCAAGGCCGGCGAAACCGTACGTTTCGTGCTGGTCAACGAAGGCAAGCTGCCCCACGAGTTCAACCTGGGCGACAAGGCCATGCACGCCGAGCATCAAAAGGAAATGGTCGCCATGCAGGGCAAGATCTTTACCGCCGGCATGAATCACGAAGGCATGGATCATGGCCAGATGGATCACAGCCAGATGATGGGCGGCGGCCATGGCCACGACACCGGCAACACCGTGCTGGTGCAGCCTGGCCAGCGCGCGGAGCTGACCTGGACCTTCCGCAAGTCGGCACCCATCGAGTTCGCCTGCAACGTACCGGGCCATTACCAGGCCGGCATGGTCGGGCCGTTGACCATCGAGTGACATCGGCTCCAAGGCGGGGTGCAAAACCGGTAGACTAGGGGCAATTTCGAACCTTCAGGTCAGTTTCCATGCATCCCGCCGCCGAACACTCCCCGCTGGGCAAGTCCAGCGAATACGTCGCCACCTACACCCCCTCGCTGCTGTTCCCCATCCCGCGCCTGGCCAAGTGGGCCGAACTGGGTGTCAGTGGCGACGCGCTGCCGTGGCAGGGCGTGGATTTCTGGAACTGCTTCGAGCTGTCCTGGCTGCTGCCTTCAGGCAAGCCGGTGGTGGCCATCGGCGAGTTCGCCATCCCTTGCGACTCGCCGAACATCATCGAGTCCAAGTCCTTCAAGCTGTACCTCAACTCGCTGAACCAGACCGTGTTCGCCTCGGTGGCCGAGTTGCAGGCGTGCCTGGTAAAAGACCTGTCCGCCGCTGCGGGCAAGCCGGTCGCGGTCAAGGTCAGCACCCTGGTCGAGGCCGAAGGCCAAGGCGTGACTGCCTTGCCGGGCCAGTGCATCGATGCGCTGGATGTGAGCATCAGCAACTACGAGCAACCGCAGCCTGAACTGCTGCGCTGCGCGGCGGATCGCGTGGTGGAAGAGACCGTGCACAGCCACCTGCTCAAATCCAACTGCCCGGTTACCGGCCAGCCGGACTGGGGCAGCGTGGTGGTGGAATACAAGGGGCGGGCGCTGGACCATGCCAGCCTGCTGACCTACCTGATCAGCTTCCGCCAGCATGCCGACTTCCACGAGCAGTGCGTGGAGCGGATCTACCTGGACCTGAAGAACCTGCTCAAGCCTGAGCACCTGACGGTGTATGCACGGTATGTGCGCCGGGGTGGGCTGGATATCAACCCGTACCGCAGCACCGGAGCGATCAACCCGCAGAACCTGCGGTTGGTGCGGCAGTAATGTAACGGGGCCGCAAAGCGGCCCCGTTGGGTTCAGATCCCCATGCTGTGCAGCGAGTTGGCAATGCTGCGCAGGGTGGCGGTAAGGTCGGGATGTTCGGCCTCGAAGCGTTCGATGGCGAGGTTCACGCCGTCGACGAGGTTGTTGTCCGGGGTGGCTTCCTCAAGCTTCAGCTGGGCCTCGATCTGCCTGGCTTCTTCATGCAGGCTGGCCAGCTCCTCTTCCGAAAGCGGCACATTGCGATCCAGTTGCTCGCGCAGGCTATTCAGGCGCTCTTGCAGTTCGCGGGCAGGCATTGTTCTTACTCCATCAATGACTTGGCAAGGCATGGACCTCAGCGAAGCGGCAAAGGTTCGGGCCTGTCCTCTAGCGTAATCCACCTGCCGACGCTTTGCATGACCCGTATCAACGGGGATGTATCAGGGTTTCTCGCCTTTGTGCCGGCGCTGGGCGATATCCGCGAGGCAGGCATCGAGGGATTCGAGGTGGTCGATCACCGAATGCACACCCAGGCCGAACAGCGCCAGGGTGGCCTTGCCGCGAGCCAGTTCCTGTTCCTGCCGGCTCAGCGCCTGCCATTGCGCCGAGCCCTGATCACAGGCCGCCAGCCCCACCGTCCACAGCCCGGCATTGAGCCCCGACTGCAGCAGCAGCGGCTCGCCACTGACCAGCACGCAGCCGTCCAGGCGCTGGCTTTGCAAGTTCATCAGCGCCTGCCAGCAGGCGTTGGGGGTCGGCCATTTGCTGCCATTGGCGCAGTGGCCCGGCAGCCAGTCGGGCAGCACGCTGCTAAGGCGTTTGCCCAGGGTGGCGCTGAGTTCGTCGAGCCAGATGCACGGCACCTGCTGCGAGCGCAGGCGAAGCAGGGAATCCAGGGCGCCGGGGGCGGGCAGGGGGCTGCCGTCGGTCGCCTGGACCAGGCAGCCGCGCAGGCCGAACAGCACAGCGGTGAAGGCGGGTGCGTCTTGCATGGCAACGTCCCTAAATAACCCGCAGGCTATCCAGCGATTGTTACCGACGGATGACGGCCAGGGTCTGTACGAAATGTGTCTGCGCGAAGGCCAGACAAGGCGAAACGGGGGGAG
>NZ_JBMDJQ010000005.1:0-184330 GCF_057809275.1 Pseudomonas sp. FG36
CCCCCCCCCCCCCCCCCCCCCCCCCCCCCCCCCCCCCCCCCCCCCCCGCGGCGATGAGGCCTTTGGATCAGTTGATGATCTCGACGATATCCACATCCACCTCACGGCTCATCAGGTGCTTTTCCACCTCGCCGGTCAGCTTGACCTTGGTCTTGTCGTTGAACGGCGTCGCTGGCAGGTCTTCGTCGTCGATCTCGACGGTGATGGTGCCGGTGTTGTCCTTGAACTCGTACTTGTCGTCGTTGTTGATCTTCTTGGTCACGTAGCCTTGCAGCACCACCGGGGTATCGTCGGCGGCATCGTTGGCGGCAGCCACCGTGGTCACGGACTGGGCACCGGGGCCGGTGTAGCCGGCGGCCAGGGCGGCGGTGCTGAACAGTGGGGCGAGGATCAGGGGCAGGTAACGGGCTTTCATGGTGATCGGGTCCTGTTTGCGTTTTGATGGCACCAGATTACCGACGATCGCTGAATTGAAACTTAATACAACAAAAAGCCCGGCACTTGGCCGGGCTTTTTGCGTTGCACACCGGTTACTGGTGGTACTGCGCCGAAAGCTCGTGCACGGCGTTGATAAATACGCCGGCGTGCTCCGGGTCGACTTCCGGGGTGATGCCATGGCCCAGGTTGAACACGTGGCCGCTGCCCTTGCCGTAGCTGGCCAGGATGCGCGCGACTTCCTTGCGGATGGCCGCAGGGTTGGCATACAGCACGGTCGGGTCCATGTTGCCCTGCAACGCGACCTTGTCACCGACGCGGCGGCGAGCGTCGCCGATCTCGCAGGTCCAGTCCAGGCCCAACGCGTCGGCGCCGGCCTCGGCGATGCTTTCCAGCCACAGACCACCGTTCTTGGTGAACAGGATCACGGGCACCTTGCGCCCTTCATGCTCACGGATCAGGCCGCTGACGATCTTGCGCATGTAGGCCAGGGAGAACTCCTGGTAGGCCGCCGCCGATAGGTTGCCACCCCAGGTATCGAAGATCTGCACCGCCTGGGCGCCCGCCTGGATCTGCCCGTTGAGGTAGCTGGTGACCGACTGCGCCAGCTTGTCCAGCAGCAGGTGCAGGGCCTGCGGGTTGTCATAGGCCATGGCCTTGATCTTGCGGAAGTCCTTGGACGAACCACCTTCCACCATGTAGGTGGCCAGGGTCCATGGGCTGCCGGAGAAACCGATCAGCGGCACGCGGCCATTGAGTTCGCGGCGGATGGTGCTGACCGCGTCCATCACGTAGCCCAGGTCCTTCTGCGGATCGGGGATCGGCAACGCTTCGATGTCGGCCAGGGTGCTGATGACTTTCTTGAAGCGCGGGCCTTCGCCGGTCTCGAAGTACAGGCCCTGGCCCATGGCGTCGGGGATGGTGAGGATGTCCGAGAACAGGATCGCCGCGTCCAGCGGGTAGCGGTCCAGCGGCTGCAGGGTGACCTCGCAGGCGAACTGCGGGTTCATGCACAGGCTCATGAAGTCGCCGGCCTTGGCGCGGCTGGCGCGATACTCCGGGAGGTAGCGGCCGGCCTGGCGCATCATCCATACCGGGGTGACATCTACAGGTTGCTTGAGCAGTGCACGCAGGAAACGATCGTTCTTCAGGGCAGTCATGTCGGCATCCGGAAAAAAAGTGCGGGCATTTTCTCAGACGCGGACGCAAAAGGCACGGCCATGGCCATGCGTTTTGTCTATCAGGTGCCATGGATCAAGCATTTTTGTATACAAAAAGCATCGCGGGGCAAGTCGAAGCGGCGGTGCGGCGATCCGACTTGCCCCGCGATGCGATGGATCAGACTTCGAGGTAATCCAGAATGCCTTCGGCTGCGGTACGCCCTTCGAAGATCGCCGTCACCACCAGGTCCGAACCACGCACCATGTCGCCACCGGCAAACACTTTCGGGTTGCTGGTCTGGTGCTTGAACTTGCCCTTCTCCGGGGCCACCACGCGGCCCTGGCTGTCCATCTGGATACCGAACTGCTCGAACCACGGCGCCGGGCTCGGACGGAAGCCGAAGGCAATCACCACGGCGTCGGCCGGCAGGATCTCCTCGGAGCCAGGGATTGGCTCGGGGCTGCGGCGACCACGGGCATCCGGCTCGCCGAGACGGGTCTCGACCACCTTCACGCCCTCGACCTTGTCCTCGCCGACGATGGCGATGGGCTGGCGGTTGTAGAGGAACTTCACGCCCTCTTCCTTGGCGTTCTTCACCTCTTTGCGCGAACCCGGCATGTTGGCCTCGTCACGGCGATAGGCACAGGTCACCGACTTGGCGCCCTGGCGGATCGAGGTGCGGTTGCAGTCCATCGCGGTGTCGCCACCGCCAAGCACCACGACCTTCTTGCCCTGCATGTCGACGAAGTCTTCCGGCGACTTTTCAAAGCCCAGGTTGCGGTTGACGTTGGCGATCAGGAAGTCCAGCGCGTCGTGCACGCCCGGCAAGTCCTCGCCGGGGAAGCCGCCCTTCATGTAGGTGTAGGTGCCCATGCCCATGAACACTGCGTCGTACTCGGCGAGCAGTTGCTCCATGGTGATGTCGCGGCCTACCTCAGTGTTCAGGCGGAACTCGATGCCCATGCCGGTGAAGACTTCGCGGCGATTGCTCAGCACGGTCTTTTCCAGCTTGAACTCGGGAATGCCGAAAGTCAGCAGACCACCAATCTCGGGGTTGCGGTCGAACACCACCGGAGTCACGCCGGCACGTACCAGCACATCGGCGCAGCCCAGTCCGGCCGGGCCGGCGCCGATGATGGCGACACGCTTGCCGGTCGGTTTGACCTTGGACATGTCCGGGCGCCAGCCCATGGCGAAGGCGGTGTCGGTGATGTACTTCTCCACCGAGCCGATGGTTACCGCGCCGAAGCCGTCGTTCAAGGTGCAGGCACCCTCGCACAGGCGATCCTGCGGGCAAACACGCCCGCAGACTTCCGGCAGGGTGTTGGTCTGGTGCGACAGCTCGGCTGCCGCCAGGATGTTGCCCTCGGAAACCAGCTTCAACCAGTTAGGGATGAAGTTGTGCACCGGGCACTTCCACTCGCAATACGGGTTACCGCAGCCCAGGCAGCGGTGCGCCTGCTCCACGGACTGCTGCGGTTTGAAGGGTTCGTAGATCTCGACGAACTCCTTCTTGCGCTGGCGCAGCAGCTTTTTCTTGGGGTCTTTACGCCCCACTTCGATGAACTGGAAGTCGTTGCTCAGACGTTCAGCCATTTTTCAAAACCTCTTTACCGCAGTTGCCAGCTACACGCTGCAAGCTGCAAGACGATCACGTAAGCCCGACGAACCCCGCACACGGGGCTCGCCACTTGCAGCTGTTCTTACTGCGGGTTGGCACGGGTGCTGGACAACAGGTGCTTGAGGTTGGCCGCCTTCGGCTTGACCAGCCAGAAGCGCCGCACGTAGTCGTCCAGGTTCTCCGAGAGCTCACGCCCCCACTCGCTGCCGGTCTCTTCCACGTACTCGCCCAGGACCCGCGCCAGGTGGCTGCGGTAGGCTTCCATCGCCTCACCACTGATACGCTGGATTTCCACCAGCTCGTGGTTGAGTTTGTCGAAGAAGCTGTTGTCCATGTCGAGCACGTAGGCGAAGCCGCCAGTCATGCCAGAACCGAAGTTGTAACCGGTCTTGCCCAGGACGCAGACAAAGCCGCCGGTCATGTATTCACAGCAGTGATCGCCGGTGCCCTCGACCACAGCGTGGGCGCCGGAGTTACGTACAGCGAAGCGCTCGCCCGCGGTGCCAGCGGCGAACAGCTTGCCGCCGGTGGCGCCATACAGGCATGTGTTGCCGACGATGGCGCTGTGCTGGGTTTCGAACGGGCTTCCGGCCGGTGGCACGATGGTCACCTTGCCCCCGGTCATGCCCTTGCCGACGTAGTCGTTGGCGTCGCCTTCCAGGTGCAGGTTCAAGCCGCCGGCGTTCCACACGCCGAAGCTCTGGCCCGCGGTGCCCTTGAAGCGGAAGGTGATCGGCGCGGCGGCCATGCCCTGGTTGCCGTGCAGCCTGGCGATTTCGCCAGAGATGCGCGCACCGATGGAACGGTCGCAGTTGCAGATATCCATGGCGAATTCGCCACCAGCCATGTCGCGGATCGCCGGCAGGGCCATGGCGACCATCTTCTCGGCCAGTTCGCCCTGGTCGAACGGCGGGTTCTTGTCCACTTGGCAGAACTGCGGCTTGTCGGCCGGAATGTGCGAGCTGCCCAGCAGCGGCGACAGGTCGAGGTGGCCCTGGCGCTCGGTGTCGCCCGGCAGCACATCGAGCAGGTCGGTACGGCCGATCAGCTCGCCCAGGCTGCGCACGCCCAGCTTGGCCAGCCACTCGCGGGTTTCTTCGGCGACGAAGGTGAAGAAGTTGATCACCATGTCGACGGTGCCGATGTAGTGGTCCTTGCGCAGCTTGTCGTTCTGGGTGGCCACGCCGGTGGCGCAGTTGTTCAGGTGACAGATGCGCAGGTACTTGCAGCCCAGGGCGATCATCGGCGCGGTGCCGAAGCCGAAGCTCTCGGCGCCGAGGATCGCAGCCTTGATCACGTCCAGGCCGGTTTTCAGGCCGCCATCGGTCTGTACCCGCACCTTGCCGCGCAGGTCGTTGCCGCGCAGGGTCTGGTGGGTTTCAGCCAGGCCCAGTTCCCACGGAGCGCCGGCGTACTTGATCGAGGTCAGCGGCGAAGCGCCGGTACCGCCGTCGTAGCCGGAAATGGTGATCAGGTCGGCATAGGCCTTGGCCACGCCGGCGGCGATGGTGCCCACGCCGGCTTCGGCAACCAGCTTGACCGAGACCAGGGCCTGCGGGTTGACCTGCTTGAGGTCGTAGATCAGCTGGGCCAGGTCTTCGATCGAGTAGATGTCGTGGTGCGGCGGTGGCGAAATCAGGGTCACGCCCGGCACCGCGTAGCGCAGCCTGGCGATAAGGCCGTTGACCTTGCCGCCCGGCAACTGGCCGCCTTCGCCGGGCTTGGCGCCCTGGGCGACCTTGATCTGCAGCACTTCGGCATTGACCAGGTATTCCGGGGTCACGCCAAAGCGGCCGGTGGCCACCTGCTTGATCTTCGAGCTTTTGATGGTGCCATAGCGAGCCGGGTCTTCACCGCCCTCGCCGGAGTTAGAGCGCGCGCCCAGGCGGTTCATGGCCTCGGCCAAGGCTTCGTGCGCCTCTGGCGACAATGCACCCAGCGAGATACCAGCGGAGTCGAAGCGCTTGAGGATCGCGTCCAGCGGCTCGATTTCATCCAACGGCAGGGCCTGTTCGGCCACCTTCACTTTCAGCAGGTCGCGGATCATCGACACCGGACGCTGGTCGACCAGCGTGGTGTACTCCTTGAACTTGGCGTAGTCGCCCTGTTGCACGGCGGCCTGCAGGGTGTTGACCACGTCCGGGTTGTAGGCGTGGTACTCACCGCCGTGGACGAACTTGAGCAAGCCACCTTGCTGGATCGGCTTGCGCGCGCTCCAGGCTTCGGCGGCGAGCAGCTTCTGGTCGCTCTCCAGGTCTTCGAAACGCGCACCCTTAATGCGGCTCGACACACCCTTGAAGCTCAGGCCAACCACTTCCTCGGACAGGCCGATGGCTTCGAACAGCTGGGCGCCACGGTAAGAGGTGATGGTGGAGATGCCCATCTTCGACAGGATCTTCAGCAGGCCCTTGGAGATGCCCTTGCGGTAGTACTTGAACACTTCGTCCAGATCGCCCAGCACTTCGCCGGTGCGGATCAGGTCGGCCAGCACTTCGTAGGCCAGGTACGGATAGACAGCCGAAGCACCGAAGCCCAGCAGCACGGCGAAGTGGTGCGGGTCGCGGGCAGTGGCGGTCTCGACCAGGATGTTGCTGTCGCAGCGCAAGCCCTGCTCGGTCAGACGGTGGTGCACCGCACCGACGGCCAGGGAGGCGTGTACCGGCAGTTTGCCCGGGGCAATGTAGCGGTCGCTAAGCACCAGCTGGGTCTTGCCGCCGCGCACCGCTTCTTCGGCCTGGTCGGCGATATTGCGGATGGCCGCCTCAAGGCCGAGGCTTTGCTCATAGTTGAGGTCGATCAGCTGGCGGTCGAAACCTTCGCGCTCCAGGTTCATCAACGAACGCCACTTGGCGGGCGAGATGACCGGCGAGCTGAGGATCACCCGCGAGGCATGCTCGGGGGACTCCTGGAAGATGTTGCGCTCGGCGCCCAGGCAGATTTCCAGGGACATCACGATCGCTTCGCGCAGCGGGTCGATCGGCGGGTTGGTCACCTGGGCGAACTGCTGGCGGAAGAAATCGTACGGCGAACGCACGCGCTGGGACAGCACGGCCATCGGCGTGTCGTCGCCCATCGAACCGACCGCTTCCTGGCCCTGCTCGCCGAGCGGGCGCAGCACCTGGTCACGCTCCTCGAAGGTGACCTGGAACATCTTCATGTACTGCTTGAGCTGGTCAGCGTCGTAGCTGGCCACGCCCTGGTCGTCGCTCAGGGTCGCCTGGATGCGCGTGGCGTGCTGGCGCAACCAGCGCTTGTAAGGGTGGCGCGACTTCAGGCGGTTGTCGATGGCGTCGGTGTCGAGGATCTGGCCGGTCTCGGTATCGACAGCCAGGATCTGGCCTGGGCCGACACGGCCCTTGGCCAGGACTTCCTCGGGCTGGTAGCCCCACACGCCGATTTCCGAGGCGATGGTGATGTAGCCGTTGGTGGTGGTCACCCAACGCGCCGGGCGCAGGCCGTTGCGGTCGAGCAGGCACACCGCGTGGCGGCCTTCGGTCATGACGATACCGGCCGGACCATCCCACGGTTCCATATGCATGGAGTTGTATTCGTAGAAGGCGCGCAGGTCGGCGTCCATGGTCTCGACGTTCTGCCAGGCTGGCGGTACCAGCATGCGCACGCCGCGGAACAGGTCGATGCCGCCAGTGACCATCAGCTCGAGCATGTTGTCCATGCTGGATGAGTCGGAACCGACGCGGTTGACCAGCGGGCCGAGCTCTTCAAGGTCGGGGATCAGGTCATTGGCGAACTTGGTGCGACGGGCCATGGCCCAGTTGCGGTTGCCGGTGATGGTGTTGATCTCGCCGTTGTGGGCGAGGAAGCGGAAGGGCTGCGCCAGCGGCCACTTCGGCAAGGTGTTGGTGGAGAAGCGCTGGTGGAACACGCAGATTGCGGTCTGCAGGCGCTCGTCACCCAGGTCCGGATAGAACGCCGCGAGATCGCGCGGCATCATCAGGCCTTTGTAGATGATGGTCTTGTGCGAGAAGCTGCAGATGTAGTGGTCGGCGTCGTGGGCGTTGGCCACGGACGAACGGCGACGGGCACTGAACAGCTTGATGGCGAATTCCTGATCGCTCAGGCCTTCGCCGCCGATGAACACCTGCTCGATCTGCGGCAGGCGCTCCAGTGCCAGGCGGCCAAGGACGCTGGTATCGATCGGCACCTTGCGCCAACCCACCAGCTTGAGGCCGGCGTTGACGATCTCGCGATCCATGTTGGCGCGGGCGGCTTCGGCTTTGACCGGGTCCTGGTTGAAGAACACCATGCCGACGGCGTACTGCCTGGGCAGCTCGACGGCGAAGTGCTCCTGGGCCACGGCGCGCAGGAATTGATCGGGCTTCTGCATGAGCAGACCGCAACCGTCGCCGGTCTTGCCGTCGGCGTTGATGCCGCCGCGGTGGGTCATGCAGGTCAGCGCCTGCATGGCGGTTTGCAGAAGGTGGTGACTCGGCTCGCCCGTCATATGGGCGATCAGGCCGAAACCACAGTTGTCCTTGAATTCTTCGGGATGGTACAGACCTGTTTTCATAGACACTTTCTCACCAGGTTCACCTCTCAACCGGAGGCAAATCTCTTTTTTAACAACCACTTACCATCCACGCCGATCAAATGCCAGCTTTTTTGCGGTGGCCATGGAAAACCATTGTTGCACAGCGACAGCGACGCCCACAAATTTTCATGTCTCACCATTGAAAATTTATGTCGCAATTTTGAATGTTTTTAAGTCGTACGCCGTGATAGCGGCTTGACTGAAGTCTGAAGCGTTTCAGCCAGGACTGCAAGAAAGGGCTTGTGGCCGGCAGTCTGGGACAGAAAAGCCTGCCGCGCTCGGGCGCAGCAGGCTAGTTGAAAGCTAGAAAGTCGCTCAGCAACTGGGCGGCGGGGTGATGCCGCCCGGAAGGTATCAGCGGGCCGTGGCCAGCTCTTGTTGGACGCTGCCCACGGTACGTGGCCAAGGTTTACCAGCCTGGACCTTGGCTGGCAAGTTCTTGATTGCCGCAGCGGCGGCGTCGCGGCTGGCGAAGTTGCCGTAGGTCACCACGTACAGCGGCTTGCCCTGCAGGTTTTTCCTGAAGTAGCGATAGTCGCCACCCTGCGCCTTGACGAACGACTGCGCCGACGCTTCCGAGCTGGTGCCGAAGATCTGCACCACGTAATTACCGGGCTTCTGGCCCGCGTACCAGCTGCTGTTGCCGGCGCCGCCGGCAGCTGGTTTCTCGGCGGGTTTGGCTGCAGGCTTGGCGCTCGCGACCTGGGTCGGGGCCGGGGCTGGCTTGGCAGGTGCAACCGGTTTTGCCGGCTGGGTTGCTACAGGTTTTGTCGCAGGCGCAACCGGCTGTACCGGAGCGCTGGTCACCGGCTGGGCCGGAGTCGGCGCAGGGCTGGCGGTGGCACCTTGCGGCGGCGCGATGGTGGTCACGGTCGGCGGCACGGCAACCGATGGCGTGGCTGGCTGCAGCGCAGTGTTGTCGGCCGGCCCGCCGTCTTCACCTTCACCCATGCCAGCGGCCTGGGCCAGCGGTTCGCGCATCACCGGCTGCGACTGACCGACCAGCGGCAACGGCATCGGCTGCGAGGAGCCGGAGAACTCGATGGCGGGCGCGCCGCCGTTGCCGCCCTGGCCCAGGGGCAGTTGGGCCTGGGCAGCGGGGGGCGCGTCGGCCGGGGCCTTGTCGCCTTTCTTGGGCATCAGGACCGCCGCACCAACGGCGACCACGACCACTGCGGACAACGCGAGCACGTGTTTCTTAGGCATTTTGAACCCCATGGATGGTCGCTTGACCGTGGTACGGCTGGCGATCATGGCTTCGATCAAGGTATCGCGGGCGACCTGGTTGATGTTCCCAGGCCAGCCGTCGGAGTTTTCGTGGATGTCGACGATCTGCTCGGCGGTGAACACCTCGATGCCCCGGCCAGCACCCTCCAGGCGCTGCTCCAGGTACTCGCGGGTTTCTTCCTCGCTGTACGGGGCCAGTTCAATGACGTGGAATCGCTCGCCATCGGCATTGAGCTCATCCAAACCGGCAATCAGCGAAGGCTCGCCGAACAGGAACACGTGCGGGCGCCCTTCGGCTACACCCGCCGCCAACTCCAGCAACGCTTGGAGTGCCGACTCGTCCAGTTGTTCCGCATCGTCCACCAGCAGATAGACTTCCTGGCCGGTCAGCGCCAGTTGCACCACCTGCGACAGGATCGCCTGCACTTCCGGCTGCGCCACGCCCAGCGACTGCGCCACCTGGCCGAGCACGCTGGCCGCGTCACTGGCGCCACGGGCGGATACCACCACGCTTTGCACCGACTGCTTGTTGGTGCTGGCCACCAGGGCCTGGCGCAGCAGGGTCTTGCCGCTGCCCACAGGGCCGGTGACCGCCAGCATCAGCTGGCTGTAGCGCGCCAGGTGATGCAGCTGGCCAAGCACTGGTTTGCGCTGGGCGGGGAAGAACTTGAAACCGGGCACCCGGGGTGCGAACGGATCGTGGCTCAGCTGGTAATGATCGAGAAACGCCTCATCGGCATGCAGACTGGTCATTGCGTTGTCACAACCTCAAAGCTGGGCCACGATCGCGCGGTAATCCGCCGCCAGCGTGGCCTGAAGAATCTCTGTCGAATAGTCGTCGGTGACGACGGCCTCGCCCAGCTGGCGCAGCAGCACCAGACGCAGGCGCCCGTCGAGCACTTTCTTGTCGACCGCCATGTGCTCCATGAAATGCGCCGGGGTCATTTCCTGTGGTGGCACCACCGGCAATCCTGCGTCCTGCAGCAGGCGAATTCCGCGATCACGCGCCGGCTGGTCGATCCAGCCCAGGCGCATGGACATTTCCAGGGCCATGACCGTGCCGGCCGCCACGGCTTCGCCGTGCAGCCAGACGCCATAACCCATGTGTGTTTCGATGGCATGGCCGAATGTGTGGCCAAGGTTGAGCGTGGCACGCACGCCCGATTCGCGCTCATCAGCGCCAACCACGGCGGCCTTGGCCGCGCAGGAGCGACGGATGGCCTCGGTCAGGGCGACGGAGTCCAGGGCACGCAGCGCCTGCATATTGTCTTCGAGCCAGGCAAGGAATGGCTTGTCGCAGATCAGGCCGTACTTGATGACCTCGGCGAGACCGGCGGACAGCTCACGCGCGGGCAAGGTTTTCAGGCTGGTGGTGTCGATCAGCACCGCGTTGGGCTGGTAGAAGGCACCGACCATGTTCTTGCCCAGCGGGTGGTTGATGCCGGTCTTGCCGCCCACCGAGGAGTCCACCTGGGACAGCAGCGTGGTCGGCACCTGGATGAAATCGACCCCACGCTGGTAGCAGGCTGCGGCAAAGCCGGCCATGTCACCGATCACGCCGCCACCGAGGGCGACCACGGTGGTGCGCCGGTCATGACGCGCGGTCAGCAGGGCATCGAAGATCAGTTGCAGGGTTTCCCAGTTCTTGTGGGCCTCGCCGTCGGGCAACACCACCGGCAGCACCGAGTAGGCACCCAGGGTCTTGCTCAGGCGTTCGAGGTACAGGGGCGCGACGGTCTCGTTGGAGACGATGGCGACCTGCCGGCCGGCAATGTGCGGCGCCAGCAGCTCGGGCTGGTCAAGCAGGCCTTCGCCAATGTAGATCGGGTAGCTACGCTCGCCCAGGTCGACCTTAAGTGTCTGCATGTATCCCCACAATGTACTTGGGCGCGGTGGCACTATGGCCCCACGCGGTGACGTTCAACCCCGTCTCGGCGTTGGTCGCCGAGGATAGACCCCGCTCAGCGGGGCGGCAACTTCTGCAGACGCTCGAGAATGTCGAGCACGACCATGCGCGGTGGCCGTTCGTCGGTTTCCACCACCAGGTCGGCAATCTCGCGATAGAGCGGGTCGCGTGTTTCAAGCAGGGCACGCAAGGTGGCTTCCGGGTTGGCGGTGCGCAGCAACGGTCGGTTGCGGTCACGGGAGGTGCGCCCCACCTGCTGCTCCACCGAGGCATGCAGGTAGATCACCCGGCCACCGGCATGCAGCGCGGCACGGTTGGCGTCGCGCATCACCGCGCCGCCACCGGTCGCCAGGACCACGCCATCAAGCGCGCAGAGTTCGGCGATCATCGCCTGCTCGCGGTCGCGAAAGCCCGGCTCGCCTTCCTTGTCGAAGATCCACGGGATGTTGGCGCCGGTTCGCAGCTCGATTTCCTTGTCGGAATCCTTGAACAGCAGGCGCAGCTCTTTGGCCAACAGGCGCCCGATGGTGCTTTTTCCAGCGCCCATGGGCCCTACAAGTATCAAATTTCGCACAGAATCAACGACTCACAGCAATCGCCTGGTCACTCATGATACGCGGAGTCAGGAAGACCAGCAGCTCGGATTTTTTCTCTTGTAATGCATCGCGTCGAAACAGCCGCCCAACATACGGCAGATCGCCGAAAAATGGCACCTTGTCGACCACTTTGTTCTGCGACGTCGAGTACACGCCGCCAATCACAATGGTCTGCCCATCGGCCACCCGGACCTTTGCCGTGACCTCGTTCTTGCGGATCGGCGGCACATCGTTCAGCGCATTGATGAAGTCGGGCTCGTCCTTGGTCACACGCACATCCATCACTACCTTGCCATCCGGGGTGATCTGCGGCGTAACCTCCAGCGACAGAGAGGCCTCGCGAAAGGAAATGGAAGTGGCGCCACTGCGCGTGGTCTCCTGATACGGCACTTCGGTGCCCTTGAGTATGCGCGCGGTTTCCTTGTCGGCGGTGACCACCTTGGGCTGGGAAATGATCTCGCCATTGCCGCTCTTCTCCATGGCGCTGAGTTCCAGGTCCAGCAAAATGTCGCTGCGCAGCAACCCCACGCCGAGCCCGGCATTGGCCCGCTCGACCCCAAGGTCGACGAACAGGTCGCTGCCCAGCCGACTGTCCACCCCATACAACGGGCCACCCCATCGCACGCCCAGGGCCTTCTCGTAATCGACGCTGGCCTCGACGATACGCGCCTCGATCATGACCTGGCGCACCGGCACATCCAACTGCGCCACCAGCCTGCGCAGCTCGGCAAGCCGTTCGCCAGGCAATGTGACCACCAGCGTGTTGGTCCGCGCATCCACACCGAGGCTGCCACGCCCGGTCAGAATGCCGTCATCGGCCAGGCTCGCCAGCAACAGTTCCGCCAGCTCGGCGGCCTTGGCATGAAAGACCGGGATCAGCTCACGCCGCAAGGGTTCCAGCAACACCTCCTCGCCCATGCCCCCGGCCCGCCCGGCCAGCTCCGCAACGGGAGCGATCAGCAGCACATTGCCCTCCTGGCGTCTGCCCAGTCCCTTGCTGCGCAGCACCAGGTCGAGGGCCTGGCCCCAGGGCACCTCCTCCAGGCGCAGGGTTATCCGCCCCTGCACCGAATCACTGGCAACCAGGTTGACGCCGGCGTGCTCGGCCATGACCTGAAGCACCGAGCGCAACTCGACATCCTGGAAGTCGAGCGACATCGGCTCACCCTGAAGCTCCGCTGCCTGCACCGCCAGGATGCTCAACATCAACCCCACGCCGCTCAACCATCGCTTCGGTCTCATCCTTGACCTCCCCTTGCTCACGTTTTACAAGCACCAGATATCTGGGACGCGCCTGCCAGCGCCCGCCGATGTAGATCCGTTCGCGGACCTCCAGCCGATCGGCATCGATTGCCACCACGACCCCCTCATCCAATCCGAGCCGGTCGCCTTGCCCGACCCGATACAAGTGCCCCGCCGAACGCAACAATGCCTGCCGGCGCCCTGACTGGGACAGGCTTCCGACCATTTCCAGTCGCGCCAAGGGAATTTGCCGCAGCTCTTTACCCTGTGTGGCGGGCAACCAAGCCTGAAATGGATCGAACGTGGCCTTCGACAGAGCAGCCTGGGCAGGTTCATCCGCCAGCGCAGCCGGCACGGGTAGCTCTTCCCCTGGGTGATAGGCATGTATCAGCAACCGTGCGCCAACCACTCCTGAGCCTTCTTCCTGCAAGGCCAGCCTGAGCTGGGGAACGCTCAACAAACGCAACTGCTGCAGCCACTGCTCAAGCCACAAGCGCAACGCCGGGTAGCGCCCGTGCACACTGATCTCCAGAGGCTGCAAGCGGTACCCTGCAACCTGCTGCGCTTCGTTTACTTCGATGCGCTCGAACGACAGGCCATGCTCATGGCCCGACAGGGCCAGCTGGTCGAGCAGTTCACTCATGCCCTCTCCCGCGGCCAGTCGCCAGCGCAACGCTTGCAGTCCCGTCCTGGCTTGCTCCAGAGCCTGCTGCGCTCGCTCCAGCTCGACAGGTTTTCCCGCCCCATCCGCCAGAACACTTTGTAGCTGCAGCTGCCTCTGGACTGCCTCGGCATGGCTATTGAGCGGCTCACGCAGGCGGGCGAAGTAACCCGCGAAAGCCACCAGAAACAGCAGCCCTGCTGCCACCATCCACCGGAACAACCAAGATCGAGCCGCCAGGCCCTGCCAATCCTGGGTCCACAGGCGGTTCATGACTCACCCGCCAACAAGCGCGCCGCCAGCAGGAATTCATCGCCCTGGCCATGCCGCCGCAGGTGAACAAGCTCCAGGTCCCGCACCATCTTTACCTGCTCCAGGCTGCGCATAAGCCTGGCCACCACTGAAGCAGAGGCTGCCAACCCGGCAAGGCGCAGACGCCCGTCCTCCACGCCCACCTCGGTCAAGCGCGCCCCTTCGGGCATTGCCTGCTCCAGTGCGAGAAACAGCCCAGGCAACTGCGCCCGCCCGGCGCTCAGCGCAGACACCGCCGCTTGCTGGGCCAACAACGCATCCCGTGCTTCACGCAACTTATCGATCTGCCGCAGCGAAGCGTCCAACCGCTCAACGGCCGCCTGCTGCGTGGCGACAGCCTGCGCCTGCCTGGCCAGACGCGACCGCGCCATTCGATCAAGCAACATCACCCCGCACAGCGCCACCACAAGCGTGCCGACCAGGGTGATCTGGAATCGCCGCACAGCGCTTGCCCGGCGTTGTTCGCGCCAGGGCATCAGGTTCAGTCGCCCTTTCATACCGGGCCTCCCATTGCCAAGCCACAGGCCAGGGCCATGGCAGCAGCGGGCACGCTGGTTTCATCGAAACCGCTGACCAGAGGGCCCGGGCGACCGACATGGCATTTCACGCCCAGACGCTCCGACAAGTCTGCCGCTCGAGCCTCATCGGCGCCGGCCCCGAACAACACAACCTGCTCAAGCGCGCCCTGGATATCCGACTGCCAGAGCCCATCGACAGCCTCGGCCCAACGCTCCATAGAAGGCAAGGCAATGCGCTGCCGATGCGGCACGCGGCCTCCCTGCCAACGGTGCAGGATCACTTCGTCCGGCTCCAACCGCAGCAGCGCCGTGACGCCTGCCTGCGGTTCAGGCACCAGCGCCCGCCGCAACGCGAAACTGTCCACCTCCACGGCCACCAACTGCAGGCCGGCTTGCGCGAACACCCGCTCCAGTGGGTCGAGCTGACTTTGCTTACAGGCCACCACCAACACCTCGACCTGCCCGGCATCCTCCGCGCACGGGCCATGCACCTGAAAATCCAGGGCAAGGTCCTCCACAGGAAAGGGAAACAGCTGCTCGGCCTGCGCAAGCAAGGCAGCTTCGACGGCATGGCCGGGCAACTCGGCAGGCAGGCGGCAAACCTTGCAGATGACCTGCGATGCAGGCAACGCCAGGGCGGCCCGGCACTGCGAAGTTCGACACCGGGCATGGGCCTGCCGCAAACCCGCGACCAGGTATTCCATCTGGTCACTCCCCAATGAGCTACCTGGCGCTGCCCCAAGGCGCTCCTGCGCCCAGCCCATCACCCGACAACCGCCACGTTGGCGGCGCAGGTGCAGCATTCGTATGGCATCGGAGGCTATTTCCACCCCCAGCAGTGAACCGGTGCCCCTGCCAAAGCGTCCAAGCATGGCTGTTCCTTCCTGGTCATTGACTGCCCGAACCCTTGCGGCGCAGGCGGTCGTCGCTCTCCCCGGGCGGTCACCCGGCGGGACGAAAAATGCTTATAATGGCCAGCGTTTTTCCTGTCCGCCGGCCCTGCGCGCAATCCACTCTCAACCTGGACACCCAAAAGCCTTGATACGCCTGCTGAAGTTCTTCTGGTGGTCTCTCGTCGCCGTCATCTGCGCGCTCGTACTCGGTGTGAGCGGTGCGTTTCTGTATCTTAGTCCCAGCCTGCCCTCGGTCGACGCGCTCAGAAGCGTCCAGTTGCAAATCCCCCTGAGGGTCTACAGCAGCGACGGCAAGCTGATCGCCGAGTTCGGCGAGATGCGGCGCTCGCCGATCAAGTTCCAGGAAATTCCCCCACAGTTCATCCAGGCGCTTCTGTCCGCCGAGGACGACAATTTCCTCAATCACTATGGCGTCGACCCCAGCAGCCTGATGCGTGCGGCCTCGCAGCTGGTCAAGTCCGGGCATATCCAGAGCGGCGGCAGCACCATCACCATGCAGGTGGCGAAGAACTTCTTCCTCACCAGCGAGCGCAGCTTCTCGCGCAAGACCAACGAGATTCTCCTGGCCCTGCAGATCGAGCGGGAACTGACCAAGGACGAAATCCTCGAGCTGTACGTCAACAAGATCTACCTGGGCAACCGTGCCTACGGTATCGACGCCGCGGCGCAGGTGTACTACGGCAAGTCGATTCGCGACGTCAGCCTGGCGCAGATGGCCATGATCGCCGGCCTGCCCAAGGCACCCTCGCGCTTCAACCCGCTGGCCAACCCGGTACGCGCCAAGGAGCGCCGCGACTGGATCCTCGGGCGCATGTACAAGCTCGGCAAGATCGACGAGGCCAGCTACCAGGCCGCCCTCGGTGAACCACTGAATGCCAGCTACCATGTGCCGACCCCGGAAGTGAATGCGCCGTACGTCGCCGAGATGGCCCGCGCCGAGATGGTCGGCCGCTACGGCAGCGACGCCTACACCGAAGGCTTCCGGGTCACCACCACAGTGCCGAGCGACATGCAGCAGATGGCCAACAGCGCGGTCCTCAACGGCCTCAGCGAGTACGACGAACGTCATGGCTACCGAGGCCCCGAGGCGCGCTTCCCTGGCAAGACGCGTGCGGCCTGGCTGCAGGAGCTGAGCAAGCAGCGCACCCTGGGGGGCCTGGAGCCCGCCATCGTCACCCAGGTCGAGAAGACCGGGCTGAAGGTGATGACCCGTGGCGGCCTGGAGGAAAGCGTCGCCTGGGACACCATGAAGTGGGCCCGCCCTTATCTCAACAGCAACTCGCAGGGGCGCTCGCCGCAATCAGCGGCCGATGTGGCCCAGGTCGGCGACCTGGTGCGCCTGCAACGCCTGGAAGATGGCAAGCTCAAGTTCAGCCAGGTGCCCGGCGCCCAGAGCGCACTGGTCACCCTCGATCCTTACAACGGTGCCATCCGCGCTCTGGTCGGCGGTTTCTCCTTCGAGCAGAGCAACTACAACCGCGCCGTGCAGGCCAAGCGCCAGCCAGGCTCGAGCTTCAAGCCATTCGTCTACAGCGCCGCCCTGGACAACGGCTACACCGCCGCCAGCCTGGTCAACGACGCCCCGATCGTGTTCGTCGACGAGTACCTGGACAAGGTTTGGCGCCCGAAGAACGACACCAATACCTTCCTCGGCCCGATCCGCATGCGCGAGGCGTTGTACAAGTCGCGCAACCTCGTATCGATCCGCCTGCTGCAAGCCATGGGCGTGGATCGCACCATCGACTACATCGCCAAGTTCGGCTTCAACAAGCAGGACCTGCCGCGCAACCTGTCGCTGGCACTGGGCACCGCGACGCTCACGCCGATGGAGATCGCCACCGGCTGGAGCACCTTCGCCAACGGCGGCTACAAGATCAGCCCGTACCTGATCGAGCGTGTCGAGAGCCGCAACGGCGAAACCCTGTTCACCGCCAACCCGCCACGCGTGCCGCAGGGCAGCCAGGACCAGGTTGGCCTCGCCGCACCTGAGGCACCCATCAGCGCCGCCCCGATGCCAGGCGAGGCGCCGCTGGCCGCAGGCCAGATCACCCCGGCTCCCCAAGTACCCCAGGTCCCCGCCGTGGCCGAGCAGATCATCGACGGGCGCACCTCGTACATTCTCACCACCATGCTGCAGGACGTGATCAAGCGTGGTACCGGCCGTCGCGCCCTGGCCCTCGGCCGTTCGGACCTGGCGGGCAAGACCGGCACCACCAACGAATCCAAGGATGCCTGGTTCTCCGGCTACAACGCCGACTACGTCACCACCGTATGGGTCGGCTTCGACCAGCCGGAAACCCTGGGGCGCCGCGAATACGGTGGCACCGTGGCCCTGCCGATCTGGATGAGCTTCATGGGCGCCGCGCTCAAGGGTATGCCCGAGCATCCGCCAGCCGAACCCGAGGGCATCCTCAGCCTGCGCGTCGACCCGATCAGCGGCCGCGCCGCTACACCGAGCACGCCGAACGCCTATTTCGAACTGTTCAAGGCCGAGGACTCGCCACCATCGGCGGACGAACTGGGCAACGGTGCAGCACCGGGCAGCCCGCTGCCGGCAGATGAAGCAGCGCCGATGGATCTGTTCTGATCCATCGGCCCATCGCGGGGCAAGCCCGCTCCCACGCACGAGCGTAGGCAGGTGCTTGTGGGAACGGACAGGCCCCGCGATGTTTTCCCCGCCCAACAAAAAGCCCCGACTCTTGCGAGCCGGGGCTTTTCATGACGCTACGACTGGATCAGCCGTTGAACACGTCATCCACGCTCTTGAGCGGGTAGTGCTTCGGATATGGCAGGGTAGCCACACCGGACTCGATGGCGGCCTTGGCCACGGCATCGGAAACCACGGTGATCAGGCGTGCGTCCAGCGGCTTCGGAATGATGTACTCACGGCCGAACTCCAGGGCTTGCACGCCATAGGCTTCGCAGACTTCCTTCGGCACCGGCAGCTTGGCCAGGTCCTTCAGGGCGATGGCGGCAGCGATCTTCATCTCTTCGTTGATGCGCTTGGCGCGAACGTCCAGGGCACCACGGAAGATGAACGGGAAGCCCAGTACGTTGTTGACCTGGTTAGGGTAGTCGGAACGACCGGTGGCCATGATCACGTCGCTGCGGGTGGCGTGAGCCAGCTCCGGGGCGATTTCCGGGTCCGGGTTCGAGCAGGCGAACACGATCGGGTTGGCGGCCATCGACTTCAGGCCTTCGGCGCTCAGCAGGTTCGGGCCGGACAAGCCGACGAACACGTCTGCGCCGTCCAGGGCGTCAGCCAGGGTGCGCTTGTCGGTGGCGTGGGCGAACTGGGCCTTGTACTGGTTCAGGTCGTCGCGGCCAGCGTGAATCACGCCGCTGCGGTCGATCATGAAGATGTTCTCGACCTTGGCACCCATGCTCACCAGCAGTTTCATGCAGGAGATGGCCGCGGCACCGGCGCCCAGGCAGACGATCTTGGCGTCTTCGAGCTTCTTGCCGGCGATTTCCAGGGCGTTGATCATGCCGGCCGCAGTAACGATCGCGGTGCCGTGCTGGTCATCGTGGAAGACGGGAATGTCGCACTGCTCGATCAGCGTGCGCTCGATCTCGAAGCACTCAGGTGCCTTGATGTCTTCCAGGTTGATGCCGCCGAAGGTGATGGAGATGCGGCGAACGGTGTCGATGAAGGCTTGCGGGCTCTCCGACTCGACTTCGATATCGAACACGTCGATACCGGCGAAACGCTTGAACAGAACACCCTTGCCTTCCATGACCGGCTTGGAGGCCAGTGGGCCGAGGTCACCCAGACCGAGGATGGCGGTGCCATCGGAGATCACCGCAACCAGGTTGCCCTTGCCGGTGTACTTGTAGGCCAGCTCCGGATCACGGCCGATCTCGCGCACAGGCTCGGCGACACCCGGGCTGTAGGCCAGGGCAAGGTCACGGGCGGTGGCGGTTGGCTTGGAGAGCTCGACGCTCAGTTTCCCCGGACGAGGCTGAGCGTGGTATTCGAGAGCGGCGGTTTTCAGGTCTGACATGATGGGCATTCCGCTATTTACTGTTCTGACGGACCGCCGAGGATACGCAAAGAGCCGGGGGGCGACAAGACTGCCCGGTCACTATGTGTCAAGGCCTTTGGCCTACGACTTTACGCTATAACCCACGGGGCTTACGGGAGCCAGTGTGTACAATCCAATAGCAAAATGTCTACAACTATTTAGCCAGAAACAAGCGCCAACATGCTCGGATCGGTCAATGGCAACAGCCAGCGTCTCTGCCCAGGCTTGAGCCCGCCCTTGCGGGAACGATCCAGCACCCAGCCACGCGCCTCGACCTGGCGTCCCTTGAGGTTAGCGAAGAAGCTGGCGGGGAAGTGGCGCTGCAGACGAGCGGGAACCTGCAGGACCACGCCCTCGTCAAGTTCCAGCCAGATGCCGCCGCGATTGCGCTCGACCCCGTTGATCCTGCCGCCGATCACCGCGAATCCGGATTGCCGCACATCGCGCCCACGCGTGACCGGCGATTGTCGCCACAGCCCTGCCCTGGCCTTGCGCGCCTGCTGCTCGGCCTGCTGCTGGCAGCCCGACAGTTGCACGTTGGGTGCAATCGCTATCTGGTAGCCCAGGCCCTCGCTGAGCAGTTGTGCTTCCAGATTGTTGCCAGTGCGGCCATAGATATGCGCCAGGATACGGCCGTACTTGTCCTTGGGTTCGACGCCCGGAACCAGCCCGACACGGCCATCGCTAGCCTGCACCAGCGCCTGCAGGCGCTTCTTGGCAGCCTCGGCATAAGGTTCGCTGGGGCGCCCCTTGTGGCCGATCTCGGGGGCGTTGATACCGATCAGCCGCACGCTGCGTCCATCGCTCAGGCGCAAGGTGTCGCCGTCGACCACTTGGCGTACCGCCACCGCTTGCACCCTGTCGGGCATCGGGCAGAAGGCCAGCGCCGGGAAGTGCCAGATCGCGCCCACAAAAAAGGCGCCCACAAGGGGCGCCTTCTTTTGCAACAGCGCGAACCCCGAAGGCTTCGCCATGTGCATGATTACTTCTTGGCACCGAACATGCCGAAGCGATCGGCGAACTTCTGTACGCGGCCGCCGGTGTCCAGGACTTTCTGCTTACCGGTGTAGAACGGGTGGCACAGGTTGCAAACGTCGATCGCCAGGACGCTGCCCATGGTCGAACGAGTTTCAAACTTGTTGCCGCAGCTGCAGGTGACTGCAACTACTTCGTAGTTCGGATGAATATCTGCTTTCATGGTCACTTCCTCGAGCTGCGTGCCGCCACCCAACACCTATTGTTGAATACCGCACGTAATTAGGCGGCGAATAATACCAGAGAGCAGCCGTAGCGCAAGTTGTCGCTTGCACCGACCGTCGTCTGCTAGGCTCGCCTGATTTGTGAAACGCCCTCCAGAGACCTTCCGCGTGTCCGACGTCATTCTGCGCCTTGCCCTGCCCTCGCCCCTGCGTCGCCTGTTCGACTACCGGGCGCCCGCGAGCATGGCGCGCCAGGCATTGACACCCGGCATGCGCATCCGCGTGCCGTTCGGCCGCCGCGAGATGATCGGGGTGCTGGTGGAAGTCGCCGAGCACAGCGAAGTGCCCGCCGACAAGCTCAAGCCGGCCAGCGCCCTGCTCGACCCGGTCTCCCCCCTGCCGCCGGCATTGTTCAAGCTGTGCCTGTGGACGGCCCAGTACTACCAGCACAGCCTGGGCGACACCCTCAACTGGGCCCTGCCGACGCTGCTGCGCCAGGGCGAACCGGCCGAGGCACGCCAGGAACGCTTCTGGCATGTCGCGCCCGGTGCGCGCCTGGAAGACCCGCGCATCGCCCGCGCCCCGCGCCAGCGCGACGCTCTCAAGACCCTGTCGCAGCACCCTCACGGCGTGGCCCACAGCCTATTGAGCAAGCTTGGCCTGAACAAGGACAGCCTCGACCTGCTGCTGGCCAAGGAGCTGGTGGAAGTCGAAGTCCGCCGCCACCTGCCGGCCGCCCGCCACGAGCACTGGCTGGCCCAACCGGAACTGCCGCTCAACGAGGAACAGCGCGCTGCCTTCGAGGCCGTGCGCTCGGGCTTCGGCTCCTTCCACGCCTACCTGCTGGCCGGCGTCACCGGCAGCGGCAAGACCGAGGTCTACCTGCAGCTGATTCGCGAAACGCTCGAAGCCGGCAAGCAGGCCCTTATCCTGATCCCCGAGATCAATCTCGGCCCGCAGACCCTGCAACGCTTCGAGCAACGCTTCAACGCGCGCATCGCCCTGTTGCATTCGGCAGTGGGTGATCGCGAGCGCCTGGACGCCTGGCTGGCGGCACGCGATGGCGATGCGGACATCATCATCGGCACCCGTTCGGCACTGTTCACCCCGATGAAGAACCCGGGCCTGATCATCATCGACGAAGAGCACGACGGCTCCTATAAACAGCAGGAAGGCCTGCGCTACCACGCACGCGACCTGGCCGTGGTGCGTGCGCACCAGGAGAACATCCCGATCTTGCTGGGCTCGGCCACACCGTCGCTGGAAAGCCTGCACAACGCCCACAGTGGCCGCTACGGCCTGCTGCGCATGAACCAGCGCGCCGGCGGCGCCAAGGCGCCCCGCTTCCTGCGCCTGGACGTACGCAGCCTGCCACTGGACAGCGGCATCAGCGGCCCGTTGCAGCAGGCCATCCGCCAGACGCTCGAGGCCGGCCAGCAGGTGCTGGTGTTCCTCAACCGTCGCGGCTTCGCCCCCACATTGCTGTGCCACGACTGCGGCTGGCTCTCCGAATGCCCGCGCTGCGATGCGCGCATGACCGTGCACCAACGCTCCGCCGTGCTGCGCTGCCACCATTGCGGCTACGACGAGCGCCTGCCGCTGCAGTGCCCGCAATGCGCCCATGTCGACCTGCGCCCGGTGGGCGCCGGTACCGAGCGTGCCGAGGAGCGCCTGAAAGTGCTGTTCCCGGACTACCCGATCCTGCGCGTGGACCGCGACAGCACCTCGCGCAAGGACGCCATGCACAATCTGTTCGCCACCATCCAGCGTGGCCAGCCGAGCATCCTGGTGGGCACCCAGATGTTGGCCAAGGGGCACCATTTCCCCCGCGTCACCCTGGTCGCGATCCTCGATGCCGACGGCGGACTGTTCTCCGGCGACTTCCGCGCCAGCGAACGCATGGCCCAGCTGATCGTCCAGGTGGCAGGTAGGGCCGGGCGCGCCGAGGAACCGGGCAAGGTCATCGTGCAGACCCACCTGGCCGATCACCCACTGCTGGTGCAATTGACCGAGCAGGGCTACTTCGCCTTCGCCGAACAGGCCTTGAGCGAGCGCCGTGCGGCCGGGCTGCCGCCGTTCGCCCACCTGGCGCTGCTACGCGCCGACGCGCACAAGCCGGGCCAGGCGGAAGGCTTCCTTGACGAAGCCTGCGCCGCCGCCGAGCGCATACTTGCCGAGCAGGGCCTGCATGGCATCGAGTTGCTCGGCCCGGTACCGGCCCCCATGGAGCGACGGGCGGGCAGGTTCCGTGCGCAACTATTGCTCCAGGCCAATGCCCGGGCACCCCTGCATCGACTGATCAGTGCCTGGTTGCTAGTGTTGGAGCAGATGCCGTCGGGGCGCCAGGTGCGCTGGTCGCTGGATGTCGATCCGGTCGACCTTTACTGACTGTTTGAGGGTTGGCGTGGGGCAAGCCCGCTCCCACGCCGACAGTGGACTGTGCCCCAAAAGGTTGGCAACCCGCCCCCGGCAACGGATAATGCCCAGTTTTTCCACCTGCGCATCGAAGCGCTCCACCGCGCTTGCGGTCGAAAAGAGACCCTCATGAAAGACACCATTCGCCAGCTGATCCAGCAAGCCCTCACCCAACTCGTCGCCGACGGTGTGCTGCCTGAAGGGCTGACGCCGGCGATCCAGGTGGAAAACGCCCGGGACAAGACCCACGGCGACTTCGCCAGCAACATTGCCATGATGCTGGCCAAGCCGGCCGGCATGAAGCCGCGCGACCTGGCCGAGAAGATCATCGCCGCCCTGCCGGCCAGCGCCGACATCACCAAGGCTGAGATCGCCGGCCCCGGCTTCCTCAACTTCTTCCAGAACACCGAAGCGCTGGCAGGCCGCCTCGACGCCGCCCTGGCCGATGGCCACCTGGGCGTGCGCAAGACCGGCCCGGCAGAAAAGGTGGTGATCGACATGTCGGCACCGAACCTGGCGAAGGAGATGCACGTCGGCCACCTGCGCTCGACCATCATCGGCGACAGCGTTGCCCGGGTACTGGAGTTCCTCGGTGACGACGTCATCCGCCAGAACCACGTGGGTGACTGGGGTACCCAGTTCGGCATGCTGATGGCCTACCTCCAGGAAAACCCGATCACCAGTGACGAGCTGTCGGATCTGGAGAACTTCTACCGCGCCGCGAAGAAACGCTTCGACGAGTCCGAAGAGTTCGCCACCCGCGCCCGCGGGCTGGTGGTCAAGCTGCAGGCCGGTGATCCCGAGTGCCTGGCGCTGTGGACGCGCTTCAAGGACATTTCCCTGTCGCACTGCCAGAAGACCTACGAGCTGCTCAACGTCAAGCTGACCATGGCCGACGTGATGGGCGAAAGCGCCTACAACGACGACCTGGCCAACGTAGTCGCCGACCTCAAGGCCAAGGGCCTGCTGGTCGAGGACCAGGGCGCCCAGTGCGTGTTCCTCGAGGAATTCAAGAACGCCGAGGGCGAGCCGCTGCCGGTGATCGTGCAGAAGGCCGACGGCGGCTACCTGTACGCCACCACCGACCTGGCCGCCGTGCGCTACCGCAGCAACAAGCTGCAGGCCGACCGTGCCCTGTACTTCGTTGACCAGCGCCAGGCCCTGCACTTCAACCAGGTGTTCGAAGTGGCCCGCCGCGCAGGTTTTGTCGGCCACCCGATGAAGATGGAGCACATGGGCTTCGGCACCATGAACGGCGCCGATGGTCGCCCGTTCAAGACCCGCGATGGCGGCACCGTCAAGCTGATCGACCTGCTCACCGAGGCCAAGGACCGCGCCTATGCGCTGGTCAAGGAGAAGAACCCGTCGCTGGCCGAGGACGAGCTGCGCCATATCGGCGAAGTGGTCGGCATCGGCGCGGTCAAGTACGCCGACCTGTCGAAGCACCGCACCAGCGACTACAGCTTCAACTTCGAACTGATGTTGAACTTCGAGGGCAACACCGCGCCGTACCTGCTGTACGCCTACACCCGCGTGGCCGGCGTGTTCCGCAAGCTTGGCAAGGGCTTCGACGAAGTCGACGGCAGCATCGTCCTGCAGGCAGCGCACGAGCAGGACCTGGCCGCGCGCCTGGCGCAGTTTGGCGAGATCCTCAACAACGTCGCTGAAAAAGGCACGCCTCACGTACTGTGCACCTACCTGTACGACCTCGCCGGCCTGTTCTCCAGCTTCTACGAGAACTGCCCGATCCTTTCCGCCGAAACCGCCGAACAACAGCAGAGCCGCCTGCGCCTGGCTGCCCTGACCGGCCGCACCCTCAAGCAGGGCCTGGAACTGCTCGGCCTGGAAACCCTGGAGCGCATGTAAGTTGGCTGCAAAGAAGAAACCCGCACCCAAGCGCGGCGCCAGCCGCTCCCAGCCGCCTGCCAGCAAGCAGCCGATTCCGGGCTGGGTGTGGCTGGCGGTCGGCCTGACCGTGGGGGCGTTCATCGTCTTCCTGATGAAGCTCGAACCCGGTGGCGCTGATATCAAGCGCACCAAGCCCGAGCAACACAAGCAGGAGAAGGTCGCCGAAGCGAGCAAGACCACCACGCCGACGCCACAGCAACCGGTGAAGCCGAAGTACGACTTCTATACCCTGCTGCCGGAGTCGGAAGTGATCGTGCCGCCCGAGGCCGTGCCGGAGAAAACTCCGCCGGTACCGGCGCAACCGCCCGTGCCAAGCACGCCGGTCACCCCTGCGGAAGCGGCGAAGATCGACACGGCTCGCGCCCAGGCCGCCCTGCTGGGCCAGACACCGCCACCGGCACCACCGGTGATCAAGCCAGCGGCCACGACCCAGTTCTTCCTGCAGGCCGGCTCGTTCCGCAAGCAGGCCGATGCCGACAAGGTCCGTGCGCAGATCATCCTGCTTGGCCAGGCGGTCAAGGTTGAGTCGGGCACGGTGAAGGAAGAGACCTGGTACCGCGTGATGGTCGGCCCGTTCAGCAACCGCGAACAGTTGACCGTGGCGCAAAAACAACTGGCCGGGGCAGGTTTCAGCAACCTGCTGCTGCAACAGCGGCGTCAGTAACGAAAAAGGCCTTGCCGCTCGCAGCGACAAGGCCTTTTTTCATACCCGGCGACGCTCGGCGTTGACCTGGGAAATCTGGCTGTTGAGCGTCCAGAAGTCATACAGCACGCCCAACAGGAACAACCCGCCGGTGAACAGGTAGATCAGCGCGCTGATCCACTTGCCCTGATACAGCCGATGCACGCCGAAGATGCCGAGGAAGGTCAGGAGTATCCACGCCAGGTTGTAGTCCACGCCGCCCGACTCGAAACGCATGTCTGCCTCACGGTCCATCGACGGGATCAGGAACAGGTCGATCAGCCAGCCTATGCCCAGCAGGCCCAGGGTGAAGAACCAGATGGTTCCGGTGATCGGCTTGCCGTAGTAGAAGCGGTGCGAGCCGGTGAAGCCGAAGATCCACAGCAGGTAGCCGAGAACCTTGCTATGGGTGTCGTGCGAGGGGGCACCCTGTTGATAACCATTCATTCGAAGCCCTCGTGGGATAGCTGAAAATTTTCTAAGGAAAAATGTGACTTTTTCGCTTTGACCCGACATATGGTACGTGCTTGAGCGACCAACGGATCAGAATTTGATCAAAAAGCTGTTATAAAGTTGCGCGCCAACACTTATAAGAGCTTCATCTATGCCACCTTTTATCAAGACATGGCTGACCCTCTGCCTTTTGTTACCCCTGGCCGCCCACGCCACCAACCGTGAGCAACGACTTCCCAGCGGATTCACCGGCTATACGACCAATGCCGATGCCACGGTGAAACGCACCCCGATCCAGTATCGCAGCAGTTCCGTGCGCGCTCGCCCGGCCAACGCCGCCAAGCAGCAACAAGCTGTGGGCATGCAGGCCGTGGCCATGTCACCCAAGCAGAGCAGCGAAGTGCTCAGCCGCGCCGTGAACGTACTTGGCACACCCTATCGCTGGGGCGGCAGCAGCCCGAAGAAGGGCTTCGATTGCAGCGGCCTGGTCAAGTACGCGTTCAACGATGTGGCCGATGTCGACCTGCCGCGCACCTCCAACGCAATGGCTCAGGGCCAGGGCGTCAAGGTGGCCAAGAGCGATCTCAAGCCGGGCGACCTGATCTTCTTCAACATCAAGAGTCGCCGGGTCAATCACGTAGCCATCTACCTGGGCAACGATCGCTTCATCCACGCGCCACGCACCGGCAAACGGGTGAGCATCGACAGCCTGGAAAAACCTTATTGGCAAAAGCACTACGTGGTAGCCAAGCGCGTCCTGCCCAAGAACCAGCAGGCGCTGGCCCTCGCCAAGCGCTAAGCCCTCAATCGCGGGCTTGCCCCGCGATTGCCCCAGCAGGCAGCAATGCTAATCGACCAGGCCTTTCTGCCTGAGCGCCCGCATCGCCCCCTCCATCGTCTGCATCCCCAATGCCGCCCCCGTCTGCATCACCGACTGCACCTGTGCCATGCGCCCCTCGCGAATCAGGTTGCGCACCGCCGACGTCGCTATGAGCACCTCCCTTGCGGCGACCCTGCCGCCGCCCACCCGCCTGACCAGCACCTGAGCCACTACCAGGCGCAGTGATTCGGCCAGCATCATGCGCACCAGCGGCTTCTCCTCGGCCGCGAACACCTCGACCAGCCGGTCGATGCTGTTCACCGCCGAGCGGGTGTGCACCGTTGCCAGCACCAGATGCCCGGTTTCTGCCGCGCGCAATGCCAGGCGGATACTCTCCAGATCACGCAACTCACCCACCATGATCACATCCGGATCCTGGCGCAGGGCACTGCGCAATCCTTGGGCGAAGTCACGGCTGTGCACGCCGATCTCCCGCTGATTGACCAGGCAACCCTGGCCGCTGTGGATAAATTCGACAGGGTCTTCAAGGGTGATGACCTGTAGCGCACGTTCGCGATTGATCTGATCGAGCAGCGCCGCCAGGGTGCTGGACTTGCCGCTACCCGTCGGCCCGCCCACCAGCACCAGGCCATCCCGGCATTGCGCAACGGCTTGATACACATCGTTCAGATCAAGTTCATCGAGGCTCGGGACCCGCGCCGGGATCAGGCGCGCGCTTGCGCCCAATCCATTGCGCTGACGGAACAGGTTCAAGCGCAGGCGCCCCACGCCGGGCAAGCTCAGCGCCAGGTCCAGTTCATCACCGCTCAGCCATTGCCGCCGCTGCCCGTCATCGAGCAGGTCGGCCAGTCCCTGTTCCAGAGCTGCGCAGGTCAGCACCGGCACCGCCATGCGCTGCAACTCGCCATCCAGGCGCAGCAACGGCGGCTCGCCCACGGCCAGGTGCAGGTCGCTTGCGCCCGCAGCCACGGCCCGGCCCAGCAGGTCGGTCACATCCATGAGACTCCCCAACGGCGATCAAGCAGGTAGAATGCCGCAGACCCCAAAGCCGTCGGCGACGAACCATGTCCACCCTAGCAGACAATATTTCCGTCATTGCCCGCCGTATCGACAGCGCGGCCCGGGCCGCCGGGCGTGATCCGGCCAGCGTGCAGCTGCTGGCAGTGAGCAAGACCAAGCCCGCCAGCGCCATCCGCGAAGCTCATGCCGCCGGCCTGCGCCACATGGGTGAGAACTACCTTCAGGAAGCCCTGACAAAACAACAGGCGCTTTCCGACCTGCCCTTGATCTGGCACTTCATCGGCCCCATTCAGTCGAACAAGACCAAGGCCATCGCCGAGCACTTCGACTGGGTACATTCCGTGGACCGCCTGAAGATCGCCCAACGCCTCTCGGAGCAGCGCCCCGCCGAGCTGCCACCGCTGAACATCTGCCTGCAGGTGAATGTCAGCGGCGAGGCCAGCAAGTCCGGTTGCTCGCCCGCCGAACTGCCAGCCCTGGCCCAGGCCGTGAACGCCCTGCCCGGCCTGCGCCTGCGCGGGCTGATGGCGATCCCGGAACCTACCGAGGACCGCGCCGAGCAAGAGGCCGCTTTCGCCACGCTGCGTGAGCTGCAGGCCCAGCTCGGCCTTGGCCTGGACACCCTGTCAATGGGCATGAGCCATGACCTGGAAGCCGCCATCGCCCAAGGTGCGACCTGGGTCCGCATCGGTACCGCCTTGTTCGGCGCCCGCGACTACGGTCAGGCCTGAATCCATGCTTAACTCTCCCTTCCCCCACAAGGACCCGACATGAGCAAGACTCGTATTGCCTTTATCGGCGCCGGCAACATGGCTGCCAGCCTGATTGGCGGCCTGCGCGCCCAGGGCCTGGACACCGCGCTGATCCGCGCCAGCGACCCGGGTGCCGAAACCCGCGCACGGATCACTGCCGAGCACGGCATCGAAGCCTTCGAAGACAACGCCCGGGCCATCGATGGCGTGGACGTGATCGTCCTGGCAGTCAAACCGCAAGTCATGAAAGCGGTCTGCGAAACGCTGAAGCCGAACCTGAAACCAGGCCAGCTGGTGGTTTCCATTGCCGCCGGCATCACCTGCGCCAGCCTGCAGACTTGGCTGGGCGCGATCCCCCTGGTGCGCTGCATGCCGAACACCCCGGCGCTGCTGCGCCAAGGCGTCAGCGGCTTGTATGCGACCCGGGAAGTATCCATGGAACAACGCCGCCAGGCCGAACAACTGCTGTCGGCCGTGGGCACCGCCCTGTGGCTTGATGAAGAACAGCAGCTGGACGCCGTGACCGCTGTTTCCGGAAGCGGCCCGGCGTACTTCTTCCTGCTGATCGAGGCCATGACCGCTGCCGGCGAAAAACTCGGTCTGCCGCGCGAGACCGCCTCGCAACTGACCCTGCAGACCGCCTTGGGCGCCGCCCGCATGGCGGTTTCCAGCGACGTCGACGCCGCCGAACTGCGTCGCCGCGTGACCTCGCCGGCCGGCACCACGGAAGCGGCGATCAAATCGTTCCAGGCCAACGGCTTCGAGGGCATCGTCGAACAGGCCCTGCAAGCCGCGGCGAAACGCTCGGCCGAGCTGGCCGAGAAACTGGGCAAATAAGGAGCTTTTGATGAATGCACTGTCCGGCGCCGCGATCTTCGTGGTGCAAACCCTGGTCAGCCTGTACCTGGTGATCGTCCTGCTGCGCTTCGTGCTGCAGCTGGTCAAGGCCGACTTCTACAACCCGCTGAGCCAGTTCGCCGTGCGCGCCACCCAGCCATTGCTCAAGCCGCTGCGCCGCGTGGTCCCCAGCATCGCTGGCCTGGATACATCCTCGCTGCTGCTGTCGATCATCATCCAGGCGCTGTTGATGGCCTTCGTGCTGATGGTCACCTACGGCACCTTCGGTGACGTCCTGCACCTGCTGATGTGGTCGATCCTGGGCATCACCTCGCTGTTCCTGAAGATCTTCTGGGTGGCAATGATCGTCATGGTGATCGTCTCCTGGGTCGCGCCGAACAGCCATAATCCGGCTGCAGAACTGGCCTACCAGATCAGCGAACCGGTGCTGGCGCCGTTCCGCCGCCTGGTGCCGAACCTCGGCGGCATGGACATCTCGCCGATCTTCGCCTTCATCGCCATCCAGGTGATCCAGTCGTTCCTCATGCCCCAGCTGGCAGCCTACGCCGGCATGCCGCAAGAGCTGTGGCGGATGATCTGACCCACCCTGCATCCAGCGGCAAGCCTTTGCTTGCCGCTGGGGGTAGCGCTCTTTAGACTTACGCCTCCGTCAAGCGTGAGCAGGGTCGATGTCCACTGTCCTTCCCGAAGATTCCGTCGGTCTGGTAACACCGCAGATCGCCCGGTTCGATGAACCGCTGGCCCTGGCCTGTGGCCGCGCCCTGGCCTCGTACGAGCTGATCTACGAAACCTATGGCACCCTCAACAGCAGCGCCAGCAATGCCGTGCTGATCTGCCATGCGTTGTCCGGCCACCATCATGCCGCTGGTTACCATGCCGCCACCGACCGCAAGCCGGGCTGGTGGGACAGCTGCATCGGCCCCGGCAAGCCCATCGACACCAACCGTTTCTTCGTGGTCAGCCTGAACAACCTCGGCGGTTGCAATGGCAGCACCGGCCCAAGCAGTCTCAATCCGGCCACCGGCAAGCCCTACGGCGCCGATTTCCCGGTGCTGACCGTGGAAGACTGGGTGCACAGCCAGGCGCGCCTGGCCGATCGCCTGGGGATCCACACCTGGGCCGCCATCGTCGGCGGCAGCCTGGGCGGCATGCAGGCGCTGCAATGGACCATCACCTACCCGGATCGGGTGCGCCACTGCGTGGACATCGCCTCGGCGCCCAAGCTGTCGGCGCAGAACATCGCCTTCAACGAAGTGGCGCGCCAGGCCATCCTCACCGACCCGGAATTCCACGGTGGTTCGTTCCAGGACCAGGGCGTGATCCCCAAGCGCGGCCTGATGCTGGCGCGCATGGTCGGCCACATCACCTACCTGTCCGACGACTCGATGGGCGAGAAATTCGGCCGCGAGCTCAAGAGCGACAAGCTCAACTACGACTTCCACAGCGTCGAATTCCAGGTCGAGAGCTACCTGCGCTACCAGGGCGAGGAATTCTCCGGGCGCTTCGACGCCAACACCTACCTGCTGATGACCAAGGCACTGGACTATTACGACCCGGCCGCCGCCCACGGCGGTGACCTGGCGGCGACCCTGGCCCATGTGACGGCGGACTACTGCATCATGTCGTTCACCACCGACTGGCGCTTCTCGCCGGCCCGTTCGCGGGAGATCGTCGACGCCCTGATGGCCGCGCGCAAGAACGTCTGCTACCTGGACATCGACTCGCCATACGGCCACGACGCCTTCCTCATCCCGACCCCCCGCTACATGCAGGGTTTCGCCAACTACATGAACCGCATCGCCGTTTGAGGACCCCATGAGAGCCGACCTGGAAATCATCCAAGACTGGATCCCCGCCGGCAGCCGGGTACTCGACCTGGGCTGCGGCAACGGCGAACTCCTGGCCTCGCTGCGCGAGCGCAAGAACGTCACCGGCTACGGCCTGGAGATCGACGCCGACAACATCGCCGCCTGCGTGGCCAAGGGTGTCAACGTGATCGAGCAGGACCTGGACAAGGGCCTGGGCAACTTCGCCAGCAACAGCTTCGACGTGGTGGTCATGACCCAGGCCCTGCAGGCCGTGGAGTACCCCGACCGGATCCTCGACGAAATGCTGCGGGTGGGCCGCCAGTGCATCATCACCTTCCCCAACTTCGGCCACTGGCGCTGCCGCTGGTACCTGGCGACCAAGGGTCGCATGCCGGTCTCGGACTTCATGCCGTATACCTGGTACAACACACCGAACATCCACTTCTGCACCTTCGAGGACTTCGAGAACCTGTGCCATGAGCGCAAGGCCAAGGTCCTCGACCGCCTCGCCGTCGACCACCTGCACCGTAACGGGTTGGGTGGACGGCTTTGGCCTAATCTTCTAGGTGAGATCGGTATCTATCGGGTCAGCAGCCCGGGCCTGCAGGAGCATCAGCTCGCGGTCTGACCCTCAACGGAGGAATGGCATCATGCGTCGACTAGCACTGTTTCTGATCAGCCTGTGCCTGGCCTTGCCGGTACTGGCTGCCGATGCCGCCAGGCCCGAGCGCAAGGAAGTGTTCGGTGATGTGACGGTCCACTACAGCGCCTTCACCTCAAGCATGCTGCAACCCGACATCGCTGCCGCCACGGGCCTGACCCGCAGCAAGAACCAGGGCGTGCTCAACATCGCCGTGCTCAAGGCCGGCAAACCCACGATGGCGATAGTCAGCGGCACAGTGAAAGATCTCACCGGGCGCAGCAGTCCGTTGTCCTTCAAGCAGATTACCGATCAGGGTGCGGTGTACTACATCGCACAGTTCAAGATCGACCAGGCCGAGACCGTCACCTTCGACCTCAACGTCGAGACCGGCGGCGTCAGCAATAAACTCAGCTTCAACCAGGAAGTGTTCCCAGGCGAATGATGAATTTCCAGCAACTCGTATTGGCCAGCCATAACGCCGGCAAACTCAAGGAACTGCAGGCCATGCTCGGCGAGTCCGTGAACCTGCGCTCGATTGGTGAGTTCAGCCAGGTTGAGCCAGAGGAGACCGGCCTGTCGTTCGTCGAGAACGCCATCCTCAAGGCGCGCAACGCCGCGCGCATTTCCGGCCTGCCGGCCCTGGCCGACGACTCGGGCCTGGCGGTGGACTTCCTCGGCGGCGCGCCGGGTATCTACTCGGCGCGCTATGCCGACGGCAAGGGCGACGCGGCGAACAACGCCAAGTTGCTCGATGCGCTCAAGGACGTGCCTGAAGACCAGCGCGGCGCACAGTTCGTCTGCGTTCTGGCCTTGGTGCGGCACGCCGACGACCCGTTGCCGATCCTCTGCGAAGGCCTGTGGCACGGCAGCATCCTGTTCGAGGCCAGCGGCGAACACGGCTTCGGCTACGACCCGCTGTTCTGGGTGCCGGAGCGAAAATGCTCCAGCGCCGACCTGGCCCCTGTCGACAAGAACCAACTCAGCCACCGCGCCCGCGCCATGGCCCTGCTGCGTCAGCGTCTGGGCCTGGCATGAGCGAAAAGCTGTTGGTACAGCCGGCGGGCCTGATCCTTCCCGAACTCCCGCCGCTGTCGCTCTATATCCATATTCCCTGGTGCGTGCGTAAATGCCCGTACTGCGACTTCAACTCGCACCAGGCCGGCCCGACCCTGCCGGAAGCCGAGTACATCGACGCCCTGCTCGCCGACCTCGACCAGGAAATGCATGCCGTCCAGGGCCGTCCGATCAGCACGATCTTCTTTGGCGGCGGCACCCCGAGCCTGTTCAGCGCCGACGCGCTTGGGCGCCTGCTGCGCGGTATCGAGCAACGCATCCCGTTCGCCCCGGACATCGAGATCACCCTCGAGGCCAACCCGGGCACCTTCGAGCAGGAGAAGTTCAAGGCCTACCGCCAGACCGGCATCAACCGGCTATCCATCGGCGTGCAGAGTTTCCAGCCCGCCAAGCTCGAAAGGCTCGGGCGCATCCACAATGGCGCCGAAGCGGTGCGCGCCGCCGATATGGCCCGCGCCGCGGGCTTCGACAACTTCAACATGGACCTGATGCACGGCTTGCCAGACCAGTCGCTCGACGACGCCCTGGGCGACCTGCGCCAGGCCATCGAACTGGCGCCGACGCACCTGTCCTGGTACCAACTGACGGTAGAACCCAACACCGTGTTCTGGAACCAGCCGCCTGAGCTGCCCGAGGACGACATCCTCTGGGATATCCAGGAAGCCGGCCAGGCGCTGATGGCCGACCACGGTTACCGCCAGTATGAAGTCTCGGCCTACGCCCAAGCCGGTCGTGCTGCGCGGCACAACCTGAACTACTGGCGCTTCGGCGACTTCATCGGCATCGGCGCCGGCGCCCATGGCAAGCTGTCGTTCCCGGACGGGCGCATCCTGCGCACCTGGAAGACCCGCCTGCCCAAGGACTACCTGAACCCGGCCAAGCCGTTCAAGGCCGGCGAGAAGCTGTTGCCGGCCGATGAGCTACCCTTCGAGTTCCTGATGAACGCGCTGCGCCTCACCGACGGCGTGGAGGCCGAGCTGTTCAACCTGCGTACCGGCCTGCCTCTTGCACAACTGGCCGAAGCCCGCCGTGAAGCCGAACAAAAAGGCCTTTTGCGGGTCGAACCGGATCGGCTGGCAGCCACACCGCGTGGCCAGCTGTTCCTCAACGACCTGCTGCAGTACTTCTTGAATTAAGGATGACCCATGGACCTGGTACTTGACCTGCTCTCGACCGTTTCCCGCTGGAGCCGCAGCAACCTCTCAGAGATTTCGCTGGCCTTGGTGGGCTGCCTGCTGGTGCTGTTCGGCACCGACATCAAAGGCTGGGTCGAGGGGCGCCTGGGCGGCCTGGCCGGCGCCCTGCGCGTGCCGTTCATGGCCCTGCTGGTGATGATCGGCAGCGGTGCGGCGCTGATCTATGCGACGCCGTGGATCGTCAAGGGGCTGGGGCAGTTCAACAACTATGCGCTGGCACCGGTGCTGCTGGTGGTACTGGTTTTGATCGGCGTGGTCGCTGATCGGCGGGGGTGAGCGTCAGCTAAAAGCCGCCCTGGCGGGCCAGGGCGGCTTCTCACCCGACTCCCCTCTTAACGGGCATCGTCGAAGTGATCACACAGGAAGTCCCTGACGGTTCTGAAAATGAAGCTTCTGGTATTGAGGGAGCCCGGCGAGCTTACGTAAGCCGATCACCATGAGCACAATCAGGATCGCTCACGCGCCAATTCCGACTCCAGCCTTTGCCTCCAGTGCCCCCCTTTTTTGCAACCCAAGGCTTCCGACTGACGCAGCAGCGCCAAACGCTCGGATAATGCCAAATCAGGCTGCATGGCCAAGAGATACAACCCCTCGGCCTTGTACATGTCGTATGTCAGCGAACGTGTCGATGCCTCCACGGCTTCGGAGAACCAGCGGGGGCCTCCTGGCAGCTGAACGGAAAAGGCGTTTGGCGGGGTTGAACAACGACTTTCACGCAAAACCTGCGGATAAAGCGACAGGAAAGGATCGTCTCGCTCCAACGCACGCCTGAGTGCCTGGAATTGCTCGGCCTGTTCCGCGGTGTACTCAAAACCCTTAGCCGCGGGCCTGCACCGGTACTGATAAGCGATCGCCGCTGCCAAGAATCCTTGATCCACCGCCTGATGCAAGCGAACACAAGACTCTGACTGCGGCGTTTCGTCATGCCCGCCAGTAAGGGGGTGGAGACCTGACTGCCAGAACAGCGCCAGCACCTCGCCCGCATCAGCTGCCTGATCGATGTGAGCACGCGCCTCGGCAATGGCGACGTTCATTGCCAAAAGGCGCTCAAAGTCGTCGGCCTCCCCTCTTGCTTCGCCCGCAGCAAGCTCCTTGAGCTGCTCATTGGCCTGCTGCATCAGCGCTTGGGCATGTACCAGGTGCTGCTGTGAAGAAAGTGGGGGCGCACTCAACAGGTCGGCGATCCCAAGACAGACAACAAGGACGAGCCCTGTCAGCGACAGCACAACACGATGTTTCAAAGCGCAGTCCTTTACGCACAGGGAAGGGGCCAGAGGCGCAACGACACCTCTGGCAGGGAGAGGATCAAGCCAGTTTTTCGAACTTCAGGTCCCACACCCCATGCCCTAGCCTCTCGCCGCGACGCTCGAACTTGGTGATCGGCCGCTCTTCCGGGCGTGGCACGTAGGTACCATCAGCCGCCTGGTTGCGATAGCCGGGCGCCGCGCTCATCACTTCCAGCATGTACTCGGCATAGGGCTCCCAGTCGGTCGCCATGTGGAACACGCCGTTGGGCTTGAGTTTGCGGCGCACCAGCTCGGCGAACTCCAGCTGAACGATCCGGCGCTTGTGGTGACGCGCCTTGTGCCACGGATCGGGGAAGAACAGCATCAGACGGTCAAGGCTGTTGTCCGCCACGCAGCGGTTGAGCACTTCGATGGCATCGCAGTCGTACACCCGCAGGTTCTTCAGCCCCTGTGTCAGCACGCCATTGAGCAGCGCGCCGACACCCGGGCGGTGCACTTCGACACCAATGAAGTCCAGCTCGGGCGAAGCGGCGGCCATTTCCAGCAGTGAGTGGCCCATGCCGAAGCCGATCTCCAGGGTACGCGGCGCCGAACGGCCGAACACCTGGTCATAGTCCACCGGGCTGTCGGCCAGCGGCAGGATGAACTGCGGGCCGCCCTGGTCCAGGCCGCGCTGCTGGCCTTCGGTCATGCGCCCAGCGCGCATCACGAAGCTCTTGATACGGCGGTGCGGGCGGGTTTCGCCGTCTTCGGAGATCGGCGTTTCTTGCGATTCAGTCATCAGGGGCTCTTACTTGATCAGACCATCCAGCGGCGAAGAGGCGCTGGCATAGAGTTTTTTCGGCATGCGACCGGCCAGGTAGGCCATGCGACCGGCAACGATGGCGTGTTTCATGGCTTCGGCCATCAGTACAGGCTGCTGGGCATGGGCGATGGCCGAGTTCATCAGCACCGCTTCGCAACCCATTTCCATGGCGATGGTGGCGTCGGAGGCGGTACCCACGCCGGCATCGACCAGCACCGGCACCTTGGATTCCTCCAGGATGATCTGCAGGTTGTACGGGTTGCAGATGCCAAGGCCGGTGCCGATCAGGCCGGCCAGCGGCATGACGGCGATGCAGCCGGCTTCGGCCAGCTGGCGGGCGATGATCGGGTCATCGCTGGTGTAGACCATCACGTCGAAACCTTCCTTGACCAGCACTTCGGCGGCCTTGAGGGTTTCGATCACATTGGGAAACAGGGTTTTCTGGTCGGCCAGCACTTCCAGCTTCACCAGCGTCCTGGACTCATGGGACTTGCGGCCATCGAGCAGTTCACGGGCCAGGCGGCAGGTGCGCACCGCTTCCGTCGCATCGAAGCAACCGGCGGTGTTCGGCAGGATGGTGTACTTGTCTGGCGACAGCACGTCGAGCAGGTTCGGCTCGCCCGCGTTCTGGCCCAGGTTGGTACGGCGCACGGCAACGGTGACGATCTCGGCACCCGAGGCCTCGGTGGCCAGGCGGGTTTCTTCCATGTCACGGTACTTGCCGGTGCCTACCAGCAGGCGCGACTGGAAAGTGCGCCCGGCCAGGATGAAGGGCTTGTCGCTGCGAACGTTGCTCATCGTTGTTCCTCAGGAAAGATTGCGGGACTTTGCTGGCGAGGTTTCAGGGGCGGTTAGCCGCCACCGATGGCGTGGACCACCTCGACCTGGTCGCCGTCCTTGAGCTGCGTGCTCTCGTGCTGGCTGCGCGGCACGATGTCCAGGTTCAGTTCCACCGCCACCCGGCGGCCGGCCAGCTCCAGCCGGCCCAGCAGCGCCGCGACGCTCTCGCCCGCGGGCAGTTCGTAAGGTTCACCGTTCAATTGAATGCGCATGCGCACGGCCACCATTGTTCTTTGGGGGCCCGCATTCTAGCCCCGATCCGCCCTGCAACCCAAGGGCGACACACGCCATTAGTCGCGATTGTGGACCGACCGGTCAGCCCAGCCGCCAGGCGGCCAGCCCCAGGCAAAGCCAGCCAGCAAGGAAGCACAGGCCGCCCAGCGGGGTGATCATGCCGAGCTTGCCCAGACCGCTGAGCGTGAGGGCGTAGAGGCTACCGGAGAACAGCAGGATACCCACGGCGAACAAGCCACCGGCCCAGCCGACCAGGCGCCCAGGCAAGTGCGCCGACAGCACCGCCACGCCAAGGATCGCCAGGGCATGCACCAGTTGGTAGGTGACACCGGTATGGAAGATCGCCAGGTAGTCGGCGCTGAGGCGGCTTTTCAAGCCATGGGCGGCGAAAGCGCCGAGGGCGACGCCGGTAAAGCCGAAGAACGCGGCGAGCATCAGGAAGCTGCGAAGCATGGGACGACTCCTCGGAAGGGGTCTGTATAATGGCCCGTTCCAACGGTCCGGCCAAGCCATCACCATGCTGTCATCCCTTCTTCGCCGCCTTTCCCGCGTCCTGCTCTGGTTCGCTGCTGGCAGCATCGCCGTGGTCCTGGTGTTGCGCTGGGTGCCGCCGCCCGGCACCGCGCTGATGGTCGAACGCAAGGTGCAGTCATGGGCCAGCGGCGAGCCGATCGACCTGCAACGTGACTGGACGCCGTGGGAGGATATCTCCGACGAGCTCAAGGTGGCGGTCATCGCCGGCGAAGACCAGAAGTTCGCCAGCCACTGGGGCTTCGATATCCCCGCGATCCAGGCGGCGCTGGCCTACAACGAGCGTGGCGGCAAGGTGCGCGGCGCCAGCACGCTGACCCAGCAGGTGGCCAAGAACCTGTTCCTGTGGTCCGGGCGCAGCTGGCTGCGCAAGGGGCTGGAAGCCTGGTTCACCGCCCTGATCGAGCTGTTCTGGTCGAAGGAGCGGATACTCGAGGTGTATCTGAACAGTGCCGAATGGGGCAAGGGCGTGTTCGGTGCCCAGGCGGCGGCGCGTTATCACTTCGGCGTGGATGCCAGCCGCCTGACGCGACAACAGGCCGCACAGCTCGCGGCCGTGCTGCCAAGCCCGATCAAGTGGAGTGCCAGCCGGCCCAGCGCCTATGTGGCAAGCCGTGCGGGGTGGATCCGCCGGCAGATGAGCCAGTTGGGCGGGCCGAGCTACCTGATGCAACTGGATGCTTCGCGCAGGCTTTAAGGCCCGCTCCCAGGCCCCAGTCAGCTTCAACACACAAAAAAGCCGCTGCCTCTTCCGAGAGCAGCGGCTTTTCAATCCAGCCAGGGCGCCGATCAGATCGTGATCAATGCCTTGACCTTGTTCATCGCGTTCTTCTCCAGCTGGCGAATACGCTCGGCCGATACACTGTACTTCTCTGCCAGCTCATGCAGCGTAGCCTTTTCTTCGGCCAGCCAACGCTGGTAGAGGATGTCGCGGCTGCGATCATCCAGGCCCTGCAGCGCTTCATGCAGGTTGCTGGTGGAGTTGTCGCTCCAGTCAGCGTCCTCCAGTTGCACGGCCGGGTTGTAGCGGTGGTCTTCCAGATAATGCGCAGGCGACTGGAAGGCGCTGTCGTCGTCGGCTTCCGCCGCCGGGTCGAAGGCCATGTCCTGGCCGCTCAGGCGGCTTTCCATCTCACGTACTTCACGAGGCTCGACACCCAGGCTCTCGGCCACGCGATGCACTTCGTCGTTGTTCAACCAGGCCAGGCGTTTCTTCTGGCTGCGCAGGTTGAAGAACAGCTTGCGCTGGGCCTTGGTGGTGGCCACCTTGACGATGCGCCAGTTGCGCAGGATGAACTCGTGGATCTCGGCCTTGATCCAGTGCACGGCGAAGGACACCAGGCGCACGCCCATTTCCGGGTTGAAGCGCTTTACCGCCTTCATCAGGCCAACGTTGCCTTCCTGGATCAGGTCGGCCTGGGCCAGCCCGTAGCCCGCATAGCTACGCGCGATGTGTACGACGAAACGCAGGTGGGCCATCACCATTTGCCGAGCGGCCTCGAGATCCTGCTCGTAATAGAGACGCTCGGCCAGTTCACGCTCCTGCTCCGGCGTCAGCAAGGGGATGCTGTTGACCGTGTGCACATAGGCTTCCAGGTTTGCACCGGGAACCAGGGCATAGGCAGGTTGCAACGAATTGGTCATTCAAGTACCTCCGGCTTACAGACTCATGCCTTTTGGGCACTGCCAGCATAGACAAGGAACCGTTGTACAAGTTCCAGGATGAAAAATTTGTCAATACTGGCCATGAAACATTTATCGCGGTGCAAGCTCGTTCAGGTGACGAGCGACTGCGATCCATGCACCGATATACCCCAACAGTACCGCCCCGATCAAGAGTGAAAGGCCATCCGAGGCCGGTACGCCACCCAGGGCGAAATCACTGCCATACAGGCCGGAAAGCCCGACCACCGCGTCGTTCAGCCAGTTCAGGCCGAACGCCAGGATGCCCCAGGCCAGCACGCCCGCACCCAGGCCGTACAACGCGCCCATGTACAGGAAAGGCCGCCGTACGTAGCTGTCGGTGCCACCGACGAGCTTGATCACTTCGATCTCGACCCGGCGGTTTTCGATATGTAGACGAATAGTGTTACCGATTACTAACAGCAGCGCGGAAATCAGCATCACCGCCAGGCCGAAGACGAACCGGTCACCCAGCTTGAGAATCGCCGCCAGGCGCTCGACCCATACCAGGTCCAATTGCGCCGCTTCCACGCGAGGCAGCTCGGAGAGGCGCTGACGCAGGGCTTCCAGGGCTGGCTTGTCGACCTCGGTCGGGGTCACCACCACCACGCCGGGCAGTGGGTTGTCCGGCAGTTCGCGCAACGCCTCGCCGAGGCCTGACTGTTGCTGGAACTCTTCCAGCGCCTGCTCGCGGCTGACGTATTGGGCCTCGGCGACGCCAGGCATGCCCTTGATCTCGTCACGCAGGGCCTCGCCATCACGGCTGCTGGCATCGAGCTTGAGGTACAGCGAGATCTGCGCCGCGCGCTGCCAGGAACCGCCGAGCTTCTCGACGTTCTTGAGCAACAACGACAGGCCCATGGGCATGCTCAGCGCCACCGCCATCACGAGGCAGGTGAAGAAACTGCCGATCGGCTGCTTGCCCAGGCGGCGCAAGCTGTCGGCCAGGCTGGCGCGGTGGCTTTCCAGCCAGGCGTGCAACAGGCTGCGGAAGTCCGGACCGTCGTCATCGTAATCGCCACGCTTTTTCTTCGACGGCTGTGGATCGGCGGCTTTCGGCGCAACGCGCTCGGAAACCTTTGGTGTACGTGTGGTGCTCATTGCCCGGCCTCCCCATCGCCGATCAAGCGGCCGCGTTGCAGCGTCAGCATGCGGTGACGCATGCGCGCGATCAGCGCCAGGTCGTGACTGGCGATCAGTACCGTGGTGCCCAGGCGGTTGATGTCCTCGAACACGCCCATGATCTCGGCGGCCAGCCGCGGGTCGAGGTTACCGGTGGGCTCGTCCGCCAGCAGCAGGGCCGGCTGATGCACGATGGCCCTGGCAATGCCGACCCGTTGTTGCTGGCCGGTGGACAGGTCGGCCGGGAACAGCTCGCCCTTGTCGCTCAGCGACACGCGCTCCAGCGCCGAATCGACGCGTTTGGCGATCTCGGCCTTGGACAGCCCGAGGATCTGCAACGGCAGCGCGATGTTGTTGAACACCGTGCGGTCGAACAGCAACTGGTGGTTCTGGAACACCACGCCGATCTGCCGACGCAGGAACGGGATCTGCGCGTTGCTGATCTGGCCCAGGTCCTGCCCGGCCAGCAGCAGCTTGCCGCTGGTCGGACGCTCCATGGCCAGCAGCAGCCGCAGCAAGGTGCTCTTGCCGGCGCCGGAATGGCCGGTGACGAACAGGAACTCGCCACGACGCGCCCGGAAGCTCAGTTCGTGCAGGCCGACATGGCCGTTGGGATAGCGCTTGGCTACCTGTTCGAATCGGATCATGAAGGTTCCCGCTCGGCGAACAGCGCCTTGACGAAAGGTTCGGCTTCGAAGGTGCGCAGGTCGTCGATACCCTCGCCCACACCGATGAAGCGGATCGGGATGTTGAACTGCTTGGCCAGGGCGAAGATCACGCCGCCCTTGGCGGTACCATCCAGCTTGGTCAGGGCCAGGCCGGTCAGCTCGACGCTCTGGTTGAAGTACTTGGCCTGGCTGATGGCGTTCTGCCCGGTACCGGCGTCGAGCACCAGCAGCACCTCGTGCGGCGCCTCGACATCCAGCTTGCCCATGACCCGACGGACCTTCTTCAGCTCTTCCATCAGGTTGTCCTTGGTGTGCAGGCGGCCGGCGGTGTCGGCGATCAGCACATCGACATTACGGGCCTTGGCGGCCTGCACCGCGTCGAAGATCACCGAAGCCGAGTCGGCGCCGGTGTGCTGGGCGATCACTGGGATCTGGTTGCGCTCGCCCCACACCTGCAACTGCTCCACCGCGGCGGCGCGGAAGGTGTCGCCGGCCGCGAGCATGACTTTCTTGCCTTCGAGCTGCAGCTTCTTCGCCAGTTTGCCGATGGTGGTGGTCTTGCCGGCGCCGTTCACGCCAACCACCAGGATCACGTAGGGCTTGTTCTGCGCCTCGATCTTCAGCGGCTGCTCGACCGGACGCAGCAGCGCGGCCAGCTCTTCCTGCAGCGACTTGTACAGCGCGTCGGCGTCGGCCAACTGCTTGCGGGCAACTTTCTGGGTCAGGTTCTGGACGATGGTCGAGGTGGCCTCGACACCGACGTCGGCGGTCAGCAGCCGGGTCTCGATTTCGTCGAGCAGGTCGTCGTCGATGACCTTCTTGCCGAGGAACAGGCTGGCCATGCCCTCGCCGATGCTGGCGCTGGTCTTCGACAGGCCCTGCTTGAGGCGGGCGAAGAAACCAGGCTTGGCCGGCTCGGCGGCAGTCACCACGACAGGCTCTGGGTCGACTGGAGCCGGCACAACGACCGGCGCCGTTTCGACAACCGGTGCTGGAGCGGTAATGGCAGTGGCTACCGTTTCGACAGGCGGTCGGGCTGGGATAACGGGCGGCGCCTTGGGTTCCAGGTCCTCGACCAATGCCACCGGCTCTTCGGCGACAGGCAAGACCAGGTTGCTGACCGGGGCCGCAGTTACTTCGACCTCGACCGTTTGCAGCGTTGCAACCACCGGTTCTGGCACGGGCTCCGGCTGCGGCACTACAACCACCGGCTCAGGCACGGGCTCCGGCTGCGGCGCTACAACCACCGGCTCTGGCATGGGCTCCGGCTGCGGCGCGGCAACCACCGGCTCAGGCACAGGCTCCGGCTGCGGCGCTACAACCACCGGCTCTGGCACGGGCTCCGGCTGCGGCGCGGCAACCACCGGCTCTGGCACAGGCGCCTGCAACGGCTCGGCAGCCGGTGCGGTCTGCTCGACGGGCGCTTGCGGTGCAGGGGCTTGCGGCTGTTCGGCGGCAGGTTGTTCCGGCTTCTTGCGGAACCAGCTGAACAGGCCTTTCTTCTCGCCAGCCGCGGCCGGCGCTTTTTTGTCGTCGTTGGAACCAAACATGGAAGACGGCTATCTCAGGGTAGCGATGGGCCAGCAGCGGCGCATCGGGAATTCTTAACTCACGCAGAACAGACTACTGTGAAGCCAGCGGGTTCATGCGCAACGTTTTGTCGTAAGGGCCTGCGGGCCAGAACGGCGACAGGCATGGTCGCCAGGCAACCGGATCAGTATCCTAGCACCTCCTGGCCCGCCGACGCTAAACCCAAGCGGGCCGCCGAACAGGTTGAACACCGTATGAATGCTCTAGCCCGCCGCGCCGCTGGCCTGTTGCTCGGCACCCTGTGCCTGCCGCTGGCGGCTTTCGCCGCCGATGTGCAACCCACCCACGAATTCATCCTCGACAACGGCCTGAAAGTTGTCGTGCGCGAGGACCACCGGGCGCCGGTGGTGGTTTCGCAGATCTGGTACAAGGTCGGCTCCAGCTACGAGACGCCGGGCCAGACCGGCCTGTCCCATGCCCTGGAACACATGATGTTCAAGGGCAGCGCCAAGATCGGCCCCGGCGAGGCCTCGCGCATCCTGCGCGATCTCGGCGCCGAAGAAAACGCCTTTACCAGCGACGACTACACCGCCTACTACCAGGTGCTGGCCCGCGACCGCCTGCCGGTGGCCCTGGAGCTCGAAGCCGACCGCCTGGCCAGCCTGCGCCTGCCGGCCGACGAGTTCAGCCGCGAGATCGAGGTGATCAAGGAAGAGCGCCGTCTGCGCACCGACGACCAGCCCAACGCCAAGGCCTTCGAGCTGTTCCGCGCCATGGCCTACCCGGCCAGCGGCTACCACACGCCGACCATCGGCTGGATGGCCGACCTCGAGCGCATGAAGGTCGAGGAGCTGCGTCATTGGTACGAGTCCTGGTACGCCCCGAACAACGCCACCCTGGTGGTGGTCGGCGACGTCAAGCCGGACGAGGTCAAGGCCTTGGCGCAGAAGTACTTCGGCCCCATCCCCAAACGCGCCGTGCCGCCGAGCAAACTGCCGCTGGAACTGGCCGAGCCAGGCCAGCGCCTGCTCACCCTGCACCTGCGCACGCAATTGCCCAGCCTGATCTACGGCTTCAATGTCCCGGCCCTGGCCACCGCCAAGGATCCGCGCAGCGTCAACGCCCTGCGGCTGATCTCGGCCCTGCTCGACGGCGGCTACAGCGCCCGCATGCCGGCGCGCCTGGAACGCGGCCAGGAGCTGGTTGCCGGTGCCTCGTCCAGCTACAACGCCTTCACCCGCGGCGACAGCCTGTTCATGATCTCGGCCACGCCCAACGTGCAGAAGCAAAAGACCCTGGCCGAAGTGGAGAAAGGCATCTGGCAGCTGCTCGACGAGCTCAAGACCACGCCACCCACCGCCGAAGAGCTCGAGCGCGTGCGCGCCCAGGTGATCGCCGGCCTGGTCTACGACCGCGACTCGATCAGCAGCCAGGCCACCACCATCGGGCAACTGGAAACGGTCGGCCTGTCCTGGAAGCTGATCGACAGCGAGCTCGACGACCTCAAGCGCGTGACCCCGGAGGACATCCAGGCCGCCGCCCGCACCTATTTCACCCGCGAACGCCTGAGCGTTGCCCATGTACTGCCCGAGGAGTCCGCTCATGAGTGATCGCAGCGCACCGCGCTACACCCTGTTCGGCCTGGCGATCATCGTGCTGGTGGTGGCAATCGCCGCGCTGCTGGCTCGCCCTGCCCAGTCCGACAGCCAAGGCCAGGCCGGCGCCGCGGCCCGCCCGGCCAACACCCTGCAATCGCTGGCCGAACTGGACGGCAAGGCCCCCAGCCGGCGCCAGCTGAACATCCAGCACTGGACCACCGCCGAAGGCGCCCGCGTACTGTTCGTCGAGGCCCGCGAGCTGCCGATGTTCGACCTGCGCGTGACCTTCGCCGCCGGCAGCAGCCAGGACGGTGGTACCCCGGGCCTGGCCACCCTGACCAACGCCATGCTCAACGAGGGCGTGGCCGGCAAGGACGTGACTGCCATCGCCGAAGGCTTCGAAGGCCTGGGCGCTGACTTCGGCAACGGCTCCTACCGCGACATGGCCGTGGCCTCGCTGCGCAGCCTCAGCGCCTCGGACAAGCGCGAACCGGCGCTGAAGCTGTTCACCGAGGTGGTGGGCCAGCCGACCTTCCCCGAGGACGCCCTCAAGCGCATCAAGAACCAGTTGCTGGCAGGCTTCGAGTACGAGAAGCAGAACCCCGGCAAGATCGCCGGCAAGACGTTGTTCGCCAACCTCTACGGCCAGCACCCCTATGCCAGCCCCAGCGACGGTACCGCCGAATCCATCCCGGGCATCACCTTGGCGCAGCTGCGCACCTTCCACGGCAAGGCCTACGCCGCCGGCAACGCGGTGATCGCCCTGGTCGGCGACCTCAGCCGCGGCGAAGCCGAGGCCATCGCCGCGCAGGTCTCCGCTGGCCTGCCCAAGGGCGCGGCACTGGCCAAGCCGGAGCAGCCTGTCGAGCCCAAGCCGGGGACCACGCATATCGACTTCCCGTCCAAGCAGACCCACCTGATGCTGGCCGAGCTGGGTATCGACCGCAACGATGCGGACTGGCCGGCGCTGTCGCTGGGCAACCAGATCCTCGGCGGCGGCGCCTTCGGCACCCGCCTGATGAGCGAGGTCCGCGAGAAGCGCGGCCTGACCTATGGCGTGTACTCGGTATTCAGCCCGATGCAGGTGCGCGGCCCGTTCATGATCAACCTGCAGACCCGCGCCGAACTCAGCGAGGGCACGCTCAAGCTGGTCCAGGATATCCTGGCCGACTACCTGAAGAACGGCCCGACCCAGCAGGAACTGGACGATGCCAAGCGCGAGCTGGCCGGGAGCTTCCCGCTGTCCAATGCCAGCAACGCCAGCATTGTCGGGCAGCTGGGCGCGATCGGCTTCTACAACCTGCCGCTGAGCTGGCTGGAGGACTTCATGCAACAGTCCCAGGCGCTGAGCGTCGAGCAGGTCAAGGCCGCCATGAACAAGCATCTCGCGGCGGACAAGCTGGTAATCGTCACCGTCGGCCCGAAGGTGGCGCAGCAACCGCTGCCGGCCCCCACTGACAAACCCGCCGAGCAGCCGCTCGGCGTACCGGAGCACTAATGGCAAGACCCAACACTCCCGCGCGCCCGGCCCCGGGCGCCAGCAAGGGCCCCGGCCAGTTGCGCATCATCGCCGGCGAATGGCGCAGCCGTCGCCTGGCCGTGCCGGAAGGCGAAGGCCTGCGCCCGACCCCAGACCGCGTGCGCGAAACCCTGTTCAACTGGCTGGCGCCCTATATCGAGGGCGCCCTGGTGCTCGATGCCTTCACCGGCAGCGGCGCCCTGGTGCTCGAAGCGCTGTCCCGTGGCGCGAAGGATGCCGTGGCGCTGGACAGCAACCCTGCGGCCACCAGCAACCTCAAGGACAACCTCGAAGTGTTGCGCTGCCCGCGCGGGCAGATCCTGCAGACCGACGCCCTGCGCTACCTGCAAGGCCCGGCCAAGCAGCAATTCGATGTGGTGTTCCTCGACCCGCCGTTCCACCAGGACTTGCTGGCCAATACCTGCAACCTGCTGGAGCAGGGCCAGTGGCTGCGCGAGCAGGCGTGGATCTACACCGAAAGCGAAGCCGTGCCCTCCTCGCTGCCGATGCCGGGCAACTGGCGCCTGCACCGCGAGAAGAAGACCGGCCAGGTGCATTACGCCCTGTGGCAGCGTGCGGCTGGCGACCAATAGCACAGGCGCGGCGGCGGTGTTTCATGGCACTCTAGGCAGGCACATCACGAGCCGCCCAGCATGACCAGCCTCACCGCCACCTTCCGCCCGGCTTCCGGCCTGTCCAACCCCCACTTGCAGACGTTGTGGGGGCCGCTGTGGCGCAAACTCCCCGCACTTGAGCGCACCCGCGAGCGCCTGTGGCTGGCCGACGGCGACTTCCTCGACCTCGACTGGCACGGCCCGCACCAGGCCGACGTGCCCTTGGTGCTGGTACTTCACGGCCTGACCGGGTCGTCCAATTCGCCGTATGTCAAAGGCCTGCAACTGGCCTTGCAGACACGCGGCTGGGCCAGTGTCGCGCTGAACTGGCGCGGCTGCTCGGGCGAACCCAACCTGCTGGCGCGCAGCTACCATTCCGGGGCTAGCGAAGACCTGGCCGAAACCATCCGTCACCTGCGGGCGCAGCGGCCGCTGGCACCGCTGTATGCCGTGGGCTACTCGCTGGGCGGCAATGTGCTGCTCAAGTACCTGGGGGAAAGCGGCGCGGCCAGCCAGCTGGAGGCAGCGGTGGCAGTGTCGGTGCCGTTTCGCCTGGACCAGTGCGCCGACCGTATCGGCCTGGGTTTCTCGAAGGTCTACCAGGCGCATTTCATGCGCGAGATGCTGGCCTACGTGCAGGACAAGCAACGGCACTTCCGCGACAAGGGCCACCATGAAGGGCTGGCCACCCTCGAAGGCCTGGGCTCGCTGCGCAACCTGCGCACGTTCTGGGACTTCGATGGCAAGGTGACCGCGCCCCTCAATGGCTTCAGCGATGCCCATGACTACTACCGGCGCGCCTCCAGCCGCTATTACCTGGGCGAGAACCGCACGCCGACGCTGATCATCCATGCCAGCGACGACCCCTTCGTGTTCGGCCACAGCCTGCCGAACGCCAATGAGCTGGCGGCCGGGACCCAGTTCGAACTGCACAGCCGGGGTGGGCATGTGGGATTCGTGGATGGCAGCCTGCGCAATCCGGGGTATTACCTGGAACGGCGGATTCCGCAGTGGCTGGTTGACGGGCGCTAAGCTCGTAAACACCTACAACAAGGGTACTTCTGCACAATACGCTTAAAGTATGTCGAGACCGGTAGGGTCATCAGCCACCGCATTGTCGGCGCGATTGGAAGTCGCGTTGGTTCGTACCAGACTTGCCTGTTCAGCCACGGTAAATGATACCGGTCCAGAGTCGGTATTGACCGTGTAACTCCCTGGAGTCAAACGTATGCTTGCATCGCCCGCGCGCTCAGCGTCCCTTCCCGTTCCTGCACCGCGTGCGCCTCGACTGATATAGTTGCCAATGGCCGGAGAGGCGTCATGGACAACTTTCAGGAAGTTGAGAACGGTCATGGCATCCGACGCATGGCCCAAATATTCTGGAAAGTGAGAAACGATACCGTGAGGAGGAGCAATCCCTATATCATGTAATGGCTGGTAAAGCACATCATCGAAAACCACCGCCCACTGCGCAACCGAAGTCAGCGTACCTAAAACTCCAAGACTCCCGTCTATAGCCTTTCCAAGCGCTGTCTTCTTATCCCATGTAGCAATAGTATGCATGCCCTTTCCAGCATTGACCCCCACCGATAGAGTGCTCTTGATGAGTGCTCCGACGCCATTACGCTGCCTGCCACCGGGGTCATAAAAATTCACCGGATCCCCTGTGCAATATGCGTAAGCATTGATGCCACCCTTTCCAAACGGGCTCAAACGGTCCGGCGAATGGAAACGCATAAGCCGCGGATTATAAGTACGATGACCATTTCCAAGCAGATACCAGCCCACACGTCGCTCGCGTATCACCCCGATAAATCCGGCACGCGAAATATCTTGGCCAGCGCTGCGAAAACCATAGAGCGTGTAGACAGCTGCCGAAACACCTGTTTCAGTCAGCGTAAAATTCGTAGTCTTAAGACGATCAGTCGCAAGTAGCCGGGTCGTCGGCATCTATGATATCCCTTATACCAAAGGCGGCCCCAAGTGCTCCGTGGTCTTTCGGGTCACTGTAAATCATGACCCGCATTGAGCATATCCGCCGCAGGATGCATCTATAGTTCAAACACTCTGCGATAAGACTAACATCGAGCCTGCGTGAGCATAACTGACAAAATTTCCAGGTAGCACCAAGCACCAACCCATCAAGATGATTGAAGTTTAAACTCTCCTTATGCACCCCTGTCGTGAGGCACATCCGCTCTCACATAACCTATCGCTTCAACGGGGCAATCTCCTGAAGGAGATCGCCCCGAACGCCAAATGCCAGTGCAGTCAGCCGGGCGACCCGGTGCGCGTCAGTCGCCGATGGCCACGCCACGCTGTGGATCATTGATCCACTCACTCCACGACCCGGCATACAACCGCCCCAACGGATAACCCGCCAGCGCCAGGGCAAACAGGTTGTGGCACGCGGTCACGCCAGAGCCGCAATAAGCCACCAGATTCTCCGGCGACCGGGCCCCCAGTTTTTCGGCAAACCGCTGTTTCAGCGTGTCGGCCGGCAGGAACCGCCCGTCCGCGCCAAGGTTGTCGGTGAACGCCGCGCACTGGGCGCCAGGGATATGCCCGGCCACCGGGTCGATCGGCTCGACCTCGCCACGGAAACGCGGCAGGCCACGAGCGTCGATCAAGGTCATCGCGGGGTCGTCCAGGCGCTTGGCCAGGTGGGCGGCATCGATCAGCAGCGCCCTGTCCGGCTCACCGCTGAAATTGCCTTCGCGGCGTACCGGCGGGTCCAGGCTCAGCGGCAGATGAGCGGCGTGCCAGGCCTTCAGGCCGCCATCGAGAATGAACACTGCATCGCGTTTGCCCAGCCAGGCCAGCAGCCACCAGGCACGGGCGGCAAAGGCGCCGGGGCCGTCGTCGTAGAGCACCACCTGGCTGTCGTTGTCCACGCCCCACTCGCGCAGGCGCTCCACCAGCCGCTGCGGGTCGGGCAGCGGGTGGCGGCCTGTGCTGCCCTTGAGCACCGGCCCGCTCAGGTCGCGTTCGAGGTCGGCGAAGTGCGCCCCGGCAATATGCCCCTCGGCATAGCTGCGTTGACCGTAGTCGACATCTTCCAGGGCAAAGCGGCAGTCGAGGATCACCAGGCCGGGCGCGTCCAGGCGTTCGGCCAGCTGTTGCGGGGTGATCAATTGCGCGAGGGGCATGACAATCTCCTGATGAATGGCTCGAAACCCCGGATCACTGCTCCAGGGCCTGGTTGAACGGGACATGGAACTCAGCGCACAGCGCCTGCACCGCGGCACGCGCGGTCGGGGTGACATACCCCAGCTCCAGCACCACCACCTGATAGACGCCGCGCTTGAACGCTTCTTCACCCAGGTGCGCGGAATGCTCGCGAGTGGTGCTGAGAAAACGCACCCAGGAAGTCAGCACGATCCAGGCGTTGATGGTCAGCGACTCGACCTGCGCGGCGTCCATGTTCAGGATGCCGGCCTCGACGAAACCGCGGTAGATGGCCTGCCCCTGCTGCAGGCAGCGCTGCGAGAAACGCCGGTAGCGGGCCGCCAGTTCCGGGTCGCTGTCGAGCAGGTGCTCGAGGTCGCGGTGCAGGAAGCGGTAGTTCCACATCGCCGCCAGCAGCGCCTTGAGGTAGAAGCGCTTGTCTTCGACGGTGGCGCTGCGGCCCTGGGGCGGGCGCAGGAAACTGTCGACCAGTTCTTCGTACTGATTGAACAGCACGGCGATGATCGCCTGCTTGTTGGGGAAGTGGTAATACAGGTTGCCGGGCGAGATTTCCATGTGCGCGGCAATGTGATTGGTGCTGACGCAACGCTCGCCCTGCTGGTTGAACAGCTCCAGGCTGCTCTGCACGATGCGCTCTCGGGTCTTCATGCGCGGGGCCATGCTCAGCTCCAGTCTCCAGCGTGTAATGATCGGGCCCATCTTACGGCTTCCAGCCCGTCGGGTGCACCGCCGCCCAAGTGAAAAATGGTGCACCATGGTTCCAATTAGAGTATATGCTCTATTCACTCGTCAGCCCCGGAGCCGCCATGACCTCGCCTGCCGTACTTCCCCCTGTGCAATCCGACCTCGACCTGCAAGCGACGTTCGACGCCCAGCGACAGGCGTTCGCCGGCAACCCGATGCCCCCGGCCACGCAACGCCGGCAGTGGTTGAAAAGCCTGCGCGAGGCGCTGCTGGCGGACCAGGAGGCCTTGATCACGAGCATCGATGCCGACTTCAGTGGCCGCAGCCGTGACGAAACCCTGCTCGCCGAACTGATGCCCTCGGTCATGGGCCTGCGCGATGCAGAGAAACAGCTGGGCCGCTGGATGCGCCCATCGCGGCGCAAGGTCGGCCTGGCCTTCCAACCAGCCAGCGCCCGGGTGCAATACCAGCCACTGGGCGTGGTGGGGATCATCGTGCCGTGGAACTACCCGCTGTTTCTCGCCATCGGTCCGCTGACCGGCGCCCTGGCCGCCGGCAACCGGGTGATGCTCAAGCTCAGCGAGTCGACCCCGGCCAGTGGCCAGGCCCTCAAGAACCTGCTCGAGCGCGTGTTCCCCAATGATCTGGTCAGCGTGGTGCTGGGCGAGGTGGAAGTCGGCCAGGCTTTTGCCCGCCTGCCCTTCGATCATCTGCTGTTCACCGGCGCCACCAGCGTCGGTCGCCATGTGATGCTGGCCGCCGCACAGAACCTGACGCCGGTGACCCTGGAGCTGGGCGGCAAGTCGCCGGCCATCGTCTCGGCCGACGTGCCGCTGGAGACCGCCGCCGAACGCATCGCCTTCGGCAAGACCCTCAACGCCGGCCAGACCTGCGTCGCCCCCGACTACGTGCTGGTGCCCCGCGAGCGCCTGGACGCCTTCGCCGAGGCCTACCGGCATGCCGTGCGTCGCCTCTATCCGCGGCTCGCTGGCAACCCCGACTACAGCGCGATCATCAACGAGCGCCAGCTTGGCCGCCTGAACCGGCTGCTGGACGATGCCCGCGAGCAGGGTGCCCAGGTGATCGACCTCTATCCCGACGAGCCGCGCCAGGGGCGCCGCCTGCCCCCACACCTGCTGCTGGACGTAAACGACAGCATGCAGGTGATGCAGGACGAAATTTTCGGCCCATTGCTGCCCGTGGTGCCCTACGACCGCCTGGACGAGGCCCTGGCCTACATCAACCAGCGACCTCGCCCCCTGGCGCTCTACTACTTCGGCTATGAACGTGGCGAGCAGACCCGGGTGCTGCGCGACACCCACTCCGGCGGTGTCTGCCTCAACGACACCCTGCTGCATGTGGCCCAGGATGACCTTCCATTTGGCGGCATCGGCCCGTCGGGCATGGGCCACTACCACGGCCACGAAGGCTTCCTGACCTTCAGCAAGGCCAAGGCCGTGCTGGCCAAGCAACGCATCAATGCCGCCAAGGTTATCTATCCGCCCTATGGCAAGGCCTTGCAGCGCCTGGTCTACAAGCTGTTTATCCGCTGATGCAGCGCCGCGACCTGCTGCGCTTCGGCCTGGGCGCCAGCCTGTTTCTGGGGGCGGCAAGCCTGGTCGGCTGCAGCGAGCAGACGCCGTCGACGGGTTACCAGGCGCTGCGCAACGACGACCTGCCGTTGTTGCAGGCCCTGATCCCCGTCGTGCTGGCCGGCACCCAAGCCTCCACGGAGCAGGTGCTGCAAAGCCTCGACCACAAGCTGGCGGCACTGTCGCCTGCCATGCTCAAGCTGACCCGACAACTGTTCGATGTGCTCACCCTGCCCCTCACCCGAGGCCCGCTGACCGGGGTCTGGGGCAGCTGGACAGAGGCCACCGGCGCCGAGGTTGAACGCTTCCTCGAACGCTGGCGCGACAGCTCGTTGAACCTGCTGCGTCAGGGCCACGCCTCGTTGCTGCAACTGCTGCTGATGGCCTGGTACGAACGCCCCGAAGCCTGGGCGGCGTGCGGCTACCCCGGCCCACCAAAGATCTGAACACCAGACAAGAGCACCGCCAAATGCCCGTCCCCGACCCATTCCGCCTAGGCCTCGAACGAGGCTGGATCACCCACGACGGCTCGCGCCTGGAACAGGACCTGACCCTCGCAGCCGACGTCGCCGTCATCGGTAGCGGCGCGGGTGGCGCCACCACCGCCGAACGGCTCAGCGCCGCCGGCTTGAAGGTGCTGCTGATCGAAGAGGGGCCGCTGAAGACCAGCAGTGACTTCCACCTGCTCGAGCACGAAGCCTACGCCGACCTCTACCAGGAGGGCCTGGGCCGTCTGAGCAAAGACGGCGCCATTACCATTCTGCAGGGCCGGGCGGTGGGCGGCACCACCCTGGTCAACTGGACATCGAGCTTTCGCACACCGCCACAGACCCTGGAACACTGGGCCCGCGAGCATGGGGTCAAGGGCCTGGACAACGACACCCTGAAGCCGTGGTTCGAGCGCATGGAGCAGCACCTGGGCATCAGTCCCTGGGCGATGCCGCCCAATGCCAACAACGACGTGTTGCGTCGCGGCTGCGAGGCGCTCGGTCACCGCTGGGCGGTGATTCCGCGCAACGTGCGCGGCTGCTGGAACCTGGGTTACTGCGGCATGGGCTGCCCGGTCAACGCCAAGCAGTCGATGCTGGTCACCAGCATCCCTGCCACGCTGGAGCACGGCGGCGAGCTGCTTTACCTGGCCCGTGCCGAGCGGTTCAGTCATGACGGCCAGCGCATCGATCACTTGCAATGCCAGGCCCTGGACGCCCGGGGTATTCAGCCCACAGGCCGCCAGATTCGCGTACGCGCCCGCCACTATGTGCTCGCTGGCGGTGGTATCAACAGCCCGGCACTGCTGCTGCGCTCAGACGCGCCTGACCCGCACCAGCGCCTGGGCAAGCGCACCTTCCTGCACCTGGTCAACTTCAGCGCCGCACAGTTCGAAGCGAAGATCGACCCGTACTACGGTGCGCCACAATCGATCTACAGCGACCAGTTCCAGTGGCAGGACGGTGTCACCGGCCCGGTGGGCTACAAACTCGAAGTACCACCGTTGCACCCGGCCCTGGCCAGCACCCTGCTCGGCGGCCATGGCCAGGACAATGCCCAGCGCATGGCCGAACTGCCCCACACCCATGTGATGCTGGCGCTGCTGCGCGACGGCTTCCACCCCGACAGCCCCGGCGGCCAGGTGGAGCTGCGTGGCGATGGCTCACCGGTGCTCGACTACCCCGTCACCGACTACCTGCGCGATGGCCTGCGCCGAGCCTGGCACAGCATGGCGCAGATCCAGTTCGCCGCCGGTGCCCGTCAGGTGATGCCGGTGCATGGCGATGCGCGCTACGTCGGCGCCCCGGCGCAAGCCCTGGCACTGATCGACGGCCTGCCCCTGGAGCTGCTGCGCATGCGCCTGGGCAGCGCCCACGTCATGGGCGGCTGCGCCCTGGGCGAGGATCCGCGTCAGGCCGTGTGCGACAGCCTGGGCCGCCATCACCAGCTGGAGAACCTGTCGATCCACGACGGTTCGCTGTTCCCCACCAGTATCGGCGCCAACCCGCAGCTGTCGGTCTACGCCCTGGCCGCCCTGCTCAGCGAAGCGCTGGTCGGCCGCCTGGCACGCGGCACATGACAGCCAATGGCCGCGCTGTCTATAGTGCCATCAGCCGGCCACGCGACTTGGCCGGGCGCAATCGCTGCGCTACCATCCGACTCCCCAACGCACTCCAGCCAGGATGACGCGATGAACCGAGTGTTGTACCCGGGTACTTTCGACCCCATTACCAAAGGCCATGGCGACCTGGTCGAGCGCGCCTCGCGCCTGTTCGACCATGTGATCATCGCCGTGGCGGCCAGCCCGAAGAAAAACCCCTTGTTCCCCCTGGAACAGCGGGTCGAGCTGGCCCGCGAGGTCACCAAGCACCTGCCCAATGTCGAAGTCATCGGCTTCTCCTCGCTGCTGGCGCATTTTGCCAAGGAAAAAGGCGCCAATGTGTTCCTGCGCGGTCTGCGTGCCGTGTCCGACTTCGAATACGAGTTCCAACTGGCCAACATGAACCGCCAGCTCGCGCCAGACGTCGAGAGCCTGTTCCTCACGCCATCGGAGCGCTATTCGTTCATTTCCTCGACGCTGGTCCGGGAAATCGCCGCGTTGGGCGGTGATATCAGCAAGTTCGTGCACCCGGCCGTGGCCGACGCACTGACCGAGCGCTTCCGCAAGTAACCCTCGCGGTCACGATGTCGCGCCCGCGTGCACTGCGGGCGCGAATCCGGCACAATTGCGCCCATCGCTTTGAAACATGCCCGGGCCCGATGCCCAGGCCGGAGTCCCCATGTCCCTGATCATCACCGACGATTGCATCAACTGCGACGTCTGCGAACCCGAGTGCCCGAACGCCGCCATCTCGCAAGGCGAAGAGATCTACGTGATCGACCCGAACCTGTGCACCCAGTGCGTGGGCCACTACGACGAGCCACAGTGCCAGCAGGTCTGCCCGGTAGACTGCATCCCCCTGGATGAAGCCCACCCGGAAACCGAAGACGAGCTGATGGCCAAGTACCGCCGGATCACCGGCAAGGCCTGATGCCGTTCGTCGCGGCGTTACAGCGCGCAGCCCTCGGCGCCTGCCTGGCCCTGCTGGCCTGCGCCGCCCAGGCGCAAGGCCCCGGGCGTGCGGCCATCGCCAGCCCGCACAGCGAGGCGACCTCGGCGGCGCAACAGATCCTGCAACAAGGCGGCAACGCCTTCGACGCCGCCGTGGCCATCAGCGCCACGCTGGCCGTGGTCGAGCCCTATGGCTCGGGCCTGGGTGGCGGCGGCTTCTTCCTGCTGCGCGAGAGCGGCGCCACGCCACGGTATACCTTCCTCGATGCGCGCGAACGCGCTCCGGCCGCGGCCCGTGCGGACATGTACCTCAAGGACGGCAAGGTGCAGCCCGGCCTGTCGATCAACGGGCCGCTGGCCGCCGCGATCCCCGGCCTGCCCCAGGCCCTGGCCGACCTCGCCAGCACCCACGGCAAGCTGCCGCTCAAGGACAGCCTGGCCCCGGCCATCCGCCTGGCCAACCAGGGCTTCGCCGTCGACCGCATCTATCGCGATCGCGCCACCATGCGCCTGAGCGCCCTGCGCGACGATGCCGAAAGCGCACGGCTGTTCCTCAGTGGCAATGAAGTACCGGCCCTGGGCACGGTGATCCGCCAACCCGAATTGGCCGCCACCCTGCAAGCCATGGCCGAGCAGGGCCGCGACGGCTTCTACCGTGGCCCGATGGCCCGCCGCCTGGTCGAAGGCGTGCGCCAGGCCGGCGGTATCTGGACCCTCGACGACCTCGCCGGCTACCGTACGGCGTGGCGTGAACCGCTGCGTTATCCGCTGGCCGACCAGCGTGAACTGATCAGCAGCCCGCCGCCCTCGGCCGGCGGCGTGGCCCTGGCACAAAGCCTGGCCATGCTGCAGCGCCTGCCCTGGCAGAGCGCAGAACCCGTGCAACGCAGCCACTATGTGATCGAAGTGCTGCGCCGCGCCTACCGCGACCGCGGCCTGCTCGGCGACCCGGACTATGTGAGCAACCCGATCAACCGGCTACTGGCGCGCCAGTACCTGACAGGGCTGGCCGACAGTATCGATGTGCACCAGGCCACCCCCAGCAGCGCGCTGCCGCCCTCACCCGCCTGGCGTGAAGGCGACCACACCACCCATTTCGCGGTGATCGATGGCGACGGCAACGCCGTGTCCGCCACGCTGTCGGTCAACCTGCCGTTTGGCGCGGCGTTCAGCGTGCCGGGGACCGGGGTGGTGCTGAACAACGAGATGGACGATTTCGCCGCCGACCCTGGCGGCAGCAACAGCTATGGCCTGGCCGGGAGCCAGGCCAATGCGGTGGCGGCGGGCAAGCGCCCCTTGTCGAGCATGAGCCCGACCTTCATCGAAAGCCCCAGCCAGCTCGCCACTTTCGGCACGCCGGGCGGCAGCCGCATACCCAGCATGGTGCTGCTGTCGGTGCTGGGGTTCCTGGAGGGCCGGCCGGTGGCCGAGTGGCCGGCGACACCGCGCTATCACCACCAGTACCTGCCGGACGTGGTGGAGCATGAGCCGGGGACGTTCAGTGTGCGGCAGAAGGCCGAGCTTGAAGGGCGTGGGTATCGGTTGAAGGATGTCGGGCGCCAGTATGGGAACCAGCAGGTGCTTTATTGGGACAAGGCTGGCGGGACTGTGGAGGCGGCCAGCGACCCGCGGGGCGTGGGGCGGGCGGCGATCGTCGACTGATCCGCTCTCGCCTGTACCGGCCCTATCGCCGGCAAGCCGGCTCCCACATGGGCCGAGCATGCTTTCAACTTGTGGGAGCCGGCTTGCCGGCGATAGGCCGCAACGCGGCCTCGGAACTCAACGCTGGCATTTCGGGCAGAACACGCTCGCCCGCTGGCCCAGCTTCACTTCGCGCAGCTCGGTGCCGCACAGTTTGCATGGCTGCCCACGACGCCCATACACGAACAGCTCCTGCTGGAAGTAGCCCGGCTGGCCATCGCCACCGATGAAGTCACGCAAGGTGGTCCCGCCCTGTTCGATGGCCGCCGCCAACACTCGTTTGATCTCGATCGCCAGCTTCAGATAGCGCGCCCGCGAAATCCCGCCAGCTTCGCGGCGCGGATCGATCCCGGCCGCGAACAAGGCTTCGGTGGCGTAGATGTTGCCCACGCCAACCACCACCGCGTTGTCCATGATGAACGGCTTGACTGCCATCGACCGTCCCCGGGACAACTGGAACAGGCGCTCACCGTCGAACAGGTCGGTGAGCGGCTCTGGCCCCAGGCGAATCAGCAGCTCATGGTTGAGCGGATCGAGGCTCCACAGCATCGCCCCGAATCGGCGCGGGTCGGTGTAGCGCAGCATCAGCCCCGACTCGAGCTCGATGTCCACATGCTCGTGCCTGGCCGCCGGCAAGCCCAGCTCGACCAGGCGCAGGTTGCCCGACATGCCCAGGTGGCTGATCAGGGTGCCGACCTCGGCGTTGATCAGCAGGTACTTGGCGCGGCGCTCGACACTGACGATGCGCTGCCCCGACAGGCGCACGTCCAGGTCTTCCGGGATCGGCCAGCGCAGGCGCCGGTCACGCACCACCACGCGGCTGACCCGTTGGCCTTGCAGATGGGGCGCGATGCCGCGCCGCGTGGTCTCGACCTCTGGCAGCTCCGGCATGGCTCAGTGCCCGCCCATTTCGCGGATGTTCTGCTTGAGCTGCTCGAAGTCGTATTCGGTCAGGCCGATGTAGTCCAGCACCAGCGGCCCCACCATGTTCCACTCGTGATCGACGCTCTGGTTGCCCAGCACACGGTACGAAGCGCAGATGTGCTCGGACATCTTCAGTACCGCCAGCAGGTTCTTCAGCTGGGTCTGGGTGTTACGCGAGGATTCGTCGCGGAACACCGCCAGGGCGTTGTGGTGGTTGGCGATGGCCGCGCTGATGTGCTCGGGCAGACGCCAGGACTTGGCAGTGAAGTAGCCGACCACCGAATGGTTGGTGTTGAACACGCGGTTCTCGGTGTCCACCACGCGGACCTCGTCATTGGCCTTGGCGTAGGATTCTTCCAGCACTTCCATGTAGTTGGGGAAGCGCTTGTGCATCAGCGGCACGCCGCAATCGTGGAACAGGCCCAGGGTGTAGGCCTCGTCCACCGCCTGGATACCGGTGCGCTTGGCCAGGGTCAGGCAGGTCATGGCCACGTCCTGGGCGGTGTCCCAGAACGGGTTGAGGGTGACGATGGTCTCGTCGCTCATCTCGCCCCGGATCGATTGCGCGTTGATCAGGTTGATGATCGAACGGCTGCCCAGCAGGTTCACCGCGCGCTGGATCGAGCCGATCTTGTTCGCCAGGCCGAACTGCGCCGAGTTGACCAGTTTGAGCAGGGCGCCGGACAGGCCGGGGTCCTGCGCGATCAGCTTGGCGATGGTCTCCAGGTCCGGGTCGGGCATGTACTGCTCGAACTGCAGGTCGACCATGATCTGCGGCTGTGGCGGGATGGTGATGCCCTGCAGGGCTTGCTGGATCTGTTCGGCGGTGAGTTCCTGGGACATTCGTGCATTCTCGCTGGGGACGGGGGATTCTAACCCTGTACGCCGGCAGGGTGACTATCAGTGAATCGTTGGATCCAAGAATTTCTTTAGCCGTGGGCGCGGACCAGTTGGTCGCACCCACCAGCGAACCTGGGGCCAACACGGTATACTCCCGCTCTTTTTTCCCGGAGCGACGTCATGTCCCTGCCCAGCCTTCGCCTCAAAGCCAATGCCGACCGCCGTCTGCGCGCCGGCCACCTGTGGGTCTACAGCAATGAAGTCGATGTTGCCGCGACCCCGCTGCAAGGCCTGAAGGCCGGCCAGCAGGCCATCCTCGAAGCCGCCAACGGCAAGCCGCTGGGCGTGGTGGCCATGAGCCCGAACAACCTGATCTGCGCCCGCCTGCTGTCGCGCGATGCCAAGCTGCCGCTGGACAAGTCGCTGCTGGTGCACCGCCTGAACGTGGCCCTGTCGCTGCGCGAGCGCCTGTTCGACAAGCCGTGCTACCGCCTGGTGTATGGCGACTCCGACCTGCTGCCGGGCCTGGTGGTCGAACGTTTCTTCGACATCCTCGTGGTCCAGCTGGCCTCGGCCACCATGGAAGCGCACAAGGACGAGGTGATCGCCGCGCTGGTTCAGGTGCTCAAACCCAGCGGCATCCTGTTCAAGAACGATTCCGCCGCTCGCGACGCCGAAGGCCTGGAGCGTTATGTCGAGACCGTCTACGGCGAAGTGCCGGACTGGGTCGCGCTGGAAGAGAACGGCGTCAAGTTCGAAGCCCCGGTACGTGAAGGCCAGAAGACCGGCTGGTTCTACGACCACCGCATGAACCGCGCCCGCCTGGCACCCTACGTCAAAGGCAAGCGCGTGCTCGACCTGTTCAGCTACATCGGTGGCTGGGGCGTGCAGGCCGGCGCGTTCGGCGCCAGCGAAGTGTTCTGCGTGGACGCCTCGGGCTTCGCCCTCGACGGCGTCGAGCGCAATGCCGCGCTCAACGGCATCGGCGAGAAGCTGACCTGCATCGAAGGCGACGTGTTCGAAGCCCTGCGCGAGCTGAAAGCCGCCGAAGAGCGCTTCGACGTGATCATCGCCGACCCGCCCGCCTTCATCAAACGCAAGAAAGACCTGAAGAACGGCGAGGCCGCCTACCGCCGCCTCAACGAACAGGCCATGCGCATGCTCACCAAGGACGGCATCCTGGTCAGCGCCTCGTGCTCGATGCACCTGCCCGAGGACGACCTGCACAACATCCTGCTGACCAGCGCCCGCCACCTGGACCGCAACCTGCAACTGCTCGAGCGCGGCGGCCAGGGCCCGGACCACCCGGTGCACCCGGCCATCGCCGAGACCCGCTACATCAAGAGCATCACCTGCCGCTTGCTGCCCAACAGCTAAGCTGCACCGGCTTCCACAGGTTTCGCGCTACGCGGCACCTGTGGAAGCAGGCTTGCCGAGGCTCGACCCGGTCCAGGCGTCATGACGGCACCTCCAGCCGTCGATCCTCTCTGGGACAGCGCTCGAACCGTGCCCGATAACAGCGGGTGAAGTACGACGCCGATTCGAATCCGCACGCGACCCCCACCTCCAGCACACTCATGTCGGTCTGACGCAGCAACTGCCGGGCCTTGTCCAGCCTCAGCCGCAGATAGAAGCCACTGGGCGTGTCATCCAGGTACAGGCGAAACAGCCGCTCCAGCTGCCGCCGGGTCACCTGCACGCCATCGGCCAGCACCTGAGTATTGAGTGGCAGCTCGGTATTGCGCTCCATCTCGCCGATCACCTTCACCAGCTTCTTGTTGCGCAACCCATAGCGCGTGGCGATTTCCATGCGCTGGTGATCCTGGCGCGGGCGGATGCGCCCGAGCACGAACTGCTCGGACACCTGCACCGCCAGTTCGCTGCCGTGGGCCTGGGCGATCAGATCGAGCATCAGGTCGATGGAGGCCGTGCCGCCGGCGCAGGTGATGCGTCGGCGGTCGATCTCGAACAGCTCCTGGGTCGCCTGCAGGCGTGGATAACGTTCCTTGAACGCCTCCAGTGCCTCCCAATGCAGGGTGGCCCGGTGACCATCGAGCAGGCCGGCCTCGGCCAGCACCATGGCGCCCGTGTCGATCCCGCCCAGCACCACGCCCTCATGGTCGAGACGACGCAGCATGTGCTGCAACTTCAACCCATAGCACGCCAGTGGCTCGAAACCGGCCACCAGCAGCAGCAGGCGCCCGTGTTCACCCTCCCCCAGCGCACCGTCGGCATTCACCGACATGCCATTGCTGGCCTGCACCGCACCACCGTCCAGGCTCAGCACACGCCAACGGTACAGCGGGCCACGAAAACGGTTGGCCACGCGCAGTGGCTCGATGGCGCTGATGAAACCCATGGCGGAGAAGCCTGGCAGCAACAGGAAGTCTATGGTTTGCGGCATCGCGTGCTCCGCGGCAAAGGTGGTCGCCTCCGTGCAAGTGTTGGTCGCCAGGGTGCGATTTTCCACCCTGCTGCCAGCGTAGCGTGTTCTCACGGCCCGCAGAGGCCGGATCCGATAACAATACGCACTGCCGATGGAGAGCCACCATGCATCGCTTTATCCGCCGCAGCCTGTTGTCCCTCGCGCTCAGCACTACCGTAGCCACTCCGCTTTTCGCCGCCGAACCCGCCGCCTGCAAGGATGTGCGCCTGGGCGTGGTCAACTGGACCGATGTGATCGCCACCAGCGCCATGGCCCAGGTGCTGCTCGACGGCCTGGGCTACCAGACCAAGCAGACCAGCGCCTCGCAGCAGATCATCTTCGCCGGCATCCGCGACAAGCGCCTGGACATGTTCCTCGGGTACTGGAACCCGATCATGACCCAGACCATCACCCCGTTCGTCCAGGCCGGCCAGGTGAAGGTGCTCGACAAGCCCAGCCTGGAAGATGCCCGCGCCACCCTCGCCGTGCCGAAATACCTGGCCGACAAGGGCCTGAAGACGTTTGCCGACATCCACAAGTTCCACAAGGAGCTGGGCGGCAAGCTCTACGGCATCGAGCCCGGTTCCGGCGCCAATACCCAGATCAAGGCGATGATCAGCAAGAACCAGTTCGATCTGGGCAAGTTCCAGCTGGTCGAGTCCAGCGAGGCCGGCATGCTCGCCGCCGTCGACCGCGCCGTGCGGCGCAAGGAGGCGGTGGTGTTCTTCGGCTGGGCGCCGCACCCGATGAACGTGAACATCGACATGGTCTACCTCGGCGACAGCCAGGACGCCCTCGGCCCGGACGAGGGCCGCGCCACGGTGTGGACGGTGACCGCGCCGGACTATGCCCAGCGCTGCCCCAACGCCCATCGCCTGCTGACCAACCTCAGCTTCAGCGCCGAGGACGAGAGCCGGATGATGCAGCCGCTGCTCGACCACAAGGACGCGCTGGAATCCGCGCGCCAGTGGCTCAAGGACCACCCCGAGGACAAGGCCCGCTGGCTTGACGGGGTGACCACCTTCGACGGCAAACCGGCTGCGGACAACCTCAAGCTCACCGCCAACTGACACCGCCTCATCGCTGGCAAGCCAGCTCCCACGGGACGTCCACACGACCAGGGTTCATCGCCAACCCTGTGGGAGCCGGCTTGCTGGCGATAGGGCCAGCAAAGACACCACGAGGAACCGATCAATGAACCACGACGTCATCATCACCTGCGCCCTCACCGGTGCCGGCGACACGGTCGCCAAGAGCCACCTGGTCCCGGTCACGCCAAAACAGATCGCCGAGTCCGCCGTCGAAGCCGCCAAGGCCGGCGCCACGGTGGTCCACTGCCACGTTCGCGACCCGCAGACCGGCCGCTTCAGCCGCGACGTCAACCTCTACCGCGAGGTGATGGAACGCATCCGCGAGGCTGACGTGGACATCATCGTCAATCTCACCGCCGGCATGGGCGGCGACCTGGAGATCGGTCCCGACGAATCGCCCATGGAGTTCGGCCCGGGCACCGACCTGATCGGCCCGCTGGAGCGCCTGGCCCATGTCGAAGCGCTGCTGCCGGAGATCTGCACCCTGGACTGCGGCACCCTCAACTTCGGCGATGGCAACGCCATCTATGTCTCCACCCCCGCCCAACTGCGTGCTGGCGCCAAGCGCATCACCGAGCTAGGCGTGAAGGCGGAGCTGGAGATCTTCGACACCGGCCACCTGTGGTTCGCCAAACAGATGATCAAGGAAGGTCTGCTGCAAGACCCGCTGTTCCAGCTGTGCCTGGGCATCCCGTGGGGCGCTCCGGCCGACACCACCACCATGAAGGCCATGGTCGATAACCTGCCTGCCGACGTTACCTGGGCCGGTTTCGGCATTGGTCGCATGCAGATGCCGATGGCTGCCCAGGCAGTGCTGCTTGGCGGCAACGTGCGGGTCGGGCTGGAAGACAACCTGTACCTGGACCGTGGCGTGCTGGCCAGCAACGGCCAGCTGGTCGAGCGGGCCGCAGAGATCATCACCCGCATGGGTGGCCGTGTGCTCACCCCGGCTGAAGGCCGGGAAAAGATGAACCTCAAGCGTCGCTAATATCCCCGCAGGAGCCAGATATGCCTTTCATCACCGACATCAAGACTTTCGCCGCGCTGGGTAGCGGCGTGATCGGCAGCGGCTGGGTCGCCCGCGCCCTGGCCCAAGGCCTCGACGTGGTTGCCTGGGACCCGGCCCCCGGTGCCGAGGCCGCGCTGCGCAAGCGCATCGCCAACGCCTGGCCGGCGCTGCAAAAACAAGGCTTGGCACTCGACGCATCGCAGGATCGCCTGAGGTTCGTGGCCACCATCGAGGAATGTGTGCGCGATGCCGACTTCATCCAGGAAAGCGCCCCCGAACGTCTGGACCTCAAGCTCGACCTGCACGCGAAGATCAGCGCCGCCGCCAAGCCCGACGCGATCATCGGCTCCAGCACCTCGGGGCTGCTGCCCAGCGAGTTCTACGAGTCGGCGACCCACCCCGAACGCTGCGTGGTGGGGCACCCGTTCAACCCGGTCTACCTGCTGCCACTGGTGGAAATCGTCGGCGGTCGCAAGACCAGCCCTGAAGCCATCGAAGCTGCGAAAAGCATCTACACCAGCCTGGGCATGCGCCCGCTGCATGTGCGCAAGGAGGTCCCCGGTTTCATCGCTGATCGACTGCTCGAAGCGCTATGGCGCGAAGCCCTGCACCTGGTCAACGACGGTGTCGCCAGCACCGGCGAGATCGACGACGCGATTCGCTTTGGCGCTGGGCTGCGCTGGTCGTTCATGGGTACGTTCCTCACCTACACCCTGGCTGGAGGCGATGCCGGCATGCGCCACTTCATGGCCCAGTTCGGCCCGGCATTGAAGCTACCCTGGACCTACCTGCCAGCGCCGGAACTGACGGACAAGCTGATTGACGATGTGGTGGAAGGCACCTCGGAGCAATTGGGCGAACGCAGCATCGCCGCGCTGGAGCGTTATCGTGACGACACCCTGCTGGCGGTGCTGGAAGCGGTGAAAACCAGCAAGGCCAAGCACGGCATGGCCTTCAGCGACTGAGGAGAAAACGATGCCCGCCCTGATCACCTACCGCACCCGAGTGTTGCCCGAGTGGGTCGACTACAACGGCCACCTGCGCGACGCCTATTACCTGCTGATTTTCAGCTATGCCACCGATGCGCTGATGGAGCGCATCGGCCTGGATGCCGACGCACGGGGGCAGAGCGGGCATTCGTTGTTCACCCTGGAGGCACACATCAACTACCTGCATGAGGTGAAACTCGATACGGAGGTGTGGGTGCAGACGCAGATCATCGGCTTCGACAAGAAACGCCTGCACCTGTACCACAGCCTGCACCGGGAAGGGGTTGAAGATGCGTTATCGGCCAGTGAGCAGATGCTGCTGCATGTGGACTTGCAGGGCCCCAGGTCGGCGGCGTTTGGTGCACAAACCATTAGCCTCTTGGAAAATCTGCTTGTAGACCACAAGACACTTCCCCACCCCGCTTTCGTCGGCAGGCTGATCCGACTGCCTCTTGCTTGATTTTAACGCAAGGCCGTCGCATGAACGACGGCCTTGCCCTATCGAGGTCAGAGATATAAAGCCTCTACTTCTGGATTAACAACAAACACGCTGAAGTTTACGAGCTCATGGATAGTTATCGGACTGTCCACCATGAAAGAAATAGTTGCATAGCCCAGCGGCAGTTCCACCGGAGGAGAAGTCCAGTTGATTTTATCCTCCGTGGGGGGGGATAGCTATTTCCGTCCCATCAGGCAGTGTCATTGTAATGACCGTATCAGATCGATATGCATAACGCCCGCTAAAAACAACCGGCGAAGTTACCGGAATGCCTTCCGCGGGCGATAATACCTCGACACTACCAAAGGGAAGAAAAGCCTCGCTCGTGTTCTCATTATTTCCCTGAAGGCGAAGTTTAAAAAAAAGCAGGCGTTTGCCATCCACCTGTCGAACAAAAAAATCCGGTCTCTTCACCATATGGGAGAGATTATAATCCCAGAACCCATTTTTGTCGGCCGTAGCAATCTCAAGCCAGCGCAACTTCGGATCATCACGCGAACTTCCATAATACTCAATTACATCATCACAGCGGCTCACCCCTTGAATAAGGATATAAATAATATCATTATCATCACGATTAATATATTGAACAGCCCGTGAGAGCTTGGCAAGCGAAAACTCTTTCATTTTCACCTTCACCGAAACTTCTTCACCCGTTTCAGGAAGCCTGGCGATCACTTCAACATCCTCCCCCCTGAACTCTGATGCCCTGACCTTGGTGCGCCAGTCACCAGCAGCGGAAACTGATGCGATCTCAACAGGGCTGATGTCCACACCGCCGGCCCTCAGGCTTACCTGCACATCCCCTTTTTGAGGCGATGCGACGCCGTGAACTTCCGTCTCCCGCGTAACCGGCCACGCCTCGGGAGGGTAGAGAATTTGCAGGGGACGTACGACCGGCTCCGTCACGGTCACGGAGTCTGTAGCTGGTGCAGAATCCGACAGCGTACTGGTAATATCGATGATCACTGCTGTCACGGTATGGGTTCCGGCGGTGACTTCACTGAATGAGGCCGACCATCCACCGCTGCTGTTGATGATCGACTGCAATACCAGGCCATCAAGAGTCACATTCACCCGGCCTCCACTAATGCCGGTACCTAATATACTGGCAGTGTTCTTTCCCCCTTGTGTGCTGCTGATTTCCGGAGCCGGTATGACAAGATCCATCTCGAAAGACTCCGGGGAGCTGGGGTCGAGTCTTCCGTCTTCAGAAGGCGAAGCAACAAAAGTCAACTTGTTTTTATCATCAACTGCATCTAGAGTCTGCAATAGCGTAAAAAGGAAACGGCCATTAAAACGCCCGTGGGAGGCCTTCCAGAGTAAGGGATCATCTTTATAGGGTTTTATAAAGATATTGGCCCCGAGGTCATGGTTCGTTTGACAGTTGCCCCCAGCAGAAAGCCGGGGTTTTCCGTCCGCCATGGTGAAATTCACCAGGGCAACTTTATCTACATGAATGGATGTAGCCATATCCCTTCTCCTTATGTTGACTACGACTATATAGTTTTATCTTACAGAGCCACCTGTTTCTTACTACGTGGTAACGTTGTCCCGGCAATAATCCGCCTCGAAGACATGTTGCACAATGACACTTCAAAAGCAGTCAGCCGGCAACTGACAAAATTACCAGGCGCTTTCAGTCAGCAAAAAAAATCCCGGAAAGCCGTGAGCATCCGGGATTGAGAGCGAGCAACATCCACTGTGCATGAAGCGAAGGTGACCAAACCTTCGGTGCCGTGAATGGCTTCAGTGTGCGTCCTTCCCGCCCCCTCGATTTAGCCGTAAACGACCTGTTCTTAGCCAAAGCGGCCATTGCGGCAATCTGTCCTTGCCGCCCTGTCGTGTGCGCCACAGAATCGGTCTAAAACAACAGCAGCAAAGGACAACAGCCATGATGCATGCGGATCTGATCGACCAGGACGACCTGCTGGGCCAACTGCGCTCGCGGGGTTTCGACATTCCGGCCGGCGCCAGTGCCGAGCAGGCCTGCGAGGTGGTGGTGCGGGGGCTGACCGAGCCCAATGCGCGGGCACTCAAGGGCATGGTCGAGCAGATGTACACCGGCAGCGCGACGATCCTGCCAGCGGTGCGCCAGGCCATCGACAAGCAGCTGTTACCGGCGTTGGCGCAGTACAACACGCGCGCTTGAGGGCATCGGAAAAAGTGGGCGCAAGATTTGTGGGAGTGGGCTTGCCCCGCGATTGAACCATCGCCGGGCAAGCCCGCTCCCACAAGCTCGTCAAATCCGCCTGCGTCTAGAGGCGCACGCTGGCAAAGGTCGACTCATTGCGCGCCTGGCTCAGCGCCGCCATCGGCCCGCTGTGGGGCGACAGCGCCATTGCCTGCGGGATCGGCATCATTGCCACCTGCTGGGTGGTGTTCGAGCCCACCCGCTCGTCACGCGGCGGAATGCCGAAGTATTCGCGGTAGCACTTGGAGAAGTGTGGCGTGGAGACGAACCCGCACACCGAGGCCACCTCGATGATCGACATCGGCGTCTGCTTGAGCAGTTGCCGGGCGCGGATCAGCCGCAGCTTGAGGTAGTAGCGCGACGGCGAGCAGTGCAGGTACTTCTGGAACAGGCGCTCGAGCTGGCGCCGCGACACCGCCACATAGACCGCCAGTTCGTCGAGATCGATAGGTTCCTCGAGGTTGGCCTCCATCAGCGCGACGATTTCCTGCAGCTTGGGCTGGTTGGTGCCGAGCATATGCTTGAGCGGCACGCGCTGGTGATCCTGCTCGTTGCGGATGCGCTCGTAGACGAACATCTCGGAGATCGCCGCCGACAGCTCGCGGCCGTGGTCGCGGCTGATCAGGTGCAGCATCATGTCCAGCGGCGCGGTACCGCCAGAGCTGGTAAAGCGGTTGCGGTCGAGGGTGAACAGGCGGGTGCTCATGTTCACCCGCGGGTAGGCCTCCTGCATTGCCGCCAGGCATTCCCAGTGCACGCTGCAGTCAAAGCCGTCTAGCAGCCCGGCGCAGGCCAACGCCCAGCTGCCGGTACACACCGCGCCCAGGCGACGCGACTGGCGGGCCTGGGCCTGCAGCCAGGTGACGTGCTCGCGGGTGACGGTGCGCTGGATGCCAACGCCACCGCAGACAATCACGGTGTCCATCGGCGGCGCACTGTGCATGGCCGCGTCGGGGGTGATCTGCAGGCCGTCGCTCGCCCACACCTGGCCACCATCGACGGTCAGAGTGTGCCAGCGGTACAGCTCGCGACCGGACAGCTGGTTGGCCATGCGCAGCGGCTCGACTGCCGATGCCAGGGAAATGAGGGTGAAGTTGTCCAGCAGGAGAAAGCCGATGGACTGGGGTGCTGTGCGGTTCTGGGTTGGGGTCCCGGAGGTGTACGACGTCATCGCGATTTCTCCTCACACAATGCAGGGTGTGCTTCAGGCGAGCACTGTTCTTGTAATGGCCCCGTTTCGTATGCAGGGGCTTTGCCAATCTCAACGCAAATGGCATGCCTGAATTTGAACGCCCATCCAATAAAACCCAAAAGCGACGTCGGCATGCGCCTTCCAGCGGCCTGGGTGATGAGCGTCAGGTCAAACGCAAACAGGCGCGCCAGCGCCTCTGCGCGTCACCCCTGAGCAATTCGGTAGCACTTGTGGGAAGGTTGCCCAGATGCGACAGACTTAAGTGTCACCGACAACCAACCTGCTGGTAACGACAGGCGACGGCCGGTAGATGACAACCGCTGCGCCAGAATGTGGCGCATCGGTCACGTGTGGGCCAGAACGGCGCATCAGCATTCGATGACGCTGACCGCCAGCCCCCCACGGGAGGTTTCCTTGTACTTGTCGTGCATGTCGGCGCCGGTGTCGCGCATGGTGCGAATCACCTGGTCCAACGAGATGAAGTGTTCGCCATCACCGCGCAAGGCCATCTGCACGGCATTGATCGCCTTCACTGCGGCGATGGCGTTGCGCTCGATGCACGGGACCTGCACCAGGCCACCGACCGGGTCGCAGGTCAGGCCGAGATTGTGCTCCAGGGCGATCTCGGCGGCGTTCTCCAGCTGCGCCGGGGTGGCGCCAAGCACGTCGGCCAAGCCCGCGGCAGCCATGGCGCAGGCCGAACCGACCTCGCCCTGGCAACCAACCTCGGCGCCGGAGATCGAGGCGTTCTTCTTGCACAGGATGCCCACGGCAGCCGCGCCGAGGAAGAAGTCCACCACGTTGGACTCATCCACCGCATCGGAGAAACGCATGTAGTAGTGCAACACCGCCGGGATGATGCCCGCCGCGCCGTTGGTGGGCGCGGTGACCATGCGCCCGCCAGCGGCGTTCTCTTCGTTGACCGCCAGGGCGAACAGGTTGACCCACTCCATGGCGCTCATGGTCGAGCCGATCACGTTGGGCTTGCCCAGCTCCTGCAGGCTGCGGTGCAGGCGGGCGGCGCGGCGACGCACATTGAGCCCGCCGGGGAGGATGCCTTCATGTTTGAGGCCGTTGTTCACGCACTCCTGCATGGCTTGCCAGAGCTTGAGCAGGCCGGCGCGGATCTCGGCTTCGCTGCGCCAGACCTTTTCGTTCTCCAGCATCAATTGCGACACGCGCAGGTCGTTTTGCTTGCACAGGCGCAGCAGTTCGGCGGCGCTGTCGAAGTCGTAGGGCAGCACGGTCTGGTCCGCGTCCAGCACGCCACTGGCGGCCTGGGCGGCATCGACCACGAAACCGCCGCCCACCGAGTAGTAGGTGTCGCGGTGCAACTCGCCCGCCTCACTTTCGGCAATCAGGGTCATGGCATTGGGGTGGTACGGCAAGTTCTCGTCCAGCAGCAGCATGTCGCGGGCCCAGACGAAATCGATGGGCAGGCGATTGTCGAGCTTGAGCACGTTGGTTTCGCGCAGGTCGGCGATGCGTGGGGTGATCTGGCTGGGGTCGATGGCGTCCGGCCATTCGCCCATCAGGCCCATGATCGTGGCGTTGTCGGTGCCATGGCCGACGCCGGTGGCCGACAGCGAGCCATACAGCCTCACCTCGATGCGCCGCACCTGCTCCAACTCGCCACGCTCACGCAGCCCCTGGACGAACAGCGCACCGGCGCGCATGGGGCCGACGGTGTGCGAGCTGGAAGGCCCGACACCGATCTTGAACAGGTCGAACACGCTGATGGCCATTGTCGAATCACCTCTTGCTGGGCTTGTCTCTGCGCGCCAGGCGCAGGGCGGAGCAACTGCTAGGCTGAAACAGTCGAGCCGCCTTGAATGCTCGCATCATCGGGCTTTTGCCCAGCCCTTCGCCGTCTGCAACCGACGTACTTTTGTCCAGCAGCGCCGCCGCTGCACGGGCCTTTCGTGCGCCGTTTTCCAGCGGCGGGACGACGCAAAAACCGAGGTATGGGGGTGGAAAAATCCAGTTGCGACATCGTCCGTACTGGATACGACCCGTCCTGTACTGGATACGACGCCACCAGTAGGCGATTGCCGAACGCTGGAGGATTATCGAAAGCGACTCGTATTGCACGGCCTCGCATCCTGCCCTCTGCAGGCCTGGTCGACCGGAGCCCTGAGAACGCCCGGCGGCCCACGCGAACCCGAAGATAAAATCACAGGAGTCCATCCATGAAAGGTTCACCCAAGCTGTTGCTGGTCGCGTTGCTGTCCGCTCCGCTGCTGGCCCAGGCCGCCGAACCCGAGCAGTGTCAAACGGTGCGTTTCTCCGATGTCGGCTGGACCGACATCACGGTCACCACCGCGACCACCAGCGTCGTGCTCGAAGCCCTGGGCTACAAGACCCACACCACCATGATCTCGGTACCGGTGACCTACAAGTCGCTGGCCACCGGCAAGGACCTGGACGTGTTTCTCGGCAACTGGATGCCGACCATGGAGAACGACATCAAGCAGTACCGCGATGCCGGCACCGTCGAGACCGTGCGCGCCAACCTGGAAAACGCCAAGTACACCCTGGCCGTGCCCCAGGCCTTGTATGACAAGGGCCTGAAAGACTTCGCCGACATTCCCAAGTTCAAGCAGGAGCTCAAGGGCAAGATCTACGGCATCGAGCCTGGCAACGACGGCAACCGCACCATCCAGAAGATGATCGACGACAACGCCTTCGGCCTGAAGGACGCCGGCTTCCAGATCGTGCAGTCCAGCGAGGCGGGCATGCTGGCCCAGGTCGACCGGGCGCAGAAGCGTGAAGACGCGATCGTCTTCCTCGGCTGGGAACCGCACCCGATGAACACCCGCTTCAAGATGCAGTACCTGACCGGCGGGGATGCCTATTTCGGTCCCGACTTCGGCAAGGCCACCGTGCTGACCAACACCCGCAAGGGCTACGCCCAGGAATGCGGCAACGTTGGTCAGCTGCTGAAGAACCTGTCGTTCGAGCTCAAGGATGAAAGCACCATGATGGGCTATGTCCTGGACGACAAGATGAAGCCCGAGGCGGCCGCGAAAAAATGGCTGAAGGACAACCCCGGCAAGCTCGACGCCTGGCTCGCCGGCGTGACCACCGTGGACGGCAAACCCGGCCTTGAGGCGGCCAAGGCCAAACTGACGCAATAACGCAAGACGCCATGGCAACACCGCGGGGTGGGACCGTGCCCACCCCGGACTGATTTCAATCTTTGCAGGTGGAAGCTCGCTATCATGCTTATCGATCAGAAAATACCCCTGGGGCAGTACATCGCCTCATTCGTCGAATGGTTGACCCAGAATGGCGCCAGCTACTTCGACGCCATCGCCGCAGGCCTGGAATTCATGATCCATGGGGTCACCAGCGCCCTGACCTGGTTCAACCCGTTCGTGCTAATCGCCCTGTTCGCCGGCCTCGCGCACCTGATCCAGCGCAAGTGGGCGCTCACCGTCTTCGTCGCCCTGTCGTTCCTGCTGATCCTCAACCTGGGCTACTGGCAGGAAACCATGGAAACCCTGGCGCAGGTCACCTTCGCCACGGTGGTCTGCGTGGTCATCGGCGTGCCGCTGGGCATCGCCGCCGCGCACAAGCCGATGTTCTACACCGCCATGCGCCCGGTGCTGGACTTGATGCAGACCGTGCCCACCTTCGTCTACCTGATCCCGACCCTGACCCTGTTCGGCCTGGGCGTGGTGCCGGGGCTGATCTCCACCGTGGTGTTTGCCATCGCCGCGCCCATCCGCCTGACTTACCTGGGTATCTGCGACGTGCCGCAGGAACTGATGGACGCCGGCAAGGCCTTCGGCTGCTCGCGCCGCCAGTTGCTGACCCGCATCGAACTGCCGCACGCCATGCCGAGCATCGCCGCCGGGGTGACGCAATGCATCATGCTGTCGCTGTCGATGGTGGTGATCGCCGCCCTGGTCGGCGCCGACGGCCTGGGCAAACCCGTGGTCAACGCACTGAACACCGCCGATATCTCCCTGGGCTTCGAAGCGGGCCTGGCCATCGTGCTGCTGGCGATCATGCTCGACCGTATCTGCAAGCAACCGGAGCTGCCGGTAAGGGGTGAGGCATGAGCATCATTCGTTTCGAAGACGTCGACGTCATCTTCTCCAGCAAGCCGCGCGAAGCGCTGGCCCTGCTCGACCAGGGCAAGACCCGCGAGCAGATCCTCAAGCAGACGGGCCTGGTGGTCGGCGTCGAAAAGGCCAACCTGGACATCAACAAAGGCGAGATCTGCGTGCTCATGGGCCTGTCCGGTTCGGGCAAGTCCAGCCTGCTGCGCTGCATCAACGGCCTCAACACCGTGAGCCGCGGCAAGCTGTTCGTCGAGCACGAAGGCAAGCACATCGATATCGCCCACTGCACCCCGGCAGAGCTGAAGATGATGCGCACCAAGCGCATCGCCATGGTGTTCCAGAAGTTCGCCCTGATGCCCTGGCTGACGGTGCGCGAGAACATCAGCTTCGGCCTGGAAATGCAGGGCCGGCCGGAGAAGGAACGGCGCAAGCTGGTGGATGAAAAGCTCGAGCTGGTGGGCCTGACCCAGTGGCGCAACAAGAAACCGGACGAACTCTCCGGTGGCATGCAGCAGCGCGTGGGCCTGGCCCGGGCGCTGGCGATGGACGCTGACATCCTGCTGATGGACGAGCCGTTCTCGGCCCTCGACCCGCTGATCCGCCAGGGCCTGCAGGACGAATTGCTGGCCCTGCAGAGCAAGCTGAGCAAGACCATCGTGTTCGTCAGCCACGACCTGGACGAGGCGCTGAAACTGGGCAGCCGCATCGCCATCATGAAGGACGGACGCATTATCCAGTACAGCAAGCCGGAAGAGATCGTGCTCAACCCGGCCGACGAATACGTGCGTACCTTCGTTGCCCATACCAACCCGCTCAACGTGCTGTGCGGCCGCAGCCTGATGCGCAGCCTGGACAATTGCCGGCGGGTCAACGGTTCGGTGTGCCTGGACCCTGGCATCGACTCATGGCTGGACCTTGGCGAGGGCGGCTCGCTCAAGCGCGCACGCCAGGGCCAGAATGGCCTGGACATGCAGAACTGGGCGCCGGGGCAGGACGTCGGCTTGCTGGAACGCAGGCCGACCGTGGTGCACGCCGATATCGGCATGCGCGAGGCGCTGCAGATTCGTTACCAGACCGGCAACAAGCTGGTGCTGCAGGATAACGACAAGGTAGTGGGGATACTCGGGGATACCGAGCTTTACCATGCCTTGCTGGGCAAGAATCACGGGTGATTCAATTGGGGCCGCGTTGCGGCCCCAATCATTTTTTCAGCGTACGACAATACCGCGCGAAGCCATGTAGGCCTTGGCTTCCGGTACCGTGTACTCGCCAAAGTGGAAGATGCTCGCCGCCAGCACCGCGCTGGCATGCCCTTCCAGGATGCCTTCGGCCAGGTGCTGCAGGTTACCCACGCCGCCGGAAGCAATCACCGGAATCCCCAGCGCATCGCTGATGGCGCGGGTCACGCCCAGGTCGAAGCCATTCTTCATGCCATCCTGGTCCATGCTGGTCAGCAGGATCTCGCCAGCCCCCAGGCCTTCCATCTTCTTCGCCCACTCCACCGCATCCAGCCCGGTAGGCTTGCGCCCGCCGTGGGTGAAGATCTCCCAGCGCGGGGTTTCGCCCGGGCCGGAGACTTTCTTGGCGTCGATGGCAACGACGATGCACTGCGAACCGAAACGGTCCGCCGCCTCGCCCACGAACTCCGGGTTGAACACCGCGGCGGTGTTGATCGACACCTTGTCGGCACCGGCGTTGAGCAGGTTGCGGATGTCCTGCACGGTACGCACGCCACCACCCACGGTCAGCGGGATGAACACCTGGCTGGCCATGCGCTCGACGGTATGCAGGGTGGTGTCACGGCCATCGACGCTGGCGGTGATGTCGAGGAAGGTGATCTCGTCGGCGCCCTGCTCATCGTAGCGCCGGGCGATCTCCACCGGGTCGCCGGCATCGCGGATGTTCTCGAACTTGACGCCCTTGACCACCCGGCCGTTGTCCACGTCCAGGCAAGGGATGATGCGCTTGGCCAGTGCCATGATCGCTCCTCAGCCTTGGTAGTTGTCGCAGAAGGCCTGGGCCTCGGCGACGTCGAGGGTGCCTTCGTAGATGGCACGGCCGGTGATGGCGCCGATGATGCCCGGTGCCTTGGCGTCCAGCAGGGCCTTGATGTCGCCCAGGTTGTGGATGCCGCCCGAGGCGATCACCGGAATGCGCGTGGCTTCGGCCAGGGCCTTGGTGAAGGGCACGTTGCAGCCCTGCATCATGCCGTCCTTGGCGATGTCGGTGTAGACGATCGCCGAGACGCCATCGGCCTCGAAACGCTTGGCCAGGTCGATGACCTGCACGCTGCTCACTTCGGCCCAGCCGTCGGTGGCGACGAAGCCGTCCTTGGCGTCCAGGCCGACGATGACCTTGCCAGGGAACGCCTTGCACGCTTCGGCGACGAACTCAGGCTGCTTGACCGCCTTGGTGCCGATGATCACGTAGCTGACACCAGCCTTGACGTAGTGCTCGATGGTTTCCAGCGAGCGAATGCCACCGCCGATCTGGATCGGCAGGGTCGGGTAGCGCTTGGCGATAGCCGTGACCACTTCACCGTTGACCGGCTGGCCTTCGAAAGCGCCGTTGAGGTCGACCAGGTGCAGGCGGCGGCAGCCACCCTCGACCCATTTGGCGGCCATGCTCACCGGGTCGTCGGAAAATACCGTGGAGTCTTCCATGCGGCCTTGGCGCAGGCGTACGCAGGCACCGTCCTTGAGATCGATAGCGGGGATAATCAGCATGTGAGGAACCTGTCTAATCGTTGGAATTCAGGGCTTCTCGAGCGCCCACAGGTCGCTTTCGATGCTCTCGAACCGCTCCTTGAGGTGCAGCTGAACATCGGCAATCGCCCTGTTGTAGTAATGGGGTGCAATCTCTTTGCTGAACAGCTCGAGGACCTCGGCCACCTCGAACGACCCCAGCTCCAGCTCGAAGCGGTCTTCGAGGAAGCGCTTGAGCGTGTCGAGCGCCTCGCGCTCCTGCTCCGGGGTCAGGGTGATGACGGGGGCCTTGGTCTTCGATCGGCTCATTTACCAGCGCCCGTCCCAGGCGACGAAGTTCTGCAGCAGCTGCAGGCCATGGGTATGGCTCTTCTCCGGGTGGAACTGCACGGCGAAACGCGAGCCTTCGGCCAGCGCGGCGGCGAAATCGACGCCGTAGTGGCCGCGACCGACCACCTGGCCCGGCTTGCCGGCCTCGATGAAGTAGCTGTGCACGAAGTAGAAACGCGCACGGTCGGGGATGTCATGCCACAGCGGGTGGTCGATGGTCTGGCCGACTTCGTTCCAGCCCATGTGCGGCACCTTCAGGTGCTCGCCGTCTTCCTTCAGGTCTTTACCGAAGAAGCGCACCTGGCCGGGGAACAAGCCGATGCAGTCGACACCGTCGTTTTCCTCGCTGCGCTCGAGCAGCGCCTGCATGCCCACGCAGATACCCAGGAACGGGCGGTCCTGGCTGACTTCGCGCACCAGGCTGTCGAAGCCCAGGCGGCGGATCTCGGCCATGCAGTCGCGGATCGCGCCGACGCCCGGGAACACCACGCGGTCGGCTTCACGAATCACCGCGGCGTCGCTGGTCACCAACACCTTGCCGGCGCCCACATGCTCCAGGGCCTTGGCCACCGAGTGCAGGTTGCCCATGCCATAGTCGATTACGGCTACCGTCTGCATTTACAGGCATCCCTTGGTGGACGGCATCTGCCCGGCCATGCGCTCGTCGAGGGTAACGGCCATGCGCAGCGCGCGGCCGAACGCCTTGAACACGGTCTCGATCTGGTGGTGGGTGTTGTGGCCACGCAGGTTGTCGATATGCAGGGTCACCAGGGCATGGTTGACGAAGCCCTGGAAGAACTCCTGGAACAGGTCGACATCGAAGCCGCCCACGGTGGCGCGGGTATACGGCACGTGCATCTGCAGGCCCGGACGCCCGGAGAAGTCGATGACCACGCGCGACAGGGCCTCGTCCAGCGGCACATAGGCATGGCCGTAGCGGAAGATGCCTTTCTTGTCGCCGATGGCCTGGGCGAACGCCATGCCCAGGGTGATGCCGACGTCCTCGACGGTATGGTGGTCGTCGATATGCAGGTCGCCCTTGCACTCGATGTCCAGGTCGATCAGCCCATGCCGGGCGATCTGGTCGAGCATGTGTTCAAGGAAAGGCACGCCGATTTCAAATCGGGCCTTGCCGCTGCCATCGAGGTTGATCGAGCACTTGACCTGGGTTTCCAGGGTATTGCGCTCGACGGAAGCCTTACGTTCGACCATCACCAGCTCCGCAAAATCATTGGGCGAAAAGGGCTCCATTATAGGCCCAGAACGCGCCAGCTTGAAACGCGGATGACATATGGCAGGGCTAGTAATTACGGGGGTGGGAGAGACCTACAGGTCTATACAAGCAGATTTTTCTGTTGACCCCATCGCGGTGCGCCGATGCGACTTGCCCCGCGACAGGGCCCTTGAAGCCAGCCAGTCAGCCAGCCGTGTCATCCATCAATGAAACAGCACCGCAGTCTTCTGCAGGGTGATCCACACCCCCCAGGCCAGCGGAATCACCACCACCGCCCAGGCCACCAGCACCAGCGGCAGGCTGCCCGGCGCCGCGTGCCACTCCAGCGAACGCGCGGAATCGGCGCCCTTGTCATGGCTCAGCGCGCGCTCGGCCGCCAGTTCGGCGTCGGTCATGAAGTACTTGTCCGCCACCGGGCGCACCAGCATGTTGCAGATGAAGCCCAGCACCAGCAGGCCGGCCAGGATGTACAGGGTCATGTCGTAGGCCGCGGCCCGCTCCACGCCCGCCGCCAGCTGCGCCTCGCGCAAGTAAGTGATCAGCACCGGACCGAGCACGCCGGCCGCCGCCCAGGCAGTCAGCAGGCGACCATGGATGGCACCGACCATCTGCGTGCCGAACAGGTCGGCCAGGTACGCCGGCACGGTGGCGAAGCCGCCGCCGTACATCGACAGGATGATGCAGAACGCCGCCACGAACAGCGCCACGTTGCCGATGTGGCCCATGTTCGGCACCAGGCTGTAGAGACCCACGCCCAGGGCGAAGAAGGCGAAGTAGGTGTTCTTGCGGCCGATGTAGTCGGAGAACGACGCCCAGAAGAAGCGCCCGCCGATGTTGAACAGGCTCAGCAGACCGGTGAAACCGGCGGCGATCGCGGCAATTTGCGCCAGCTGCGCGGCATTCAGCTCACTGAAGGTCAGCTCGTTGCCCAGCAGCTTGCCGGCGAACACTTCCTGCAGCAGTGGCGAAGCCATGCCGAGAATGCCGATACCGGCCGAGACGTTCAGGCACAGCACCAGCCACACCAGGGCGAACTGCGGGGTTTTCCAGGCCACGCTCACATGCACGTGGCGGTCGGTGACCATGGCGTTGGCTTTCTTCGCCGGCGGTGTCCAGCCTTCGGGCTTCCAGCCGGTTGGCGGCACGCGGTAGGTCAGGGCGCCCGCAGTCATGAACACGAAGTAGATCGCGGCCATGGCGACAAAGCTCTGCCATACACCCACCTCGGTCGCGCTGCCGAAGTGGCCCATGAGCGCGGTGGCCAGAGGAGCGCCCACCATGGCACCTCCACCAAAGCCCATGATCGCCATGCCGGTTGCCATGCCGCGCTTGTCCGGGAACCACTTGATCAGGGTCGAGACCGGCGAAATGTAGCCCAGGCCCAGGCCGATCCCGCCGATCACCCCCGACCCCAGCCACATCAGCCACAGCTGGTGGGTCTTCACGCCGATCGCCGAGATCAGCAGGCCGCCGCACCAGCACAGTGCCGAGACCAGGCCGGCCTTGCGCGGGCCGGCGTGCTCCAGCCAGCCACCGAGCACCGCGGCCGAGCAGCCGAGGAACACGAAGAACAGGGTGTAGATCCAGCTGAGCATGGAGATCGGCCAGTCGCACTCGGCGCTGAACAGGCGGGCGACGAAGCCCATGTCGGCGGCGCAGGCCACTGGCGCGCTGACACCCAGAGCCTGGGACAGCGGCAGCCAGAACACCGAGAAGCCATAGGCCATGCCGATGCACAGGTGAATGGCCAGGGCCGCCGGCGGCACCAGCCAGCGGTTGAAGCCCGGGCGGGCGATGATGCGCTCCTTCGACAGGAAGCCCGGCGTGCTTGCCGCCGCCCCCGCCGTGATACTGCTGTTCATGGATTGATCCTTTTGTAGGTGGGCTGTGCGCGTGGACGGCTCTGTATGGCTGCACGCAAGGCAGCCCGGCCGCTTCAGGCATCACCCGCGACAATGGGTCGCGGGGCTCCACGGGCGGGCGCAAGATTACCAGCAGCGGGTGACATGAAAGCAATCTGATATCGTGTTTTTTTCGTCAACTGAAACGATCAATCCACTATCGGTGGCGCCTGCATCGCCGGCAAGCCGGCGATGAGGCCCGGACAAGCAATAAATGAACTGCCGTCAATCCCACTGTCGAAATGTCGGATACGCAGTGCCTATACCCACAGCGCTATACTCGCCGCTGAAATTCATAATCGGACTACAAGGACTCGCCCATGAAAGCGTTCGGCAAAATCCTGGGGCTGGGGCTTCTCGGGTTGTTGCTGATCATCGTGGCGCTGGGCTTCGCCCTGACCCACCTCTTCGATCCCAACGACTACAAAGAAGAAATCCGCCAGCTGGCCCGCGACAAGGCCCACGTGGAACTGACCCTCAACGGCGACATTGGCTGGAGCCTGTTCCCGTGGCTGGGCCTGGAGCTGCACGAGGCCAGCATCGCCACGCTGAACAACCCCAAGGTGCCTTTCGCCGACCTGCAGATGCTCGGCCTGTCGGTACGTGTGCTGCCGCTGCTGCGCCGTGAAGTGCAGATGAGCGACGTGCGGGTCGAAGGCCTCAACCTGACGCTGACCCGCGATGCCAACGGCCATGGCAACTGGGAAGACATCGGCAAGCCATTGCCGGACCCGGCGATCGCCAGCGCACCGGCGAGCACGCCCGATGCACGCTCAGCGACGGAACCTGCCAAGCCGGAAAGTGGCGAGCGCTCGGTCAAGCTCGATATCGACAGCCTGACCGTCAACAACGCCCGCGTACTTTATACCGACGAGAAAGCCGGCCAGACCTACGGCGCCGAAAGCATTCAGTTGAGCACCGGCCCCGTGCACGAAGGCGTGAACATCCCGCTCAAGGCCAGCGCCTTCCTCAGCGCCAGCCAGCCGAACCTGAAGGCGCGCACCGAGCTGACCGGCGAACTGCGCTTCGACCGCCGTCTCAAGCGCTACAACCTCGAGGACATGCGCCTGTCTGGCGAAACCTCGGGCGAGCCACTGGCCGGCAAGACCATGACCTTCGCCGCCCAAGGCCAGGTGCTGGTCGACCTGGCGGCCAATGTCGCCTCCTGGAGCGGCCTGAAGGTCTCGGCCAACCAGTTGCGTGCCCTGGGCGAGCTGAACGTGCGCGACCTCGACAAGACGCCGCAGGTCAGCGGCGGCCTATCCATCGCCCAGTTCGACCTGCGCACCTTCCTCGACGGTATCGGCCACCCGCTGCCCGCCACCGCCGACGCGGCAGCGTTCAAGAAGCTGGAACTGGTCACCCGCCTGCAAGGCACGCCGAACAGCCTCGCCCTCGAAGACCTGGCGGTGAAGCTGGACGACAGCACCTTCACCGGCCGGGTCGCCGTGGAAGACTTCGCCAAGCAGGCCCTGCGCGTGCGCCTCAAGGGCGACAAGTTCGACGCCGACCGCTACCTGCCGGCCAAGAGCGAGGAAGCCAAGGGTGCCACCGCAGCGCGCCAGGCCGAGGTCAAGCAGCAGGAAGCCACTGCCGTCGCCGGCGCCGGCTCCACGCCGCTGCCCGACGCACCGACGCAAGTTGCCTGGAGCGGCGACAAGCTGCTGCCGGTCGACCGCCTGCGCGCCCTCGATCTGCAGGCCGACCTGTCGTTCGGCGCCCTGACGCTGGACAAGCTGCCGATCAGCGATGCGCAGCTGACCGCCAGCGGCCAAGGCGGCCTGATCACCCTGCAAACCCTGCGCGGCGCCCTGTACAACGGCACCTTCGAGGCCAAGGGCACCGTGGATGTACGCCCTGCCGTGCCGCAGATCGGCGTCAACACCAAGATCAACCGCGTGCCAGTGGAACACTTCATCAAGCGTGAATCCCCTGAGCAGGCGCCGCCGGTCAAGGGCCTGCTGACCCTGAACAGCGACCTCACCGCCACCGGCAACAGCCAGAAGGCGCTGGTCGATACGCTCAATGGCAATGCCAGCTTCACCATCAACGACGGCGTGCTGGTCAACGCCAACCTGGAACAGCAACTGTGCCAGGCCATCGCCACCCTCAACCGCAAGCAACTCAGCGGCGAACCCCGTGGCAAGGACACGCCGTTCCAGGAGCTGCGCGGCAGCCTGGTAATGCGTAACGGCGTGGCCAGCAACCCAGACCTCAAGGTGCGTATCCCAGGCCTGACCGTCAACGGCCACGGCGACCTCGACCTGCGCGTGCTGGGCATGGACTACAACGTCGGCGTGGTCGTCGAAGGCGACCAGCGCGCCATGCCCGACCCGGCCTGCCAGGTCAACGAGCGCTATGTCGGCGTCGAAGTGCCGCTGCGCTGCCGCGGCCCGCTGGAGCTGGGCGCCAAGGCCTGCCGCCTGGACCAGGACGGCCTGGGCAAGGTGGCCGCCAAGCTGGCCGGCAACCGCTTGAAAGACAAGATCGATGAAAAGCTCGAAGAGAAACTCGGAGACAAGGTGAGCCCTGAACTCAAAGATGCATTGAAGGGGCTGTTCAAGCGATGACACCCCAGCAGTTCTCCAGCGCCGTGCTGGACTGGTACGACCAGTACGGTCGGCATGACCTGCCCTGGCAACAGGGCATCACCCCGTATCGGGTGTGGGTGTCGGAAATCATGTTGCAGCAGACCCAGGTCAGCACCGTGCTCAACTACTTCGACCGCTTCATGCAGGCCCTGCCCACCGTGCAGGCGCTGGCCGAGGCGCCGGAGGACGAGGTGCTGCACCTGTGGACGGGCCTGGGCTACTACACCCGTGCCCGTAACCTGCAAAAGGCCGCGAAGATCGTCGTCGAGCAACATGGCGGCGAGTTTCCGCGCAGCGTCGAGCAGCTCACCGAGCTGCCCGGTATCGGCCGCTCCACCGCCGGGGCCATCGCCAGCATCAGCATGGGCATCCGCGCGCCGATCCTCGACGGCAACGTCAAGCGCGTACTGGCCCGCTTCACCGCCCAGGCCGGCTACCCGGGCGAGCCGAAGGTAGCCAACCAGCTGTGGGCCAGCGCCGAGCGCTTCACGCCGATGACCCGGGCCAACCACTACACCCAGGCGATGATGGACATGGGCGCGACGCTGTGCACGCGCAGCAAGCCCAGCTGCCTGATCTGCCCGTTGCAGCGCGGTTGCGAAGCCCATCTGCACGGCGAAGAGACCCGCTACCCCGAGCCCAAGCCGCGCAAGGCCCTGCCCCAGCGCAAGACCCTGATGCCGCTGCTGACCAACCACGAAGGCGCGATCCTGCTCTACCGCCGGCCCTCCACCGGCCTGTGGGGCGGCCTGTGGAGCCTGCCGGAGCTGGACAGCCTCGAGCAGCTCGAAGACCTCGCCTACCAGCACGGCCTGCGCCTGGCTGGCAGCCAGGCCCTGGCAGGCCTGACCCACACCTTCAGCCATTTCCAGCTGGCCATCGAGCCTTGGCTGGTGCGTGTCGACCCCGTCGGCGCGCACGTGGCCGAGCCCGACTGGCTCTGGTATAACCTCGCCACCCCGCCGCGCCTGGGCCTCGCCGCCCCGGTCAAGAAGCTGCTGCAACGCGCGGCCGACGAACTGATTGCAGGAGAGAAGCGATGACCCGCACCGTGAAGTGCCGCAAGTACAACGAAGAACTCCCAGGCCTCGACCGCCCACCCTACCCGGGCGCCAAGGGCCAGGACATCTTCGAGCACATCTCGCAGAAGGCCTGGAAGGAGTGGCAGGACCACCAGACCATGCTGATCAACGAGAAGCGCCTGAACATGATGAATGCCGAGGACCGCAAGTTCATCCAGGCCGAGATGGACAAGTTCTTCGCCGGCGAGGATTACGCCCAGGCTGAAGGCTACGTTCCACCCTCGAATTGACCACGAAAACCGTAAGCGACGGAATTAATTTAAATTTTTTTGAAAAAGTCGTTGACGGCCTCTGAGAAAATCTATTTAATTCACCCCGTCGCCCAGATAGCTCAGTCGGTAGAGCAGAGGATTGAAAATCCTCGTGTCGGCGGTTCGACTCCGTCTCTGGGCACCACCTTCAGCTTCTGGTGGTTGCAAAGTTACCCGAAGCGACACAAGAAACCCGCCTAGTGCGGGTTTTTTGTTGCCTGCGATTTTTCTTCTAGCTCCTTCATGCCCGGTTGATCGATATCAAAAAGCCACTTGCCATGCGCTCATAGGATGGAAGGTGGACATTCGAACGACCCCGCAAGGACCTCCATGAGCGAAGAATCCGCCACCCTCCTCCTGCCATCGCCTGCCGAGGCCGACAGCAGCGCCAAGCCCATCCCTCGCACCCGTCGCCCGCGCCAGCGCAAGCCTGCCGCCAGCGCCGCCGCACCAGAGACCATTACCCAGGTCAGCCAGCAGCCCGCCGCTCTGGAAGTGGCCAACGCGCGCAAGGGCAGCAGCGAGGACAGCACCTCGGCACGCCTGCCGGCCAGCTACCCGTACCGCACGCGCATGCGCCGCCAGGACTACGAGAAGGCCAAGCACGACCTGCAGATCGAGCTGCTCAAGGTACAGAACTGGGTGAAGGAAACCGGTCAGCGCATCGTCGTGCTGTTCGAGGGCCGTGATGCTGCGGGCAAGGGCGGCACCATCAAGCGCTTCATGGAACACCTGAACCCGCGCGGTGCGCGGATCGTGGCACTGGAGAAGCCCTCCGAGCAGGAAAAGGGCCAGTGGTACTTCCAGCGCTATGTGCAGCACCTGCCCACCGCCGGTGAAATGGTGTTCTTCGATCGCTCCTGGTACAACCGCGCCGGGGTCGAGAAGGTGATGGATTTCTGCTCGCCCCTGCAATACCTGGAGTTCATGCGCCAGGCACCTGACCTCGAACGCATGCTGTGCAACAGTGGCATCCTGCTGTTCAAGTTCTGGTTCTCGGTGAACCGCGAGGAGCAGTTGCGCCGCTTCATCTCCCGCCGCGACGACCCGCTCAAGCACTGGAAACTCTCACCCATCGACATCAAGTCGCTGGACAAGTGGGAGGACTACACCGCTGCCAAGGAAGCGATGTTCTTCCATACCGACACGGCCGATGCGCCATGGACGGTGATCAAGTCGGACGACAAGAAGCGCGCGCGGATCAACTGCATTCGTCACTTCCTGCACTCGCTGGATTATCCAGGCAAGGACCACAGCGTGGCGCATGCGCCGGACCCGTTACTGGTCGGGCGGGCTTCGCGGGGGTTTGAGGAAGATGAGCCGGCGGCGCTGGTGAGCTGAACACTTTGGGGCCGCTGGGCGGCCTCTTGGGTTTCTCGCGCAACTACGCTTCAATACGCGCCTTTACCAGTCAGCCCAAGGATCCACCCATGGCCACCAGCACCAAGCAACAGAAACGCGCCAAGCGCGCCGCCACCAAGGCCAAGCAGAACCGCATGGTGCGCAGCGGCCAGGCGGTCAAGACCAGCGCTGGCGACAGTGCCAGTGTCGAGCAGGTGTTCAACAAGGCCATGGAATCGGGCAGCTACAACAGCCTGTTCGAGAAGATGAAGGAAGCCCAGGAAAACGGCCTGGTACCGATGATCTCGGTGTTCCTTGTCGACCCGCTGCTGGCGCTGGTGCTCAAGGGCCACAAGGAAGAGCACGCCACCGACTACATCGTCATGGTGTTCACCGCCTACCGCAAATGGCTGGATGGCGCCGACGAGGACACGACCATGGCCTGGCTGGAGAGCGACGAGTTCCAGGACGCCTATGTCACCGCCTCGGAGGTCGTGGCCAAGCAGCAGCAACAGCAGAAGCAGTTCGGCTGAGTCGAACCGCACCCGCTTCCACAACCCGTGCAGACAAAAAAGGCCGCGCCCTTCACAGGACGCGGCCTTTTCATTTCACTTGTGGATCAGCTATCCAACGCCACACGCGCAGCAGCGCCACGCTTGCGGTGCACCAGCAGACCAGCTGCCACCACACCAATGCTGAGGATTGCCGTGGCGATGATCTCGGCACGATGATCTTCGCGCAGCCCCATCACCACCAGAATGGCAACGATGAAGGCGATGGTCGCCCAGGTCAGGCCTGGGAACAGCCACATCTTGAACGAGATCTTCTCACCGCTGGCTTCACGCTGGGCACGCATGCGCAGTTGCGACACGGCGATCACCAGGTACACCAGCAAGGCAATAGCACCGGAGCTGGCCAGCAGGAACTCGAACACTGCGGCCGGGGCCAGGAAGTTGGCGAACACGCACAGGAAGGCTGCGGCAGTGGACAGCAGCACGGCCCAGTGCGGGGTGCCGGCCTTGGTGGTGCGCTGGGCAACCGCCGGGGCGTCGCCACGCTTGCTCAGGGAGAAGAGCATGCGCGAGGAGGTGTACAGCGCCGAGTTCAGGCAGCTGGTCACGGCGATCAGCACGACGATGTCGACGATCAGCTTGGCGTTCGGCACGCCGATCAGGCTGAGGACAGTCTGGTAGGAGCCTTTCTCGGCCAGGGCCGGATCGTTCCACGGCACCATGGCCACGACCAGGAAGATCGACACCAGGTAGAACAGGCAGATACGCCAGATCACCGAGTTGGTGGCGCGGCTGATCTGCTTGCCCGGATCCTTCGATTCGGCGGCGGCGATGGTGACGATCTCGGTCCCCATGAACGAGAACATGGTGGTCAGCATGGCGGCCAGCACCGCGCCCAGGCCATTGGGCATGAAACCCTGGGTGTCGAACAGGTGGCTGACGCCGCTGATCTGGCTACTCGGCACCATGCCGAACATGGCCGTGCAACCGACGACGATGAAGCCGATGATCGCCAGCACCTTGAGCAGGGCGAACCAGAACTCGAACTCACCGTAGTTCTTCACGCTGAACAGGTTGGTGATGGTCAGCGCCAGGGTAATGATCAACGAGAACGCCCACAGGTCCACCGAGGGGAACCAGGCATGCAGGATGGCGGCGGCGGCGTTGGCCTCCAGCGGAATCACCAGCACCCAGAACCACCAGTACAGCCAGCCGATGGTAAAACCGGCCCAGCGCCCGATGGCGCGGTCGGCGTAGGTGGAGAAGGAACCGGTGTCAGGCGAGGCGACGGCCATTTCGCCGAGCATGCGCATCACCAGCACGACCAGGGTACCGGCCGCGGCGTAGGCCAGCAGCACGGCGGGGCCGGCGGCGGCGATGGCGTGGCCGGAGCCTACGAACAGCCCTGCGCCGATCACGCCGGCGATGGACAGCATGGTCACATGCCGTTGCTTGAGCCCCTGAGCGAGGTCATTGGAATTGTTACCGCTCATAAAACTACCTTTGTAAGGAGGTGGACTACACGAATGACTGGCCAGCGCGCCGGGGTGTGGATAGGCGACGCCGCATTCAGTGATTTCCAGAGGGCAATAAGCGGGCCACCTGAGAATGACTTTCGTCTGAAATGTTTCTGCCACCAATAACGGCGCGGCTTGCAGGGCATTGTGCCAAGCTTTGACCGAAAGGCCACCAAAACCCCATGCCAAGTCTGGATTACGGAAATACCCACTTACAAACGCACCAAAGGTGCTCCTCGGTAACACCTGCGCACGAATTCTGCGCAACAGAAAGCGCAACCAACAGGCGCAACCTTGCCCCCGTCTAGTCCGCGACACAGTGCCACCCGGCTAAAAACGGCTTCCCAGACCGGGCCAAAGCTGGCACCATCGCGCCTTTTTTCATCAAGGCTCCGGTGCTGGGCAAAACGCTATTGCGGACATCCTGGCGACAGTCCACTGCAGCGATGCGACAAACTGTCCCACCAGCGACCCGAGCACCCCGCGACCCGGTTGGCCGCCGTTGCGCCGCTATGCTAGCGTGGCGCTCGCCAGGAAGGCCGCCAACAGCTGGGAACGCACCCGAACACATGAGGACCGCAAATGGCTCAGGCCACGCCCGCGCTGGAAATCCGCAACCTGCACAAACGCTATGGCGAGCAGGAAATTCTCAAGGGCATTTCGCTGACCGCGCGCGACGGTGACGTGATCTCCATCCTCGGCTCGTCCGGCTCTGGCAAGTCCACCCTGCTGCGCTGCATCAACCTGCTGGAGAACCCGCACCAGGGCGAGATCCTGGTCGCCGGTGAAGCCCTCAAGCTCAAGGCGCAGAAAAACGGCGACCTGATCGCCGCCGACAATCGCCAGATCAACCGCCTGCGCAGCGAGATCGGCTTTGTCTTTCAGAATTTCAACCTGTGGCCACACATGTCGATCCTCGACAACATCATCGAGGCGCCGCGCCGCGTGCTCGGCCAGAGCAAGGCCGAGGCCATCGAGCATGCCGAGGCGCTGCTGAACAAGGTCGGCATCTTCGACAAGCGCCACAGCTACCCCGCCCAGCTTTCCGGTGGCCAGCAACAACGTGCCGCCATCGCCCGTACCCTGGCCATGAAGCCCAAGGTGATCCTGTTCGACGAGCCAACCTCGGCGCTCGATCCGGAAATGGTCCAGGAAGTGCTTAACGTCATCCGCGCCCTGGCCGAAGAAGGCCGTACCATGCTGCTGGTGACGCACGAGATGAACTTTGCCCGCCAGGTGTCCAGTGAAGTGGTCTTCCTGCACCAGGGCCTGGTCGAAGAGCAAGGATCGCCGCAGCAGGTCTTCGAGAACCCGACCTCGGCGCGTTGCAAGCAATTCATGTCCAGCCACCGCTAACGGAGCAATACATGCAGACCTACAAGAAGTTCCTCCTGGCAGCTGCTGCCACGCTGGTGATGTCGGCCAACGCCATGGCCGCGGAAAAACTGCGCATGGGTATCGAAGCTGCCTACCCACCGTTCAACAACAAGGATGCCAGCGGCCAGGTCGTCGGCTTCGACAAGGACATCGGCGACGCCCTGTGCGCCAAGATGAAGGTCGAATGCGAAGTGGTCACCTCCGACTGGGACGGCATCATCCCGTCGCTGAACGCGAAGAAGTTCGACTTCATCATCTCGTCGCTGTCGATCACCGATGAGCGCAAGCAGGCGGTGGACTTCACCGACCCGTACTACTCGAACAAGCAGCAGTTCATCGCCAAGAAAGGCGCCGACTTCAAGACTGACCGCGCCTCGCTCAAGGGCAAGACCATCGGCACACAGCGCGCCACCCAGGCCGCGACCTGGCTGGACGACAACGGTGGCATGGACGGCGAGTTCAAGGTCAGCCTGTACGACAACCAGGAAAACGCCTACCTGGACCTGACCTCCGGCCGTGTCGACGCCATCCTTGCCGACAAGTACGCCAACTACGACTGGTTGAAGTCCGACGCTGGCAAGAACTACGAGTTCAAGGGCGAACCGGTCAACGAAAGCGACAAGGTCGGCATCGCAGTACGCAAAGGCGACAACGAGCTGCGTAACAAGCTCAATGCCGCACTGAAGGAAATCGTCGCCGACGGTACCTACAAGAAGATCAACGACAAGTACTTCCCGTTCAGCATCTATTGATTCGCCCCGACAGGCATCGCCGCCCTGGCGATGCCTGTCCCTTGAACAAAATTACCCATGAATATCGACCTGCACGGATTCGGCCCGGCCATGATGGCCGGTACCCTGATGACCGTAAAACTGGCGCTCTGCGCCTTGCTGCTGGGGCTGGTCCTGGGCCTGCTTGGCGCCCTGGCCAAGACCTCACCGATCAAGCCGCTGCAATGGCTTGGTGGTACTTATTCGACGTTGGTGCGCGGCGTACCCGAACTGCTCTGGGTGCTGCTCATCTACTTTGGCACCGTCGGGCTGATGAACAGCCTTGGCGAACTGCTGAACATGCCTGGCCTGGAGCTCAGTGCCTTCACCGCCGGCGTGATCGCCCTCGGCCTGTGCTTCGGCGCCTACGCCACGGAAGTGTTCCGCGGCGCGATCCTGGCCATCCCCAAGGGGCATCGTGAAGCGGGCCTGGCCCTGGGCCTGTCCAAGGGCCGCATCCTGTCGCGGATCATCCTCCCGCAGATGTGGCGCATCGCCCTGCCGGGCCTGGGCAACCTGTTCATGATCCTGATGAAGGACACTGCGCTGGTGTCGGTGATCGGCCTGGAAGAGATCATGCGCCACGCGCAGATCGGCGTGACCGTCACCAAGGAGCCGTTCACCTTCTACGCCGTGGCCGCCTGCATCTACCTGGGCCTGACCGTGATTGCCATGACCGGCATGCACTTCCTGGAAAAGCGCGCCGCTCGCGGCTTCATGAGGGCCGAATAAATGAACTGGGAAGTCATCATCAAGTGGCTGCCACGCCTGGCCCAGGGTGCCACCCTGACCCTGGAGCTGGTAGCCATCGCCGTCATCGCCGGCCTGATCCTGGCCATTCCACTGGGCGTGGCGCGCTCGTCGCGACACTGGTATGTGCGCGCCCTGCCCTTCGGTTACATCTTCTTCTTCCGCGGCACGCCGCTGCTGGTGCAGCTGTTCCTGGTGTACTACGGCCTGGCCCAGTTCGACGTGGTGCGCAACAGCTCGCTGTGGCCGTATCTGCGCGATCCGTTCTGGTGCACGGTGCTGACCATGACCCTGCACACCGCCGCCTACATCGCCGAGATCCTGCGCGGTGCCTTGCAGGCGATCCCCAAGGGCGAGATCGAAGCGGCCCGAGCACTGGGCATGTCGCGGGGCAAGACGCTGCTCTACATCATGCTGCCGCGCGCCGCGCGCATCGGCCTGCCGGCCTACAGCAACGAAGTGATCCTGATGCTCAAGGCCAGTGCCCTGGCCAGTACCGTGACCTTGCTGGAATTGACCGGCATGGCACGGACCATCATTGCCCGCACCTACCTGCCGGTGGAGATCTTCTTTGCCGCCGGGGTGTTCTACCTGCTGATCTCGTTCGTGCTGGTGCAGGGCTTCAAGCTGTTGGAGCGCTGGCTGCGCGTGGATGCCTGCCAAGGGCGTTAAGGCTGTAAACACCATCGGGGCCGCTTGGCGGCCCCTGTCGATAGCGCTGCGGTGCCTGCATGCCGACCACGCCTTACCTCCACGACCAGCACCTGCTCGAGCGCTTCCAGGCTCTCGACCACTTCCTGCTGCAGCACCAGCAGCTGTGGCGCCCGCGCCCGTTCAACCACTTGCGCCTGGATTGGGAAGACGAGCACGCCGAGCTGTCCTGCTGGCTGCGCCAACGTACCCTTGAGCAAGCCGAAGCCCCCGAGCAACCTGCGGCCCCGGCCCCATTTCCACAACTGGCCGCACAGGCGCAGGCACTGTCCGTCGTCGGCGAGCTGCCCGATGCCGGCTTGCACCCCGCCGGCCACCGTCTCGACGTCAACGTCCCCGGCCGCAAGTGGCAGCAGATCGAAGCCTTCAGCCGCCGCCTGGCGTTCAGCCAGCCTGCGCGGCACTGGCTCGACTGGTGCTCCGGCAAAGGCCACCTGGGCAGGCGCCTGCTGCAACCCGGTCAGCAGCTGACCTGCCTGGAGTACGACGCCGAGCTGGTCAGCGCCGGCAAGGCTCTGAGCGAACATCACCACCTGGCTGCCACCCATGTCCAGCAGGACGTCATGGCCATGGACAGCGCCCGGCATCTGGATGGCGGCAAGAGCGCGGTCGCCCTGCACGCCTGCGGCGACCTGCATGTGCGGCTGCTGCAACTGGCAAGCCAGCAGGGATGCCGACAGATCGCCGTCGCGCCCTGCTGCTACAACCGCATCCAGGGCAAGCGCTATCAGCCGCTCTCCGGCGACGCCCAGGCCTCGGCCCTGGCATTGACCCAGGAAGACCTGGGCCTGCCGCTGAGCGAAGCAGTCACCTCCAGCCAGCGCACCCGCCGCCAGCGCGACCAGTCCATGGCCCGCCGCCTCGGGTTCGACCTGCTGCAGCGCCAGCAACGGGACGTGGACGAATACCTGCCCACTCCTTCGCTGCCGGTCAGCTGGCTGGCTAAGCCTTTCGAGCACTACTGTCGCGACCTGGCCGAGCTCAAGCAGCTGACGATCAACGGCCAACCCGACTGGGTCGCCCTGGAGGCAGCCGGCCAGCAACGCCTGGCCCAGGTACGCAACCTCGAACAGGTACGCAACCTGTTCCGCCGCCCCCTGGAGATGTGGCTGGTGCTCGATCGCGCCCTGTTCCTGCAGGAGCAAGGCTATAAGGTACGCCTGGGCGTGTTCTGCGATTACCCGCTGACCCCGCGCAACCTGTTGTTGCTGGGTGAACGCGACGCCACGCCGCAGCGCGGTTGACAGCCTGTGGATAACTCTGTGTACAAGCTTGTGATGAAAATCGCGAAATCTTGGATCCGTGGGCTATTTGCGCTGCTTTGCTTATTCCGTCATGGGCCTCAAAGCCAGTAAAAACAGGCCTTTGCGCAAAGACCGGTGGTAGCCCCTGTCGGCATGCCTTTCGCGCAAGCGGCCAATGCCACTTGTGCATAAGCAATTTTGCCAAGCGCTTTGGAAGGGCAGTTGTCAAGCCAGTTTGAGCAAGCCCATGCCTACCAGCAGCAACGCAAGCCCCAACCAACCACGCCCGGCCAGACGCTGACCGAACAAGGCCCAGCCCATGGCCACGGTGGCAAGGATGCCAAAGCCGCCCCAGATGGCGTAGGCCAGCGACAGGTCGATGTCCTTAACCGCCTGCGCCAGCGCGGTGAACGCCGCCAGCACGCAGAGGATCGAGGCCAGGCCCAGGCCTTTGCGGCGGAAACCGTCGGAATACTTGAGCAGCAGGTTGGCCAGTACCTCCAGCACGATGGCCAGGCCCAGCCAGGCAAATGGAATCAACATGGCACGGCCTCCCCTTCACGCTCGACGGGCTTGGCGCGGGTACCGGCCTTGACCAGCAGGATGCCGGCGATCATCACCGCCAGGCCCAGGGCCTTGGTCCAGCCCAGGCTTTCGCCAAGCCAGAGCACACTGATCAAGGTGATCAGCACGATACCGAAACCTTCCCACAGCGCGTAGGCCACACCCACCGGCACGCGCTTGACCGCCAGGGCCAGGAAGAAATACGACAGACAGATCATGACGTACATGACGGCATGCCCCATCACGGGGAAATGAGTGGCGGCGAGTTTCATCGACGCCGTGCCGATCACTTCGAAGGTGATGGCGACAATCAGGTAGATCCAGGAACGCATGGTGCCCTCCCATGGGCGACAGCGGCCGAGCGCACAGGCATCGGCGCCAGACAGAGACGTTTACGGCTGTAAAGGGAGGGTGGCGCTAGAGGTCGCCGGTCCAGTGACGTTCACGGGAGACCAGGCGGGAGGAGGAGAGGAGCTTGAAAGCTTTACTGTTCAACATAATGAACACAAGATTAGCTTAGCTGATCGATTTAGTCAAAATGATAGGTTGAGACTAATTATTTCTCGGGAAAAATGGACTTTTCAAAAGAAACCCCCGTAAAGCTTGCTGAAAGCTTCGTAAATTATAATCCCCACGCTGTCTTTGCAGGAGCCGGCTTGCCCCGCGATCACCAGCAAGGCCCCCCCTGCGACAAACCGTCGCCATCGAGGCAAACTAAAAATTAATTATTGTTTTACGATAATTATTCAAGAATAATCCGCTCCGTTCATCACTGTACGGAGGCACCCCATGAACAGTAGATCCGTGGCCTATGCGCGTTCGCGCCTACGCACCATCGGCGCATTCGCCGCCTACCTGGCCTGGACAACCGCGGTCGTCGAGCTGACCATCACGCCCTTGCTCTTCATCTTCGACTTCCCCGAGATTTTCAACGGCTACCTGCAAGCCTACGGCGACCAGATGCCGCTCCTGCTCGAACCCGGCTACCAGGCATCCCCCCTGGCCGTCGGCCTGGTACTGGCGGTGGACATGATTCCCACGCTGATTTCCGTTGTGGCCCTCGGCCTGACCGGCCTGTTCTTCCACCGCCTCTCGCGTGGGCAGACCTGGACCTCGGCCAATATCAAATTGCTGTGGTGGGTCGGCCTGCTGTGCATCTTCACCCCACTGCTGTGGCCGGTGACCTACACCTTGCAAGGCCTGGCCCTGGCCATCGACCTGCCGGCCGGGGAAAGGAGCTTCAGCTTCTCGATCGGTGTATCATCGCAGGCTGTCTACGAGATCATGAAAGGCATCCTGCTGTGTGCCTTCTCGCTGCTCATGCGTGACGCCAAGACCATCAGCGATGAACACAACTGTTATGTCTGACTGCTTCCTATGCCGATAATCATCCGCCTCGACGTCGTCATGGCCCGGAACAAGATGCGTTCCAAGGACCTGGCGGAAATCATCGGTATCACGGAAGCGAACCTGTCGCTGCTGAAGAACGGCAAGATCAAGGGTTTCAAGATCGAGACCCTGGAGAAGCTGTGTCGCGCCCTGAACTGCCAGCCCGGCGATTTGCTGGAGTTCAGCGACGAATGATCAAGGACTGCAACACCCATGGCACTTTTCCACAATGGTCTGGCCGCCCTCGTGCTGGCCTGCCTGGCCTTGGCCCTGACCGGCTGCGGCCCGAGCTACACCTATAGATACTCACCACCGCCCAGCGCGCATGGCATGAACTGCATCAACAGCTGTTCGACGGAGCGCAACCACTGCCAGCAGATGGCCCGCCTGCAGGACAACAGCGAACGTGCGCTGTACCAGGCCGAGATGAGGGCCTACCAGTACTGCCAGAACGGCAAGAGCAAGAAGGAAGCGCGTCACAGTTGCCACTACCCGAGCTACCCCTTCAATACGGGGAGCAGCTACAGTTGCGGCAATGATTACGACTCCTGCTACATGGCCTGCGGCGGCACCATCCAGCGCATCCTGAACAAAGACTGATCCCGGAACGGACTCGAACATCGTGAAACACACCAAGCCTTTCGCCCTGCTGACCCTCGCCCTGGCCATGACCGGCTGCGCCAACAGCCTGCCAAGCAGCAAGCCGGCCCCGTTGAACTGGAACATGCCCGGCATGCAGCTGGGCGGTGACCGCGGCCTGCCCCTGCACAACGCCGACGGCAGCTGCCGCAAGCGCGGCTGCGACAACGGCAAGCTGTTCTTCAACCCCGGCCAGCCCGAGCCAAGCGTCAACTCCATCCACCGCGGCTGGTAGGAAAATTCTCCTTTCAGTTCGGTGACTTAGGGTTTTGTGCGCTGGATGCAACGAAGTGGTTTACAGCGCCGAATCCATCGCTATAATGACGCCCCTGTGCCGGTATAGCTCAGATGGTAGAGCAACTGACTTGTAATCAGTAGGTCCCGGGTTCGATTCCTGGTGCCGGCACCATTCAAGGTTCCATAGAAAGCTTTCAAAATCTCTGGAACCCCCGAAAAACCCGCCTTCTGGCGGGTTTTTTCGTTTTGGCGTTCCGTCGGATTCCGAGGGTAGCCAGCGCTAATAAGGGTAGTTTTAAGGATAGAGGTCCGTTTCGATATCGGAGACTACCCTTATGGCCCGCACCACTGCCCCGCTTACAGATACCGCCTGTCGCACGGCAAAGCCCAGAGAGCGCGAGTACAAGCTCTTCGACGGCGACGGTCTTTACCTGCTTGTGCAACCCAACGGCCGCAAAGGCTGGCGGCTCAGGTACGTTAAACCCGATGGCCGCGAAGGCCTGACCGCTCTCGGCAGTTATCCGGTGGTCGGGCTGGGCGACGCACGCCGCAAGCGTTTCGAGATCAAGCAGCAGCTCGCCAACGGCATAGACCCCATCCAGTACAAGCAACAAACCAAGACCCAGGCCGTGATCAATGGGCGGACCTTCGAAAGCGTTGCGCTCGACTGGCATGCGAGCATGGTGCCGAAGTGGGCGCCCGGCCACGCCAAGACTGTACTTAGCCGATTGAGGACTCACGTGTTCCCTTTGATCGGTGCCAGAGCAATCGTTGAGTTGGACACCCACGACCTCATGCAGCCACTGGAAGCCGTGACGAAGCGCGGCACCATCGACGTGGCGCTCAGGGTCAAGAACTACCTGCAAAGCATCATGCGCGAAGCCAAACGGCTGCGACTGATCACGGCGAACCCAGCTCACGACCTCGATGGCTCGATCAAGACACCACGGGTAACTCACAGACCAGCACTACCCTTATCGAGGCTGCCAGAGCTACTGGCATGCATTGAGGATTACAGAGGTCGCCCGCTCACGCGGCTCACGGTGATGCTGTCGTTGCATGTATTCGTACGCTCCAGTGAACTGCGCTTCGCCCGTTGGAATGAGTTCGACCTCAAGCGCGGAATTTGGGAGATCCCCGACACCCGCCCGGCGCTGGACGGTGTGCCGTTTTCCACAAGAGGTACGAAGATGGCCGGGGACATTCACGTTGTACCCTTATCGCCGCAGGCAGTGGCCTTGCTTGAGCAGATCCACACGATCACCGGCAAGTTCGAGCTGGTGTTCGCGGGGGATGCCAAACCGTGGAAACCGATGTCCGAGAACACGGTGAATGCCGCGCTCAGGACGATGGGCTACGACACCAAGGTGGATATCTGCGGCCACGGGTTCCGAGCCATGGCGTGCAGTGCGCTGGTCGAGTCCGGGTTGTGGTCGGAGACGGCTATCGAGCGGCAGATGAGCCACAAGGAGCGCAACAACGTGCGCGCCGCCTATACCCACAAGGCCGAGTTCCTCGAAGAGCGCCGGATGATCATGACCTGGTGGAGCCGGTTTCTGGAGGCGAACCGTGAGGACCATGTGACGCCGCATGAGTTTGCCAAGCAGACGGGCGAGAACGTCACGCGCCTTCGCAGTGCCAAGAGGACCGAGTAACCCGCCGCAACACCACCTCAACTCGCTGTGAAGTTACCCACAGCACCGCATGAAGCTCCTCCACGCGGGTCCTTTCAAACGGGGCTGCAAAGCCGCCCCGTTTGAAAGGACCATACTTAAGAAAAAAACTGCTGGCACAGCGTACGTCTGTGGAAAACCACAGATGTCAACCGGGGGATAGTTTTATCCACAGGCGCTAAATCCCTGAAATCTCTTTGCTTGACGAATATTGTCCACAGACGTAGACCGGAAGTCGCAAGAGCTGTCGATGACAGCAACCCAGGTGACCCGAACCTTAAAGGTCACGCCGCTCTGGCGGTGGTTCTCCCCAAGGGCGATTCGCATCCGGCAGCTCGCCCGGTCACTACCCAGGTGATGGATGCTCTTACACATATGGCGCTCGTGTGCCAGATACACCGTACCTCGCTGCCCTGCAGCAACCTATCCGCTTGGCCGACTATTGCGCCAACCTGTGCCCGTCTCTTTCTTCTGGAAAGAGACGGGCACTTCTACCACTGCTGCAGCCCTGATCGCACAAGGCTTTGCGGCATTCCCCCTCGTGACAATCGGCGTGACAAACGCCGATGTCACCAGCAACAGCGCTGTAGATGATGGTGCCGCAGACCAAGGAATGGACTGCACCTGACTGACAGTCAGGCATGCCCCGGTCATCGCACTGCTGCGTTCACCCGGCTCAGGATCTTCAGGCGCTGGTTTAGTCAGCCAGCACTGCCTCCACCCGCCCACCGGCAACGGTGTTCAGGAGGCCAGATCATGAGATGCCCTAGCTCCCGGACGTAAGGAGCCGCCAGTCCCGCGTAGTGGACGTTCCCCACAGGTCGCAGGGGCCTTGATCCCTGATAACACTCAGCATTCTTGGCGGGATGACGTGGGGCGAGGATCGGAGATCGGACGATGAGGTGACCGACATGGCATTGGTGGGTAGACGCGATGGCCGCAATTTCGGCTACGGCAGGCAACTGAGCTACGCAGGACCGCAGGCGCTGAAAGACATGTTTGGCGGCGGCCACTACGGCACGGTAAAGGCACACTGTGATCGGTGGCAGGCATTCGTGAAGTGGTGCCGCTCAGAACAGGGGCCCGGTATCAATGATGCGCGGCAGATTGATCGCAAGGTGGTGGGCGACTATGCGGCGTATCTTCGCGACATGGTCGGGCGCGGTGACCTCGCCGTCAGCACCGCACAAAATCGGCTAACCAGCGTTAACAGGACCATGGCGGCGCTTCGCGGTGATCAGTACGTTAAGTTGCCAAGTCCGAGCAAGGCGTTGGGTATGCAGCGCACCGGGGTCCGGCATTTAGTGCCGCAGGGCCAAGACCGTGCGCAGGTGAAGCAGATCGTCGATGCGCTTTGCCGCCAACATCAGTTGCGGGCTGCAGCGATCATTCTGTTGGCGCGAGCCACCGGCATGCGCTTGCGTGAGGCCATCTTGGCTGACCTGCCACGGCTTATCCGTGAGGCTGAAGCCTACGGCAAGATCAACATCCAGGATGGCACCAAAGGTGGCCGCGCCGGTGCCTCGGCACCCCGCTGGATTGCGGTGGACGAATATGTTCAAAGCGCGCTTGGATTTGCACAGCGGGTGTCGCCCGGAAGCAGCCGCAACCTGGTTGCACCACATGAAAGCTACGTGAATGCTCTGCAAGAAATCATCCGCCCTGCGCGGGGCGTCCTGCATGCACACAACCTCAAAGGCTTCCATGAGCTACGAGCCGCGTACGCATGTGAGCGCTACGAGCAGATCACCCTACATCTTGCACCTATCAACGGTGGTGAATGTTACCAGTTGAATCGACGCCTTGATCGTGAGGCGCGGAAGCAAGTCAGCTATGAGCTGGGGCACCGTCGGATCGATGTGGTCGCCTCCTATATCGGAGGACGGACATGAGTAAGCCATTCGATATGGAGCTGTTCTTGGCTGGCGTGCTGATTGGTTCGCACGCAACGCAGCAACGCCATGTGCGCCAGGCGAAGATGACTCAGGTTGCTATCGCAGAGCGCTGGCAGCGGGAAAACCCTTGGGCTTGGCAAAAGAAGCATCTGGTGTGGTTCCTTGAGAATCGCTTGAGCGAACACAGTCAGGCAACACAGTATTACTACGTGCTGACGGCCCGACTGTTAGCTCGACGTCTAGGAACGTCATGGGTTTTCAAGCTCTTGAAGAGGACCTGATCCAGAGAATCATGATCGGCTGTAATCGGCCATTAGCGGTCATGCGGAGGGCAGTTACGCAACAGGAAGCAATCCGCTCGATTGATCCTGTGAGGCAGCGTGATCAACTCAACAATGATGATTGTCAGTAGCGAGTGTGCCGAGATAGGCTCGCCCTTCGAAGCTCATCGCCGTTGATGGGGTATCACATCGAAGAAGGGACGCGAGGATTAATGACTTCAATCATATGCTGGAATAACAAAAACGAAGATTGGTACCCAGGTCTCTGGGCTGTTGCAGACTCTAAGGTCTCAAGTGACGCAGGCACAATGACGGATAGCCTGCAAAAATTATTTGTTCTACCAGTGAATATATATCAGGGTGAAGACAAGGTAACTCGAGCGCATTCTCATAAAATCTTGAGTATTTGTTACGGGTTTGCGGGCAGCACACTCATCGGCACTAGCGTAAAAGACATCTTGGCGTTGTGCTTGGACAACCTGACCGAGATGAATTATTACGACGAGAGCGGCGACGTATCTAAGTCAATTGAAGAGCGAATCCCAAGCATTGAGGAGATTGCTAAATTAACGCAGAAAATAGCACAAAAATATCTGCTAGCTATGGGAGCTTACCATCCGAATAATGCTCGCTGTGAAATAGTAATTTTCGGCTTCTGCAAAAAACACAACGACTCTAAAATATATGTCCTAAAGAACTCTCCAGAACAGCCAGCAAAAATTAGTTTTGAAGAGAAAAATGTTTCGGGTGGAGAATACGTGATTTTGGGAGACCGGAAGGAGGATGTTCGAAAAGAGATTGAACGCAAAAATAAAATATGCGCAGAAGAGCAATATTGGAAAGGTAGAGCGCCGATTATTGCATTGCAGCAAATAATTAAAAACTCCTCATCATCAACAATTGGCGGGCACGCTCAGATTTGCATCGCAAATAGGTTCGTTTCTCGCACCATGTATATTTCGGATGTTACCGGCGAAAAGCTCCTTCTTCTTGGATTTGATATGCTTAGCGACTTCGGAAGTTTAGGTGGTTTTTCCATCTCATTTAACCCAACCATGGCAATTGAAGAGCGTTTGATTGAATAATAGTTGATTCATCTTAGATTGGCTGCCGGTACAGGTTGCTGCCTAACGCGAACGGCTGCAGAGGGCCGACTGCAGCCCTCCGTAAGCGGAGCGATCGGCCAATCAAAACTGTTTGCATAAGCAGGGTGATTTATAGTGACGTACTTTACACTAAAGCAAACAGAAACCTACAACTAAATAGTGAGATATGAAAATTGCTGAGTTTCAAAGAAAAAGTAAGAACTAAAGAAATTCTTGGCCCTACTGATCGAAAATTTACATTGGCATTGTGGCAGGCGGAATGGGAAAAGGTAAAAGCTCATAGTGCTCACGATCAGCTTTTTTTTGAGGCGGGTAAGGTTTTTCATACAATTTTCAGCGAAATTCGAGCGGTGCTCGCATCACTTTACAATGACAAGGCTCCCGCTATATCGCGAACAACACACCTAGAGTTGCTTAGCGCAATATCCAATCGAGATATCGCAGTATTAAAAGGCATACAGCGAACAGGTATCAGGGCAGGACAAAATATTCACAGTGTTTTGAGCAAAGCAAATCGATATGAGTCTGAAATATCACTAGAGGAAATTGCTCACGGTGCTGTTGATGGGGTTGAGCTCGCTATCCTGGGAAGCATTAAAGCCATCAAGCAAAGCCCTCTAATTCCGCCTGGAAAAACTCCTATTTCTATTCTGGAATTCGCTGGAATGGAGGCCGAACTTTCGCAATTGTATGGCTTATACGATCAATATTGGAAAGCTCTCTTATGGGGGGACTACGAGTTTTTCGTGCAGGATACCGATCAGAGTATTTATGAGATTCGCCAGCTCTCTACTGATAGAGAGGTGTCTTATGAGCTAACAAGCTTGCGCAAAAACAGACTTGGCATGCAGTCTATTATGCTTCATAGCAATCCAGCCATTGTCAAACTTAACGATAATGATAAATATATTTTACCAGTGGGAGCTGGAAAGAAAAAATCGCTCAAGATATCTAAATTGACTCACGCCTCAGATGAAATAAGATTCTTTAACTCAAAAATAAAAAGCGAGATACTTTTCCTAGCTGATGACTTTCCAGATAGTCTTATCGAGAACCAACTACCTGCTGGCTTCTCAATCAAGGAAGCCTTGGATGTTTTAAGACTGCTCATATTGTTATCCAAACAATTCCAAAATAAATACCCAGAAGACAACAGTGTCTACAACCACAAAAAACTCGCAGAATTTAGCTCCAAGGCCAGCAAACAGGACTTGTTACTGGCGATAATCAAGGCATCAGGAATCAAGTACGCCAAAGCCAAGCTCATACTAGATTTCATAATTTTCAACGACCAGACCAGGGATTTATGGAGCCATCCGATTCTGGAAGTATCACACGACAAATTAATATTTTTAACCAGTGCATTATCATCTCCGGTTTTAGTTCGAGTTGTCGAGCATTGGCTTGCAGAGCTTGAAGTGGAGCTCACGATAAAAGGCACACATTACGAAGAGGTATCTTTGATTGAGATAAATCAAAATTTGCTCTCTAATAAATTCTTGCCTCATCCTATTTCAGCATTTTCAAAACGATTAAAACTTAAATCAGGAGCAGAGGAGGAAATTGATTTAATCTTAAACCTTGGAAAAGTAATATTGATCGGAGAGGCTAAGTCCATTGTAACCACGGACTCTTCAATCTCCTATCACCGTACATATAGCACATTAAAAGGAGCTGCCGACCAAGCAAAAAGAAAATCTCTTTTCTTCTCAAGCAATATCGAAGAAATATTTGATTCCTTTGGCTGGGCTTATGATCCTAGCATCGAATACCAGTCACTTCCAGTAGTACTAAACAGCAATAAAATTCATTCTGGCTTCCCCGTCAATTGTGTTCCAGTTGTGGATGAGCAAATTCTAGCCAGATATTTTAGCTCAAATACATTTCCATTAATATCAGTAAAACGCGAAGGTAAATTTCATCATCTGGCGTGGTTTAAGCTGTACGAGAACTACGAAGAACTACTAAATAATATCAGCTCCTACCTATTGCACCCTCCGCAACTTTCTGAAGGCCGCGAAAGCCTTATTTATAAAACCATGAGAATACCTCAGCTGAATGAATTTTCGCCAAAAATACAATACACCAGATTGGTGCCTGGCGATTTCCCTATAGAGCGCAAACTATATAAACACTACGAACTCCCCCTTCATGTAAGCGACGATGTCATGAGTGAGATTATGGAAATGGCCGCAGTCATTTAGAGTTAAAAGTCAGTAGCGATTATCCTCTTCACGGTGGCTGATCTTTATTAGCGGAAGTGCTCAGTGCTTGAGATATAAGAGTCCGAACGCCAGTAATTGGGCGCGTGGAGCCCTAAAGTGTCCGCTTTTGACCGACAGCCACCATCTGGCAACGGTAATCTTTCATCGTTGGCTGTCGCTTACCGTAGTTGGAGCACGAGCCCCCGGTTTTAGGAACGCATGAGAGGCAGCCATGCACGGAGTGTGATCGCTCCCATTCTGGCTTTCCGCCCTCTATCAATGCTTAGAAAGCCCCAGGTGCCGGGATAGTTTTAGAGATAGACGAATCATCACATAAAAATAAAAGACCTATAAATCAGATAGTTAAATACTTTTTCGACTCCTGGTGCGCACCATCCTCAAAAGCCTCGACGAATGTCGGGGCTTTTTCGTTTCCGCTCCTGCGACACATTGTCCACCCTCTCCACTTCTTGTTTTCGCTCAATAAACCCTACTTTCAAAGCGGCTATTCCTGTGCCCGACGACTTTCGTCGACTTAAGGAGAAGTCCCATGAACGAGCAAGAAGGCGTGTCCCTGACCCGGCGTGGCATGCTTGCCGGCACTGTGTTGCTGGGCGTCGGTGCCTCGGCGCTTGGCAGTGGCCTGGCCCAGGCCGCGACCGCTTCGCCCGCCGCCGACCCGGTGCCTGACCTGGCGAAACTGGAGCGGGTGAGCGTAGAACTGGTGGCGCCGCCGCAGGTGCACCCCCACAGCCAGCGCGCTCCCGGCAAGCCGCGCATTGTCGAGTTTCGAATGGTCATCGAGGAGAAGGAACTGGCTGTCGACAGCGCCGGCGCCTATATCCACGCCATGACCTTCAACGGCTCGGTGCCCGGCCCGCTGATGGTGGTGCACGAGGGCGACTACGTGGAGCTCACGCTGGTCAACCCGGCCAGCAACAGCATGATGCACAACATCGACTTCCACGCCTCCACCGGCGCCCTCGGCGGCGGTGAGTTGACCCATGTGAAGCCGGGCGAGCAGGTGGTGCTGCGCTTCAAGGCCGACCGTGCCGGGGTGTTCGTGTATCACTGCGCGCCGGGCGGGGCGATGATTCCCTGGCATGTGGTGTGCGGCATGAACGGCGCGATCATGGTGCTGCCCCGTGACGGCCTGAAAGACCCCGAGGGCCGCCCGTTGCAGTACGACAAGGCCTGGTACATCGGCGAGCAGGACTACTACATCCCCCGCGACAAGGACGGCAAGTACAAGCGCTACGCCAACCCCATGGCCAGCTTCGGTGACATGAGCCAGCTGATGAAGGGGCTGGTGCCCAGCCATGTGGTGTTCAACGGCAGCGTCGGCGCCCTGACCGGCAAGCAGGCGCTCACCGCCAAGGTGGGCGAGACCGTGCTGATCGTTCATTCCCAGGCCAACCGTGATACCCGCCCGCACCTGATCGGCGGGCACGGCGACTACGTCTGGGCCTCGGGCAAGTTCGCCAACCCGCCGCAGCGCAACCTGGAGACCTGGTTCATCCCCGGCGGCGCGGCGGGGGCGGCGTTGTACACCTTCCGCCAGCCCGGCCTGTACACCTACCTCAACCACAACCTGATCGAGGCGGTAATGCTCGGCGCCGCCGCGCATGTGCAGGTGGAGGGGCAGTGGAATGACGACCTGATGAAACAGGTGCAGGCACCTGGGCCGATCCGCTAGCGGTATTGATCCGCATCAAGCCACTTGGCCATGCGCGGCATAGCCTGAGCGCAGGCATCCACTTCATGGAGGGAGACCATGGCCAAGCGATTTCCCACGAACCCCAGCCATCCCGAACGGATCTGCTGGGGCTGCGACCTGTACTGCCCGGCCAAGGCGCTGGCCTGCGGCAATGGTGCGGACCGGACCATGCACCCGGTGGAGTTGTTCGGCGAGGATTGGGAACAGCTCGAAGATCGGCTAGGTCAGCCCATATCGGAACGCCAGGATCTACAGCAAGACAAGCAGTAGTGACTCGAAGCGCGCTGACGCACGGTCTTGATTCAGTCTGAATTTGGACTACGATGCATGTCATTGCATTCGAGGACACTCAGATGAGAGTCGAAACCATCAGCTACCTCAAGCGCCACGCTGCAGATCTCGATCTGGAAGAGCCCATGGTGGTTACCCAGAATGGCACCCCTGCCTATGTGATCGAGTCCTATGCTGATCGCAAGCGTCGCGACGAAGCCATCGCCCTGATCAAGCTCCTGGCCATGGGGTCACACGAGTACGCGCAAGGCAAACATAGCTCTGCGGGCGATCTCAAGGCGCGTCTTTCCAGGAAGTTCGCCGAGGATTAAGCGACAGCGCATGGTCAAGCCAAGTATTCGATTCACCGACTCCGCGTCCCAAAGCCTTGAGGACCAGATTCATCATCTGGCTATCTATAACGGCACCCCTGCAGCACTCGAAACGATCACACGGCTGATCGATGCCATTGAGCGAAAGCTCTCGATGGCGCCCATCGCCTACCCCATCAGCCCTCAGGCCAGCGAGCTAGGCGTAATCCATTACCGAGAACTCAATCTCGAAGGGTATCGCGTGTTCTACGAGATCGTGGAGGACGGGCGCGTGGTGGCCGTGGAACTGGTGGTGAGGCAGAAGCAAAGCATCGAGCAGGCGCTTGTCCGTTACTGCCTCATCTATCCACTGGCCTGAACCTACATAGTTGCTTGATTGCCAACCAGGGCTGCTCATGCAGCCCTTCGCGGACAAGCCGGCTCCCACAGGGTTGGACTTCCTGCTCCAGCCTCATCGCAGACATCAGAACGCCGTGCTCACCGTCACCGCCAGGTTGCGCGGGTCGCCATAGATTGCCCCGGCATAGAACCCGTAACGGGTGTAGTAATGCTTGTCGAACAGGTTGTTGGCGTTGAGGCTGACGCTGGTGTCGTCGGTCAGCTGGTACTTGGCCATGGCGTTCCAGATCGCATAGCCCGACCAGTTGACGTCGGTTGCGCTGCGGCTGACGCCGTTGCTCGGTTGCCCGGCAGGGGTGGACACCGCGCGGATGTTGCTTTGCGCGGTCACGCCAGCGCCCAGGGTCAGGCGGTCCAGCGGGCCAGACAGGCGATAAGTGGTCGAGGCCTTGAACAGGTGCGAGGGGTCGCTGCGCCCGTCGCTGTCCAGTCGGCGGAAGTGCAGGTAGGTGTAGCCGGCATAGACGTTCCAGTTCGGGGTCAGGGCGCCGGCGACTTCCAGGTCGATACCGTCGGTTTCCTGGCCGGAACCGGCCTTGTAGGCAGTGGCGCCGGTCGGCGTCAGCAGGTCGCCATCCATCACCGCCTTGTTTTCCTGCCTGGTGCGGAAGTAGGCCGCGGACGCGTTCAGGCGACCATCGAACCATTCACCCTTGATCCCGGTTTCGTAGCTCTGGCCACGAATCGGCTCGACCTTGGTGCCGCTGGCGCTCTCTTCGGTCTGCGGGTTGAAGATGTCGGTGTAGCTGGCGTACAGCGAGTAGTTGTCGTCGAGGTCGTACACCGCGCCCAGGTAAGGGGTGACGATGCCGTTGTTCTGCTGGTTGCTGCGCGTACCGTTGACGCTGACGGTAGTGGCCGAATAGTCGGTGCTGCGCACACCGAGGATGAGCGACAGGGGGTCGGTGACGCTCAGGCGGGTGGCGGCATACATGCCCTGCAAACGGGTGGTGGTCTTGCTGTGCAGGCCGGTTTTCGAGGCCAGCATGGCGTAGTCGTCGTCCACGCCGTCTAGCCAGTTGCCCAGCCCCAGGCCATTGTTCGCCCGGAACTGGCAACCCACGCCGCTGTTCACTGCCTTGCCGCCGCCTACCATGCTGCAGGTGTACTGCGGTGACCAGGCCACGGTGCGGCTGTCGTTGTAGCCGACCATCGCCTGATGGGTGCGCCCGAACAGCTGGAATGGGCCGGACAGGTCGATCTGCGCCGATTGCTGGGTGGTGTCGGTGGAGCTGTGCAGACCGTTGAGCACCGCGCCGCTGCCGTCCTGGTTCCAGTAGCCGCCGTAGACGCCACGGCCGGACGAGTTGACCTTGGCCAGGCCACGGTGGTTGAGCGCTTCGCCGCTGCTCTGGGCAACCTTCAGGTCCAGGCTCCAGTCGTTGTCGAAACGGTGTGCCAGCGAGCCGAAGGCGGTGCGGGTGATGTACTCGCCAAAGCTCCAGCTGGGTACCACGTTGGTGCTGCGCGGCAGGTCGGTCTTGCTTCCGTCGCCGTACCAGATCGGGATGTTGGCGCCCCAGCCGCCGCCGACCACTTTGCTGTACTCATACTGGTAGCCGGCACCCAGGGTGGTGGCATCGTCCAGGTCGAATTCGAAGTTGGCCAGGGCCGCGCGGGAGCGTTCGGACTGGTTGTCGCGGAACGAGCCGGCGTCCTGCTGGGTCATGACCAGGCGCGAACGCAGGCGGCCGTCCTCGGACAGCGGCAGGTTCAGGTCGGCACCGAGGCGGCGCTTGTCCCAGCTGCCGTAGGTGGCGTAGGCGCTGCCGCCGAAGGTCCGGGTCGGCGCCTTGCGGATCAGGTTGACGGTAGCCGAAGGGTCGCCGGTGCCACCGAGCAGGCCGTTGGCGCCACGGACGATGTCGATGCGTTCGTACAGGTCCATGTTCAGCGCGTTGCCGCCGCCACTGAAGTCCGAACCGCCGGGGAACTGCAAACCGTCGATCTTCCAGTTGCTGATCGAGTAGCCACGGGCGCGGAAGTCGGTGCGCCCGCCCACTTCCATCTTGCTCATGCTCACGCCCGGCGTGGTGTCCAGGGCCTGCTCGAGGGTGTGGATATCACGGTCTTCCATTTGCTGGCGGGTAATGCTGGTGACCGACTGTGGCGTCTGCCGAGGTGTCAGCTGCAAGCCCGTGGAGCTGCGTGTGTTCTGCACGGTGTAGCCGATCTGGCCGCTGTCGTCAGCCAGCGGCAGCGCACTGCTGTCGATGTTGGTGGCGCCCAGTTCCAGCACCGGGCCGTCAGCGAAGGCGGTGCCGCTAAGCCCGAGGGCCACGAAGAAGGCAAGCGGGGAGAGGCGACTGCCGCCTCGGACCAAGGGGGTTGTGTCAGTCATGATGCTCTTGCATACCATTTGGGAAGGCTTCGTATTCGCAGATGATTTTTTGTTACGATTCTAGGCATCTGCCCCTTCGGCTCCATGGACGGCATGTACGGGGATGTAATCGAACGTAATGAGCCTCACGGTTCCCCTTTGCACAGGTACCCCAAAACCATGAGCACGACCTTGCTGGTCGTCGACGATGACGACGAGATCCGCGAACTTCTCTGCGATTACCTGGCGCAAGCCGGCTACGAGGTATGTGCCGCCGCCAACGGCGAGCAGATGCGCGAACAACTGGCCCGGCACAAGGTCGACCTGGTGGTACTCGACCTGATGCTGCCCGGCGAGGACGGCCTGAGCCTGTGCCGGCAGTTGCAGGCGCAGCCGGGCTTGGCGGTGGTGATGCTGTCGGCCAGGGGCAGCACCCTGGACCGCATCATCGGCCTGGAAGTAGGCGCCGACGATTACCTGGCCAAACCCTTCGAGCCGCGCGAACTGGTCGCCCGGATCAAGGCTGTGCTGCGACGCCCCCAGCGCCTGGAGGCAGAACCCGAGGCGTCGACCAGCGAGGCACAACTGTTTGCAGGCTTGCGTCTCGATCACGTCAAACGGTTGCTCGTTCACCCGGACGGCCAAGCCTTCAACCTGCCACGCTCCGACTACCGCGTGCTGCGTGAACTGCTGGACGCCAACAACCGCGTGGTCTCGAGGGACCACCTGACACGCAGCGCGTTCGGCCGCGACCATCTGCCCGATGACCGCTCGGTAGACATGTGCATCAGCCGCCTGCGCCAACAACTGCGCCGGGCACCAGGCCAAGGCGTGCAGATCCTCACCATCCGCAACGAAGGTTATCTGCTGAGCCTGGCCCGCGAAGCGTTGGGCGCCTGAGGTGCGACTGCTTCGCCGGCTGTGGCCGCGCACGCTGTTCGGCCAACTGCTGCTGATCATGATCAGTGGCACCCTGGTGATCCAGTTGATGTCCAGCAGCATCTGGTTCGACGTACGCTTCGCCCAGGTGCTGGAAGCGCCGGTGCGGTTGATCGCGGCGCGCAGCGCGCCCCTGATCGCCCAGGCCGAGTGCCATGGCACGGCACGCCAGGTACCGAAGCATTACCAGCTGCGTTGCGCCGAAGCGCCGCCCGAGGGTGAGCATGACCAACGGCGAGGCTGGCGGCGCATCGAGCTGTTGCTGCATCAGGCACTGGCCTATGAACTGGGGGGCGATGCGCGGCCGAGGTTGCTCAAGGTCCGGCTCACTGACGAACTGGGCCAGCCTATCGTCTGGCGCAGCCTGTTCGGCTTGCGCACCGCCCAGGCGCATATCGAGTTTGCCGTGCCCCTCGCCGATGGCCACTGGCTGGTCATCGATGGCCAGGAGTTGCAGGGCTGGAGCGGCGAGTCGGCGTGGGTGCTGATCAGCGACTACCTGCTGCGGGTCTATGCCCTGCGCATCGCCGCCGTGCTTGTGGTGTGCCTGGTGGCGGTACGCTTGTGCCTGCGCCCGCTGCGCCGCCTGGCCGATGCCGCCCGTGGCCTGGGTGGCAATCTGGAGCAGGCGCCGTTGCCGCTGGAAGGCCCCGAGGAGGTGCGGCACGCCGCCCAAGCCTTCAATGCCATGCAGCAACGGCTGATCCGCATGGTCAACGACAAGGCCTACTTCCTCGCCGCCGTGTCCCATGACCTGCGTACGCCGCTGACGCGCATGCGCCTGCGCCTGGAACGGCTGGAGGACAGCGAACACAAGGAACGCCTGCGCCAGAACATCGCGCAGATGGACGGCATGATCGGCCAGGTGCTCGACTACTTGCGGGCGGGCGAGCAGCAGAACCTGCAAACGGTCGACCTCGACCGTCTGGTGGCACGCCAATGCGCGGATTTGGCCAGCGCCGAAGAGCCCTTGCCGATCCATGGCCAGGTGGGCCTGGCCCAGGTAGACGCTCTGCTGCTGCAGCGGTGCCTGCAAAACCTGTTGGTCAATGCCCTGCGCTATGCCAGGGAGGTCGCGGTGGTGCTGGAAAGCACGCCATCCGATGCTTACATCCACATCGACGATCGCGGCCCGGGCATCGACCCGGGCTTGCTGGCGACTGTCACCGAGCCTTTCGTGCGCGGCGAGGGCTCACGCAACCAGGCCTCTGGCGGCTATGGGCTGGGGCTGAGCATCGCCCAGCGCATCGTTGCCAGCCATGGCGGCGAACTGCAGCTGATGAACCGCCAAGGGGGCGGGTTGCGGGTCAGCGTGCGATTGCCCAAGGGCAAAATCGCCTGATCATTTGCCGTCACCCTGCAGGATCCTGAGCGCCGCCTCGGCCAGGAAGCCCGAACGGCTCTTGTGCTCCGGGTGGTTCTGTACGTAGCTGTCGATGCGGGTGAGCAGGTACGCCGGCAAGGTGATGTTGAGCTTCTCGGCCTTGCCCAGGTAGCGGGTGATGTCGATATCGATCAATGCCCAGGTGCAGCCGGCATAGGCGGGATTGGCCGCATGCACGCCGACCTTGCTGGCCCTGGGGATTTCCTGCTGGTCCTGGGCCAGCAGTTCGAGGTGGCCTTCGATCGCTTCACGCGCCATGGCGATGGCGTTGTCGAGGTCTTCGCCCGCCGAAAAGCAGCCGGGGATATCCGGGACTTCCACGCCCCAGGCGTGCTGGTCGTCACCGGGGAGGATCGCGATAGGGAACAACATGGTGATGGTCTCCTCGTCAGCTGGCGTAGCTGATGCGTGCCTGGCGCAGAATGCTGGCCGCAGTCGCGGGCAGCAGGTCTTTCTTGGGATGCGGGATGGTGACCAGCCCGGCTTTTTCAGGATGCTTGAAATGATGGTGGCTGCCTTTGGAGCGCACCAGATACCAGCCATCCGCCTCGATCACAGCAATCATTTCACGGCTGTTCATTCACCCATTCCTTGGGCCGGCCGATCGGTGGTTAGTATAACCACCAAAAGACAATTATCAACACCATACCCACCGTTACGACAAGCGGGCTACCAGGAGGAGAAGTATGGGGAGAGGAACGGTGCAAGGACCGGGAGAAGTAATGCGGGATCTTGCAGCAGGGAGAATCGCCAGATTGTTCAGAGCACGGCCAATGCCTTTGCCTTCAACACTTGCATATCAATCACCGGCACCCCGACCCGCTTGGCCATCTCGTCCCACTCGCGCAAGCGCAGGCTGACCCCGAACAACGGGTCGGCCTCGAACGCATCGGCTTCGGCATCGTTCATCATCCCACCCTGGTACGCCAAGGTGCGTCGGCTGGCTTCACTCAAACGGTCGTAGTATCCGGGCTGGCGCAAGGTCAGGTAGCGCTTGGCCTCGACGTGGTACTGCACCAGCCTGGCCAGCCGCTCGCTGAAACCACACCGGCGCAAATATTCGGCACCAATGCGCTCATGGCTGACGACGCCATAACCGCCCATGTCCTCGCCCTCGCACAGGTGGCCGATGTCATGGAAGAAGGCGGCCAGGATCACTTCGTCGTCGTAGCCTTCGGCCATGGCCAGCTGGGCTGCCTGTGACATGTGCTCGATCTGGGTGATGGCCTCGCCGATATAGTCGGCGTTGCCATGGCGCTCGTACAGGGCGAAGGTGTCGTCGATGATCCGGGAAGAAGTTGGCATTGCGTGGGCTCCTGCGTTGCCTGGTCTGACGCCATCGCGGGGCAGCTTGAGTATAGAAGCCGGCTTGCCCCGCGATGAGGGCCTTACTGCTGGGCGACTTTCTCCGACTTGCCGTCGTAGCGCTTGCGCCACTCAGCGAGAATCTGGTCGCGGTTCTTCGAGGCCCAGGCGAAGTCGTTCTTGATCAGGCGCTGCTCATAGTCGGCCGGCAGTTCGGTCTGCGGCTTGGCGATACCGGGGGCGGCGAGCACGGCGAAGTTCTCCTTGTACAGCTCCATGGCGGCAGGGCTGGCGGAGAAGTCGGCCAGGCGCTTGGCGGCATCGGCTTTCGGCGAGCCCTTGATCACCGCCGTGGCCTCGATCTCCCAGCCCAGGCCCTCCTTGGGCAGGACGATGTCCAGCGGTGCGCCCTGGCGCTTGAGCTGCACGGCCGGGTACTCGAACGAGATGCCGATCGGGAATTCACCTGCCGCCGCCAGCTTGCATGGCTTGGAGCCGGAATGAACGTACTGGCCGATGTTCTGGTGCAGTGCGTCCATGTAGGCCCAGCCCTGAGGCTCGCCGTATGTCTGCAGCCAGGCGCTCACATCGAGGAAGCCCGTACCGGACGAGGCCGGGTTGGGCATGACGATCTTGCCCTTGTACTCAGGCTTGGTCAGGTCCTGCCAGCTCACCGGCTTGCTCAGGCCCTGCTTCTCGGCCTCGACGGTATTGAAGCAGATCGTCGCGGCCCACACGTCCATGCCTACCCAGGCCGGCGGATTGGCGGCGTCGCGGTAGTTGGGCGAGATCTTGCCCAGATCCTTCGGCGCATAGGCTTCGAGCATGCCGCTCTGGTCGAGGATGGCCAGGCTGGAGGCCGCCAGGCCCCACACGGCGTCAGCCTGTGGGCGCTCTTTTTCGGCCAGCAGCTTGGCGGTGATGATGCCGGTGGAGTCGCGCACCCATTTGATCTCGATGTCCGGGTTGGCCTTCTCGAAGGCCTGCTTGTAGCTCTTGAGCTGCTCGGCCTCCAGGGCGGTGTAGACGGTCAGCTGGGTCGCGGCCGAAGCCTGCAGGCTGAACACGGCGGATACGGCAGCGGCAAGTGCGAGGGGCTTGAACATGATGCGGTTCCTATCGGTGTGGGCAGTCGGTCAATGGCCGGGGGCGCGTTGGCGCCAGGCCTGGGAGCGGCGCAGCAGGCCGCGCGAAGCACCGGCCAACAGCAGGGAGGCGGCGGCGCTGGTCAAGAGGATCAGGGTCGACATGGCAGCGGCGCCGCCAACGTTGCCGGCGTCATCCATGTTCAGCACGGCAACGGCGGCGAGGATGGTGTCGGGGCTGTAGAGGAAGATCGCCGCCGACACCGTGGTCATCGCCGAGACGAACAGGTAGCGGATGATGTCCAGCAGCGCCGGCAGGCAGATCGGCACGGTGACCCGCACGAAGTGCTTGTACAGCGGCGCCTTGAGCGACAGCGCGGCGGCTTCGAACTCACCGTCGAGCTGGCGCAGGGCGGTGGTGGCGGTCATCTGCGCGGTGGTCAGGTAGTGGGCGATGGTGCACACCACCAGCAGCGCCATGCTGCCGTAGAACACGTGCAACGGGTTGCCGTTGAGGTTGAAGAAGAACACATAGCCCAGGCCCAGCACCAGGCCGGGCACCGCCATGGGGATGAAGCTGAGCAGGCGCAGCAGTTGATTGAGCAGGCGCTGGCCTTGGGTCTTCTCCATGAGGTAGGCACCGGTGAAGATCACCACGCTGCCGATCAGCGCGGTGCCGATGGCCATGGTCACGCTGTTGCGATAGGCCAGCCAGCCGCCGCCAGCGGTGTCTTCGAACATGTAGTGCTTGAGCGACAGCGACAGGTTGTACGGCCAGAACTTGACCAGCGACGAGTACACCGCCATGCCGATCACCGCCAGCAGCGCTGCGCACACCAGCAACACGATGGCCAGGTAGCAGCCATCACGCAGCTTCGAAGGCTTGGGTTCGAACACCTGGGCGCGACCGCTCATGGCCTCGCCCTGGCGGCGGCGCAGCCAGGCATCCACGGCAAAACTGAGCAGCGCCGGCACCAGCAGCACCATGCCGATCAGCGCACCGCGGCCGAACTGCTGCTGGCCGACCACTGCCTTGTAGGCTTCCAGCGCCAGCACCTGGTAATCACCACCGACCACTACCGGCACGCCGAAGTCGGTGATGGTCAGAGTGAACACCAGGCAGAACGCCGCGAACACCGCCTGACGCGTGGCCGGCCAGGTGATGCTGAAGAATGCCCGGACCGGCCCCGCGCCCATGCTCGAAGCGGCATCGAACAGCCGTGCGTCGGCCAGTGACAGCGCCGAGAGCAGGATCATCAACGCATGGGGGAAGGTGTAGATGGCCTCGCCAAGCACGATGCCCCAGAAACCGTAGATGTTGTCGCTGAGCAGCCCGCGCAGCAGGCCCTGGTTACCGAACAGATAGACCAGCGCGATCGCCGGCAGCATCGACGGCGCCAGCAACGGCAACAGCGAAATGCCGCGCCACACCCCCTTGGCCGGGATCAGCGTGCGTTGCAAGGCATAGGCGAACAGATAGGCCAGCGGCACAACGATGGCGGCAACGGTGAGAGCTACCGACAGGCTGTTGCCGAGCAACCAGTGGAAGTTCGCGCTGGCAAACAGTTCGCGGGCGGCGAGCAGCCCCCCGCCCTGCCCGGCTTCAGCGCTGAAGCCACGCCAGAAGATCGCCAGCAACGGCAGCAGCACCGCCAGCACCAGCAGGCCCAGCAACAGGCTCTTGCCACCGACGACGAACAGTCGGTCCCCCAGGGCGACGCCGTTGCGTGGCCTGTCGTTGCCGTGAGTGAGCGGCAGGGTCATGGGCGCGGCCATCTCAGGCGAACACCTGCAGGCTCTGCGGCGGCAGGGCCACCCAGATGTCCTGCGAACCCAGGCGCGGCATGGCTTCGGGCGCAAGCTCCGCGAGCAGCGCATGGCCCGGCAGGGCTTCGAGCTCGAAGCTCATGCGGCAGCGATTGCCGAGGAAGGTGACTTCCCGAACCTTGGCCGGGAACAGGTTCTCCTCGTGCACCACCGGGTTGACAGTGATCGCCTCGGGCCGGCAGAACAGTCGGCCGCTGCTGGCGGCGCTGGCGTTGTCGGCCAGGCGCATGTGCATGCCGCCGACCTGGGCGTGGTTATTGCTGCTGCGCTGGAACGGCAGCCAGTTGCCCTGGCCGACGAACTCCGCGACGAAGGGTGTCGCCGGCTGGTCGTAGATTTCCTGGGGCGTGGCGTACTGCTCGACCTGGCCGTTGTTCATCACGGCGATGCGGTCGGCCATCAGCATGGCTTCGTCCTGGTTGTGGGTGACCATCAGCGTGGTGATGCCCAACTGGCGTTGCAGCTGGCGCAGCTCGGTGCACAGGTGCTCGCGAACACGGGCGTCGAGGGCCGACATCGGCTCGTCGAGCAGCAGCAGCGAGGGCGACGGCGCCAAGGCGCGGGCCAGGGCGACGCGCTGCTGCTGGCCGCCGGAGAGCTGGCCGGGGTATTTCTTCTCACTGCCGGCCAGGCCCACCAGCTCGAGCATCTCGCTCACCCGCTGGCGCGAGGCCTCGCGGTTGCTACCGGTCAGGCCATAGGCAATGTTGGCTTCGACGGTGAGGTTGGGGAACAGTGCGTAGGACTGGAACAGGATGCCGTAGTCACGAGCCTGGGGCGGCAGCTCGGAGATATCGCGGTCGCCGATGTACAGCGTGCCGCGGTCCTGGCGCTCGAGGCCGGCGATGCAACGCAGCAGGGTGGTCTTGCCGCAGCCCGAGGGACCGAGCAGACACACCAGCTCGCCAGCGGCGATGTCGAGGGACACGTCGTTGAGCGCGGTGAAAGCGCCGAAGCGTTTGTGGATGCCGCGCACTTTCATCTGTGCGCCCGGGGTGACGTGGTTCATGGCAGGTCCTCATCGAAGCGATGGGGGCCATGCTAGGCAGGCTGTGCGAAGGTTCTGTGGCGTTGGGGCAAAAGCCGGTGATAGTGGTATAGGCAGATTTTGTAGTGGCCCCGCGATTGGGTCCTGTCAGAATTGCGATCCAACCACCTCCTGCGCCACCCCCAGGAACGCCGCCGGCAACCGCGCTTGGCGCCGCTCTTTCAGGCAGTACAGGTACTCGTGCATCACCGGTGCGTCGTCCAGCGCCAGCACCCGCAGCTCGGGGTTATGCGGCACCTCATGGCGGGCAATGATGCTGATGCCAATGTTGCGCAGCACCGCCTCGCGGATCGACTCGCGGCTGCCGATCTCCAAGAGCGCCCCGGCCTTCACCCCGGCGTCCTGCATCATCTGCTCGGTGAGCTTGCGGGTGGTGGAGCCCTTTTCGCGCATCAGCAGGCAATGCCCGGCCACCACCTCGATCGACACCGCCTGGCGTTGCGCCAAGGGATGATTGCGGTGCACCGCCAGTACCAGCGGGTCGCTGCCCAGCACCCGGCGCACCAGGCGTGCGTCTTCGAGCAATTGCGACGAGGCCGCGATATCCACCCGGTAGTCCTCGAGCATTTCCAGCACCTGCTGCGAGTTGCCGATCTCCACCGCCACCTCCACCTGCGGCAGGCGCTCGCGGAAGATCTTCACCAGGTCGAGGATGTAGTACGGCGCGGTGGCGGCGATGCGCAGGCTGCCCTGGGCCTGGCCGCTGTTGCGCAACTCGAACTCGATGTCGGCTTCCTGCTGCAGCAGCGCCTTGACCATCGGCAGCAGGCGCACGCCCTCCTCGCTCAACACCAGGCGCCGGCCGCCGCGGTAGAACAACTCGACGTTGTACTGGCCCTCGAGGTTGCGGATCTGCGTGGTCACCGTGGGCTGGCTGAGCCCGAGCTTCTTCGCCGCCAGGGTGATGCTGCCCAGGCGGGCCACCATGTAGAAGGCTTTGAGCTCGGCGCTCAGCATTGGCAGAACCTCTTTTTCACGCCACAGGCGTTATTTGCGCAACAGGCGCAGACCGTTGAACACCACCAGCAGGCTCACGCCCATGTCGGCGAATACCGCCATCCACATGGTGGCCATGCCGGCGAAGGTGATTGCCAGGAAGATTGCCTTGATCCCCAGGGCCAGCACGATGTTCTGGGTGAGGATCGCCGCGCTTTGGCGCGACAGCCTGACGAAGGCCGGGATCTTGCGCAAGTCGTCGTCCATCAGCGCCACATCGGCGGTCTCGATGGCGGTGTCGGTGCCGGCGGCGGCCATGGCAAAGCCGATCTCGGCGCGGGCCAGGGCCGGCGCGTCGTTGATGCCATCGCCGACCATGCCGACACGGTGCCCCTGGGCGTACAGGTTCTCGATGCTGGCGAGCTTGTCCGCGGGCAGCAGGTTGCCCTCGGCGCGGTCGATCCCCACCTGGGCCGCAATGGCCTGGGCGGTGTGGGGATTGTCGCCGGTCAACATGACCGTCTTGATACCCAGCTCGTGCAGCTCGGCGATTGCCTGGCGGCTGCTGTCCTTGACCGTGTCGGCCACGGCGAACAACGCCAGCGGGCCGGAGCGGTCGAGCAGCAGTACAACGGTCTTGCCCTGGCGCTCCAGCACATCCAGCTGCGCTTCCAGCTCCGGGGAGCACAGGCCGAGCTCTTCCACCAGGCGATGGTTGCCCAAGTGGTAGGTCTGGCCCTCGATATCACCGCGCACACCGCGACCGGCCAAGGCGGCGAACTCGGTGACTTCGCTCAGAACCAGATCCTGGCCCTTGGCGAACAGAGCGATGGCACCTGACACCGGGTGATCGGAACGGGCGGCCAGGCTCGCGGCCAAGGCCTGGGCGCGCTCTTCGAACAGTGGGTCGAGCACCTTGCTGTCGGTCTGCACCGGCTTGCCGTGGGTGATGGTGCCGGTCTTGTCCAGGGCCAGGAAGTCCAGCTTGCGCCCGCCCTCCAGGTACACACCGCCCTTGATCAGGATGCCTTTGCGCGCCGCCGCAGCCAGGCCGCTGACGATGGTCACCGGGGTGGAGATCACCAGCGCGCACGGGCAGGCCACCACCAGCAGCACCAGGGCACGGTAGATCCAGTCGAACCAGGCACCGGCCATGAACAGCGGCGGGATGACCGCCACGGCGAGCGCTACCGCGAACACCACGGGGGTGTAGATGCGCGAGAACTGGTCGACGAAGCGCTGGGTCGGCGCTCGGGCGCCCTGGGCTTCTTCAACGGCCTTGATGATACGGGCCAGGGTCGATTGACCGGCGGCGGCCGTGACGCGGTATTCCATCGCGCCGGCCTGGTTGATGGTGCCGGCGAACAGCTTGTCGCCGACCGCCTTCTCGACCGGCAGGCTTTCCCCGGTGATCGGCGCCTGGTCGACACTGGACTGGCCACTGACCACCTCGCCGTCCAGGCCGATACGCTCGCCTGGGCGCACCCGCACCCGTGCGCCGATTGCCACCTCGCGCACCTCGACCTCGCGCCACTGGCCATCAGCCTGTTGCACGGTGGCCATGTCCGGGGCCAGCTGCATCAGCCCGCCGATGGCATTGCGCGCGCGGTCCAGTGAACGGGCTTCGATCAGTTCGGCAACGGTGAACAGCACCATGACCATGGCCGCTTCCGGCCACTGGCCGATCAGCACCGCGCCGGTCACGGCGATACTCATCAGCGCATTGATATTGAGGTTGCGGTTTTTCAGGGCAATCCAGCCCTTCTTGTAGGTACCGAGGCCGCAGCCGAGGATGGCCGCCAGGGCCAGCGCGGCGACCACCCACTCCGGTGCCTTGCCGGAGAAGTGCACGATTTCTGCGGCAATTGCCGCAACACCGGACAGCGCCAGCGGCCACCAACGGGTCTTGCTGGTCTGGGGTGCGCTGGCGGCGCCATCATCCTCGGCGGCCAAGGGTTCGGCCTTCATGCCCAGGCTATCGATGGCCCGCTCGATCTCGACGGTGCCCTCGAGGGTATGGTGCACACCGAGCACACGATTGATCAGGTTGAATTCCAGCTGCTCGACACCGGCCAGCTTGCCCAGCTTGTCCTGGATCAGGGTCTGCTCGGTAGGGCAGTCCATGGCCTCGATGCGGAAGCGGCTGAGCTGCGCCTGGCCGCTGGCCTTCTCGGTCAGCTGCACCAGGGCCGGAGCGGCCTTGCTGGCGCAGCAGCCGTGGGTGTGGGGCGCGTGGCCATGATCGAGGTCATGGGCGTGATCATGCTTGTGGTCGGGGCTGACAGGCTGGTTCATGGAATCATCCTTAACTGAGCGCTGGCCTCTGTAGAGATCCACAGAGTGGGTTGTTGCCAAGTGAACACCCTGTAGCCACTATAGGGTCAAGCCCTTTGCAGGAGATTTGCCATGAAGATCGGAGAACTGGCCAAGGCCACCGACTGCGCCGTGGAGACCATCCGCTACTACGAGCGCGAACAGCTGCTGCCGGAACCTGCCCGCAGCGACGGTAATTACCGGCTCTACACCCAGGCCCATGTCGAGCGCCTGACCTTCATCCGCAACTGCCGCACCCTGGACATGACCCTGGACGAGATCCGTAGCCTGTTGAACCTGCGCGACAGCCCCGACGGCTCATGCGGCAGCGTCAACGCGCTGATCGACGAGCATATCGAGCATGTGCAGGCGAGGATCGATGGGCTGGTGGCACTGCAGGCGCAGCTGGTGGAACTGCGGCAGCAGTGCAATGCGCAGGGGGCGGAGTGCGCAATCCTGCAGCAGTTGGAGACGAATGGGGCGGTGACCATGCCAGAGGTGGAGCATTCCCACGTGGGGCGCAGCCACGGGCATTAGAGACTTGGGGCCGGTTTGCGGCCCCCGACTTCCTTGAGTTAGACCGCCATCGGCGCCGTCATCGGCGCATGGTGCTCGTAGCCTTCCAGCCAGAAGTCGCTCGGCTCGATCTTCTCCAGCCACTCCGGCTCGTACTTGCCGGTCTCGGCGAACGCCGGCACGCGGTCGCTGATCACCAGCTTCGGTGCCGCCAGCGGTTCACGCTTCATCTGCTCGCCCAGCATATCCAGGTGGTTCTCGTACACATGGGCATCGCCGATGAAGTAGGTGAACCAGCGCGGGGTGTAGCCGGTCAGGCGGCCGAACAGCGACAGCAGCGCCGCGCCCTCGGTGAGGTTGAACGGCGTGCCCAGGCCCAGGTCGTTGGAGCGGATGTAGAGGGTCAGGGAAATTTCCCGGGTCTCGACATTCGGGTGGAACTGGTACAGCAGGTGGCACGGCGGCAGGGCCATCTCGTCGAGCTGAGCGCAGTTCCAGCCGTGGAACAGGATACGGCGGCTGCCCGGGTCGTTGGCGATGGTGTCCAGGCACTGGCGCACCTGGTCGATGGCCTTGTAGAGGATGACGAACGCCTGGCCGTCTTCCTCGTCCTGGGCGATACGGCGGAAGCCGGCCTTCTCGGCCATCTCGATGGCGGCCGGGTTGCTCAGCGGGATGCGCTTGTAGCCGGGCCACTGGCGCCATTGCACGCCGTAGATTTCGCCGAGGTCGTCATGCCCCTGGCGGAACGGGTTGGCCAGCCACTGGGCGTTTTCGTTGGCGTTCTGGTCCCAGACCTTGCAGCCCAGCTCGCGGAACTCGCCGGCGTTCTTGACGCCGCGCAGGAAGCCGACCATCTCGCCGATCGCCGACTTGAACGCCAGCTTGCGCGTGGTAATGGCCGGGAAGCCCTTCTGCAGGTCGAAACGCAGCATCGCGCCCGGCAGGCTGATGGTGCGGATACCGGTGCGGTTTTCCTGCAGCGTGCCGTTATCGATGACGTCACGGACCAGATCTAGATACTGTTTCATGGCTTACCTGTAACAAGAACGGCAGGGGGAGCGCCCCTGCCGTGGAAATCAGACGGTGGCCTTGGCCGACGGTTTGCGGTTGTAGGCCCACCAGATCAGGAAGATGCCGCCGAGAATCATCGGCACGCAGAGCAACTGACCCATGGTCAACCAGCCGAAGGCGATGTAGCCGAGCTGGGCGTCGGGTACGCGCACGAACTCCACGATGAAGCGGAAGATGCCATAGAACAGCGCGAACATGCCGGAAACGGCCATGGTCGGGCGCGGCTTGCGCGAGTACAGCCAAAGGATGACGAATAATGCCACACCTTCGAGGGCGAACTGGTATAGCTGCGACGGGTGACGCGGCAATTGCGCCGGGTCGCTGAACGGCGGGAAGATCATTGCCCACGGCACGTCGGTGGCCTTGCCCCACAGTTCGGCGTTGATGAAGTTGCCGATACGTCCGGCGCCAAGGCCGATCGGCACCAGCGGCGCGACGAAGTCCATCAGTTCGAAGAACGACTTGTTGTTGCGCTTGCCGAACCACAAGGCGGCGAGCATCACGCCGATGAAGCCACCGTGGAACGACATGCCGCCCTTCCACACCTCGAAGATCAGCGTCGGGTTGGCCAGGTACTGGTGCAGGTCGTAGAACAGCACGTAACCCAGGCGCCCGCCGACGATCACGCCCATCGACAGCCAGAACACCAGGTCGGAAAGCTTCTCGCGGCTCCAGGTGGGGTCGAAGCGGTTCAACCGGCGCGAGGCCAGCAGCCAGGCGCCGCCGATGCCGATCAGGTACATCAAGCCGTACCAGTGGATTTTCAGTGGACCGAGGGCCACGGCCACCGGGTCGATCTGCGGGTAAGGCAGCATTGTCTTTCCTCTAGATTCAGATAAGGAAGCTGAGTCCGACGCAGAACAACAGCGCGGCGAACAGACGCTTGAGCACGCGCGGCGACAGCTTGTGCGCCAGACGCGCGCCGTAGCGGGCGAAGAACATGCTGGTGGCGGCGATGCCGACCAGCGCCGGAAGATAGACGTAGCCCAGGCTGTGGGCCGGCAGGTGTTCCTCGTGCCACCCCAGCCACATGAAGCCCAGGGCACTGGCCAGGGCGATCGGCAGGCCGCAGGCCGACGAAGTCGCCACGGCCTGCTGCATGGGCAGGCTGCGCCAGGTGAGGAACGGTACGGTCAGTGATCCACCGCCGATCCCGAAAATGGCCGAGGCCCAGCCGATCACCCCGCCGGCGGCGGTCAATCCGGGCTTGCCGGGAATGCCGCGGCTGGCCTTGGGCTTGAGGTCCAGGGCCATCTGCGCGGCGATCACCAGGGCGAACACACCGATGATCTTCTGCAGCATCGGGCCCTGTATCAGCGAGGCGGTCTTGGCCCCGACCAGCGCGCCGAGCAGAATACCCACGGTCATCCAGGCGAAGATCGGCCATTGCACCGCGCCCTTGCGCTGGTGCTCACGCACGGCATTGATCGAGGTGAAGACGATGGTTGCCAGCGAAGTACCGACCGCCAGGTGGGTCAGCACCGATGGGTCGAAGCCCTGCAAGGTGAAGCTGAACACCAGCACCGGCACGATGATGATGCCGCCACCGACGCCGAACAGCCCGGCCAGCACGCCGGCGCAGGCGCCCAACAGCAGATAGAGAGCGAATTCCATTCGTGGCCCCAGTGGAAAACAATCCGGCATGGTAACGGAAGCCACGCCCGGCGCTCTAGTGAACTCTGTGTCAGATGATGGATAGCGGCCGGCGGCGCGGGTAGAGTGGCCGAAAACACAGGGGACAACCTATGTGCCTGATCGTATTCGCCTGGCGGCCGGGGACAGCCCGGCCACTGATCGTCGCGGCCAACCGCGATGAGTTCTATGCGCGGCCGACCCAGGCCCTGGGCAATTGGGAGGACGCGCCTGGGGTGCACGCCGGGCGTGACCTGGAAGCCGGTGGCACCTGGCTGGGTGTCGGGCCGAACGGACGCTTTGCGGCGCTGACCAATATCCGTGATCCACGCCAGCCGTTGGGGCCACGGTCCCGCGGTGAACTGGTGGCGGCCTATCTGCAGGGCGAACTGGGGGTCGAGGCCTATCTGGACCAGGTGGCCAGCCGCAGTGACCAGTACTCGGGGTTCAACCTGCTGGTCGGCGATGGCGAGCGATTGGGCTACCTGCATGCCCGCGAGCCGGCACCACGCCTGCTTGAACCGGGGGTGTACGGGCTGTCGAATGCCGGACTGGATACGCCGTGGCCGAAGCTGCTGAAGGCTCGCAGCGGGCTTGAGGGACTGCTCGAGGATGCCGACCTACAGCAGCTACTGACACTGCTGGGCGATGCACAGCCCGCGCCGGACGGCGAACTGCCCGAGACCGGCGTGGGGCTGGCCACCGAGCGACTGCTGTCGAGCGTGTTCATCGCCAGCCAGAACTATGGGACGCGGGCGAGCACAGTGCTGATTGTCGATGACCAAGGCCGACGGCGCATGATCGAACGCAGTTTCGGGCCGTTTGGTGGGCATCTGGGCGAGGTTAGCCTGGAGATCTGATTAGACCTCATCGCGGGGCAAGCCCGCTCCCACGGGCTCGCACCAACAGTTTTGCTTCGGAGCCCGCGATGAGGTCGGTACAGGCAATCAGAGGGTCTTGTTCGGCCCGATCATCCGCGCCAGCCCGAGATTCTTCAGCGCCAGCTGCAACGAGCTGTGGATAACCTGCGGATTGTCATGGCTCATGGCATCGGCCAGCAGCTCCCTGGCCTTGCTCAGGTTGATCTGGCGCAGCATCCACTTCACCTTCGGCAAGTTGGTGGCGTTCATCGACAGGCTGTCGAAGCCCATGGCCATCAGCAGGATCGCCGCAGCCGGGTCACCGGCCATCTCACCGCAGATACTGACCGGTTTGCCTTCCTCGTGGGCCACGCTGACCACGGTCTGCAGGGCCTGCAACACCGCCGGGTGCAGATAGTCGTAAAGATCGGCGACCCGTGGATTGTTGCGGTCCACGGCCAGCAGGTACTGGGTGAGGTCGTTGGAGCCGACCGAAAGGAAATCGACCTGGCGCGCCAGTTCGCGGGTCTGATACACCGCGGCCGGGATCTCCACCATCACCCCCACCGGCGGCATCGGCACATCGGTGCCTTCGTCGCGCACCTCGCCCCAGGCACGGTGAATCAGGTGCTGGGCTTCTTCGAGCTCATGGATGCCGGAAATCATCGGCAGCAGGATGCGCAGGTTGTTCAGGCCCTCGCTGGCCTTGAGCATGGCGCGGGTCTGCACCAGGAAGATTTCCGGATGGTCGAGGGTAACGCGGATACCGCGCCAGCCGAGGAACGGGTTCTCTTCCTTGATCGGGAAATACGACAGCGACTTGTCGCCGCCGATGTCGAGGCTGCGCATGGTCACCGGCAGCGGATGGAACGCCTGCAACTGCTCGCGGTAGATCGCCAGCTGTTCCTTTTCGCTGGGGAAGCGCTGGTTGATCATGAACGGCACTTCAGTGCGGTACAGGCCCACGCCCTCGGCGCCGCGCTGCTGGGCGCGGGCCACATCGGCGAGCAGACCGGTGTTGACCCACAGCGGCATGCGGTGGCCGTCCGGGGTGATGCACGGCAGCTCGCGCAGGGCATCGAGCCCCTTGGCCAGCTGGCGCTCTTCCTCGACCACGTCGCTGTACTGCTTGCGCAGCACTTCGCCGGGGTTGGTGAAGACCTCGCCCTTGTAGCCGTCGACGATCATCTCGATGCCGTCGGCCTTCGAATAAGGCAGGTCAACCACCCCCATGACCGTGGGGATACCCATGGCCCGGGCCAGGATCGCCACGTGGGAGTTACCCGAGCCGAGTACCGAGACCAGGCCCACCAGCTTGCCCTCCGGCACCTCGCCGAGCATGGCGGGGGTCAGTTCTTCACTGACCAGAATGGTGTTTTCCTGGTAGACCAGCGACTGCGAACGGGCCTCCTGCAGGTACGCCAGCAGGCGCCGACCCAGGTCCTTGACGTCCGAAGCCCGCTCGCGCAGGTAGTCGTCATCCATCAGTTCGAAGCGATTGACGTGTTCGCCGACCACCTGGCGCAAGGCGCCCTGGGCCCATTGGCCAGTCTTGATGACTTCGACCACCTCGCCACCGAGGGCGGCGTCCTCGAGCATCATCAGGTACACGTCGAACAGCGCACGCTCTTCGGGGCGCAACTGGGTGGCAAGCTTGGCCGACAGCTTGCGCATGTCCTCGCGCACGCCCTCGAGGGCGTTGTTGAACAGCTTGAGTTCGTTGTCGATGTCCTCGACGGTGCGGTCAGGCACAACCTCCAGGTCGGCGGGCGGCAACATCACCACCGATCGACCGACTGCGGCGCCCGGCGAACCCGGCACCCCGACGAAGCGGGCTTCCTGGATGCCCTTGCCCTGACGGCCCAGGCCACGGATCGAACCCGTCGCCTCGGCGTGGGCGATAACCCCGGCGAGCTGCGCGCTCATGGTGACCAGGAAGGCCTCTTCGCCTTCGTCGAACTGGCGGCGTTCCTTCTGCTGGATGACCAGCACGCCGACCACGCGACGATGGTGGATGATCGGTGCACCGAGGAAGGAGGCGAATTTCTCTTCGCCGGTTTCGGCGAAGTAGCGGTAACGGGGGTGATCGGCGGCGTTCTCGAGGTTCAGTGGCTCCTCGCGGGTACCGACCAGGCCGACCAGGCCTTCATTAGGGGCCATGCTGACCTTGCCGATGGAGCGCTTGTTCAAGCCCTCGGTGGCCATCAGCACGAAGCGGTTGGTGTCCGGGTCGAGCAGGTAGACAGAGCAGACCTGGCTGCCCATCGCCTCCTTGACGCGCAAGACAATGATACCCAACGCCGTCTTGAGATCTTTGGCGGAGTTCACTTCCTGGACGATCTTGCGCAGCGTATTGAGCATGGCTCGGGGTCGGACTCCGTCGTCAGTCGCGCGTCAGCAGGCGCGGGGCTAGCTCTTTCAGGGCGCGGCGGTATACCTCGCGCTTGAATGTCACCACCTGGCCCAGCGGATACCAGTAGCTGACCCAGCGCCAGCCATCGAATTCCGGCTTGCCGGTCAGGTCCATGCGCACCCGTTGCTCATTGCTCACCAGGCGCAGCAGGAACCACTTCTGTTTCTGGCCTATGCACAGCGGCTGGCTGTGGGTGCGCACCAGGCGCTGGGGTAAACGATAACGCAACCAGCCACGGGTGCAGGCAAGTATTTCCACATCCTGGCGTTCCAGGCCTACTTCTTCGTTCAGCTCGCGGTACAGGGCATCTTCCGGCGTTTCATCAGGGTTGATGCCACCCTGGGGAAACTGCCAGGCATCCTGGTTGATCCGCCGAGCCCATAGCACCTGCCCGGCATCATTCGTGAGAATGATCCCGACATTGGGGCGAAAACCATCCGGGTCGATCACGGCAGCAACCTCGCAAACGCATGTCGCCGCATTGTTCCACAAAGCCTGAGCGCGCAGCAACGCGCCCGCCAAGCTTATCTGCGGCGAGGTGAAGACTGCGTATTGAGCGAGCGTCGCCACACCGGGCGTGGCACTGGTATACCTGGTTTGCATGAAGGCAAGGTGACGCGACTGCGTCAGCCTCTCGCGGGAGCAGCCCGCTCCCGGAGTTTGCCAATGGGAGCGAGCTGACGAGTGTCATCAGACCGGCTTGGCGCCCATCAGGCCAGCGATGGACAGGAAGCACACACCGCTGAACACCGCCAGCGCCAGGGTAAACTTCAAGCCTACGGCTTCGGCCTTGCGCAGCCGGTTCAGGCGCGCCACCAGCCACCACACGGCGAACGCTCCAAGGGTATAGATGACGCTGGAGGCCAGCACCCAGGTCTGCCCCAGCGGCCAGCCGACCAGATGCACCAGCCACCAGCCGGTGAACGGCATGCTCAGCAGGCACAGCCCCATCAGCAGCCAGACGAACACCAGCGGGCGGCGCAACAACTTGCCGTAGGCCTCGGCGTCGCCCTTGCGCCGGGCATGCCAGGTCCAGACCGCCAGGCCCAGGGCGCCAAGCAGCAACAGGGCCGTGGCGAGGATGTGCAGGGTCTTGAGGGTGGTCAGGTGTTCCATGTGAAAATCATCCTTCAGCAGGCTTTTTCGCTTTCGGCCTCATCGCGGGGCAGGCCCGCTCCCGCGAGGTGAAGCGTGTTCAGCCCAAGAATAGCCGGTAAGCCGGGTTCTCGGTCTCGTCCCAGTATGGATAGCCGATCTTGGCCAGGGCCGCCGGCACCAGGTGGCGCTCCTCTTCAGGCACCTGCAGGCCCGCGACCACGCGCCCGTCGGCGGCGCCGTGGTTGCGGTAGTGGAACATCGAGATGTTCCAACGCCCGCCCAGCTTGTTGAGGAAGTTGAACAGGGCACCGGGCCGCTCCGGGAACTCGAAACGCAGCACCATCTCATCGCTGGCCCCGGCCGAGTGGCCACCCACCATGTGTCGGATATGCAGCTTGGCCAGTTCGTTGTCGGTCAGGTCGGTGACTGGGAAACCTTGCTCCGTCAGTTGCTGTACCAATGCCGCACGCGGGTCGGTTTCCGGGTGAGTCTGCACGCCGACGAAGATGTGCGCCTCGTCCGAGGTGTGCTTGCGGTAGTTGAATTCGGTGATCTGGCGCTTGCCGATGGCCTCGCAGAAGGCCTTGAAGCTGCCTGGGCGCTCGGGGATGGTCACGGCGATGATCGCCTCGCGCTTCTCGCCCAGCTCGGCGCGCTCGGCCACATGCCGCAGGCGGTCGAAGTTGACGTTGGCGCCCGAGTCGATGGCCACCAGGGTCTGCCCGGCCACACCCTTGAGCTCGACGTATTTCTTGATCCCGGCAACACCGAGAGCACCAGCAGGTTCGGTGATCGAGCGGGTATCGTCGTAGATATCCTTGATTGCGGCGCAGATCTCGTCGGTGCTGACGGTGATCACTTCATCCACATGATGACGGCAGATATCGAAGGTGTGCTGGCCGATCTGCGCCACCGCCACGCCGTCAGCGAACAGCCCGACCTGTGGCAGCACCACGCGCTCACCGGCGGCCATGGCGGCCTGCAGGCAATTGGAATCGTCCGGTTCGACGCCGATGACCTTGATCTCCGGGCGCAGGTATTTCACGTAGGCGGCGATACCGGCGATCAGACCGCCGCCGCCGACCGGCACGAAGATCGCGTCCAGCTGGCCCGGGTGCTGACGCAGGATCTCCATGGCCACCGTGCCTTGCCCGGCAATGGTGTGGGGGTCGTCGTAGGGGTGGATGTAGACGAAACCTTTCTCCTCCACCAGCTTCAGAGAGTAGGCCAGCGCCTCGGGGAAGCTGTCGCCATGCAACAACACCTTGCCACCACGCGAGCGCACGCCTTCGATCTTGATCTCCGGGGTGGTCTTGGGCATGACGATGGTCGCCTTGATACCCAGCTCCCGCGCCGCCAGTGCCAGGCCCTGGGCATGGTTGCCGGCCGAGGCGGTGACCACGCCACGGGCCAGCTCCTCGGCGCTCAGTTGCGCCAGCTTGTTGTAGGCCCCGCGGATCTTGAACGAGAACACCGGCTGCAGGTCCTCGCGCTTGAGCAGCACCGTGTTGCCCAGGCGCTTGCTCAGTTGCCCGGCAGTGTGCAGCGGGGTTTCGACAGCAACGTCGTAGACGCGCGAGGTGAGGATCTTCTTGACGTACTGTTCGAGCATCGGAAAGCATCACTGGGCCGCGGGACAAGGGCTGGGAGTCTACCGCAGCGCCACGTCGGGCGACCACAGCAAAGCCGCCGGAGCCGTTATACTAGGCAACTTTCGATATCCGCCCTGCCCCTCCCGGAGCCCGCATGACCCAGGACCAACTCAAACAGGCCGTCGCCCAGGCCGCCGTCGACCTCATCCTGCCGAAGCTGGATGAAAAAAGCGTCGTCGGCGTCGGCACAGGCTCGACCGCCAACTTCTTCATCGACGCCCTGGCCCAGCACAAGACCGCCTTCGACGGCGCCGTCGCCAGCTCCGAGGCCACCGCCCAGCGCCTGAAGGGCCATGGCATCCCGGTGTACGAGCTGAACAGCGTCAGCGAGCTGGAGTTCTACGTGGACGGCGCCGACGAGAGCGATGCCCACCTCAACCTGATCAAGGGCGGCGGCGCGGCCCTGACCCGCGAGAAGATCGTCGCCGCAGTGGCCAAGACCTTCATCTGCATCGCCGACGCCAGCAAGCTGGTGCCGGTGCTGGGTGCCTTCCCGCTGCCGGTCGAGGTCATCCCGATGGCCCGCAGCCACGTGGCGCGCCAGCTGGTCAAGCTGGGCGGCGACCCGGTCTACCGCGAAGGCGTGGTGACCGACAACGGCAACGTCATCCTCGACGTGCACAACCTGCAGATCACCAACCCGGTGGAACTGGAAAGCCAGATCAACGCCATCGTCGGCGTGGTTACCAATGGCCTGTTCGCGGCACGGCCGGCGGATGTGCTGTTGCTGGGAACCGCCGAGGGCGTGAAGAGCCTGAAGGCCGAGTAACCGCCAGCGAGGGCTTCTCCCTCGAATCGCTGGCAAGCCAGCTCCCACAGGGTCCGCGCTACCTTGTGGGAGCTGGCTTGCCAGCGAACACCGGCGAAGCCAGTGCCATCCTCACCCCATCAAGGCTGCTTGAACACATAGAACAGGTTCGGCTCACTGACCAGGTAGATGGTCCCGGCGTCGTCCATCGCAATCCCCTCAGCTTGTGGCACGGTCTGCTTCAACCCCTGGAACCCCTTGCGCAATGACAAGGTACTCAGCGGCCGCCCCTTCACATCAAGCTCCAGCACCAGCCGCGACTCGTCGGACAGCGCCAGCAGGTGCCCGCTGCGTTCGTCGAACTGCAGGCTCGACAAATCCCTCACGAACAACCGCCGGTCACGCTTGCGATCCTGTACCACATGCACGGCGTAGGGTTTGTCAGGGTTGTCGTGGGGAAAGCCGTGCACCTCGTAGATCATCATCGGGTCACGCTCCTTGGCCACGAACAGGCGCTTGCCTGCCGAGTCGTAGGCCAGACCCTCGAACCCCTTGTTGCCGTTCAGGCCGATGCCCAGGGACAACTGCTCGGCATCGTTGGCGTCGAGGAACAGGGTGTCATCATCCAGGCGCACACGGATCAGCCGCTGCTGGCGCTCATCGGTGATCACGTAGCTGTTGGGCCCGACATACTCCACCGCCTCGGGGTCGCCGAAGCCGGTCAGCGGGACACGGCGCAGGATACGACCGTCCAGCGACAGCTCGATCAGCTCCGGTTCGGCATTGGTGACGGTGAACAGGCTTTTGCGGTCAGGATCGTAGGTCAATGCCGAGATGTCGTCGTCCAGCCCCTCGATGGGCCTGGCCTCGAGCACAACCTGGTAACGATCCAGGCCGATGCTTTGCGCGGCTGGCTGCCACCATGTCTTGAAGTTGAACCAGGCCCGCTCGAACAAGCGGAACTCATGCCCGGCAGCCCCCAGCACGAGCAGGCAGACAAGCACGAAAAAGGCGAAGATCAGGCGAACGTGGCGGCGCATGCGGGCAGACTCGGCAATGGGAGCGCGTAGCTAAGCACTATCAACTGAAGCAAAGCTTAATGTCATTGTCGGAAATGGCTGATCACTCAGTGCTTTCTGAAGCGATAGAACAGATTTGGCTCGCTGACCAGGTACAAGTTGCCTTGGTCGTCCATTGCCACTCCCTCGGCCCGTGGGATGGTGTCAGCCAAACCATTGAAGCCACCCAGCAGGGTCATGAAGCTGACCTGCTCACCCTTCTCGTCAAGCTCGAGCAGCATGTTGGAGTCTGCCGACAATGCCAGCAGATGCCCTGTGCGCGGGTCGACACCCAGCGCGGACAAGTTGCGCAGATCCAGTTCGTCGCTGGCCAGCGGCTGCTTCTCGCCCTTGAGCGGGCTACGGCCATCAGTGCCCCAAGTGAACATTTTGGGCGGCCGCTCGGCGCCGATGACCAGGCGCTGGCGCATCAGGTCCCAGGCAATGGCTTCGAAGCCCTTGTTGCCCTCATCCGCTTCACCCAGGTCATGGGACTGGTAGTCGGCACGGTTCAGCGAGGTGGTGGCGGCATCCACCTTGACCAGTGTCAGGTCATGGTTGCGCTCGTCGACGATAGCGATCTGGCCATCCTCGAGCACCGCCACGCCTTCCGGATTGGACCAACCCACCAGGGGGATCTTGCGCAGCACATCGCCATCGAGGGTGAGCTCGACCAGGAGCGGGTGCTTGCCCATGACTGCGAACAACGTCCGGGTGTGCGGGTTGAACGCCAGGTCCGACGCCTCGTCACGCTCCATACCGGGCAACGGCTTGGCGTCGATGTCGACCACATAGTTGGGCAGCCAGATGCTTTCCTGGCGTTCAGCCTGGCTTTCGAAACCTTCCTTTATCCACAGCAGGCCGCGGTCATCCCAGTGCATGGCCGAGATGACGCTATATCCGATAACCGCTGCTGCTGCCAGGCCGAACGGCCAGCGCCGGTAGAAGGGGCGCTTGGGGGACACGGAGGCGCGGGAGGGAGAGGGCATGCAAGGGTCCTGAGGGTAGGCGTAGGTTCGCGCATTATCCGCAAAGGGTGTGAAAAAACGGTAAACGTCTCTGCACTTTTTGTAGGAAAGGCGCGAACCTTTGGGTCAGAGCACCCGGCTCTCGAACCGGCTGACACCTGGAAGCTCCAGCACCAGCTCATCACCAACCTCGAATGGCCCCACGCCCGCCGGGGTGCCGGTGAGGATCACATCACCCGCCTGCAACGAGAAGCACGCGGCCATATGCTGGATCATCGGCACGATCGGGTTGAGCATCATCGCGCTGTTGCCGTCCTGGCGTACATCACCGTTGATGGTCAGGCGTATACCGATGTCCTTCACATCCTCGAAGGCGCCTGCCGAGACAAAAGGCGGCAGCACGCAAGCACCATCGAAGCTTTTGCACAGCTCCCACGGCAGCCCCTTTTCCTTCAGCTTGCTCTGCAGGTCGCGCAGGGTGAGGTCCAAAGCCGGGGCATAGCCGGAAATGGCGTCGAGCACCTCTTCCTCGGTCGGCTTGGTCGACAACGGCTTGCCCAGCAACACCGCGATTTCCGCCTCGTAGTGCACCGAGCCACGCTCGGTCGGAATCTTGAAACCACCTTCCAGGGGCACCACGCAACTGCCGGGCTTGATGAACAGCAGCGGCTCGCTGGGGATGGGGTTGTCCAGTTCCTTGGCATGCTCGGCGTAGTTGCGGCCGATGCACACCACCTTGCCCAGCGGGAAGTGGATGCGCGTGCCGTCTACGTACTGGTGCTGGTAACTCATGGCCGACTCCTGTGAACACTGCTTTTTATTCGGGAGCGAAGATCTTACCCGGATTCATGATGCCGTTCGGGTCGAACACCGCCTTGATCGCCTTCATGCAGGCGATTTCTTCCGGTGAGCGGCTGTAGCCCAGGTAATCGCGCTTGGTCATGCCCACGCCGTGTTCGGCGGAGATCGAGCCGTTGTACCGCTCGACGATCTCGAACACCCACTTGTTGACCTTGGCGCAGGAGGCGAAGAAGTCGTCCTTGCTCATATGGTCGGGCTTGAGGATGTTCAGGTGCAGGTTGCCGTCGCCGATATGGCCGTACCAGACCACCTCGTAGTCGGGATAATGCTCACCGACGATGGCGTCGATGTCGCGCAGGAACGCCGGTACTTTCGAGACAGTGACAGAGATGTCGTTCTTGTACGGCGTCCAGTGGGAGATGGTCTCGGACAGGTACTCGCGCAGCTTCCACAGGTTCTTCAGCTGAGTGTCACTCTGGCTCATCACTCCGTCCAGCACCCAGCCCTGCTCGACGCAGTGCTCGAAGGTGGCCAGGGCTTCGTTGGCCACCTCGTCGGTGCTGGCTTCGAACTCCAGCAGGGCATAGAACGGGCAGTCGGTTTCGAATGGCGCTGGCACATCGCCCCGGGCGAGGATCTTGGCCAGGCCCTTGTCGGAAAAGAACTCGAAGGCGGTGAGGTCGAGCTTGCCCTGGAAGGCGTGCAGCACTGGCATGATCGCGTCGAAGTCAGGCGTGCCCAGCACCATCGCCGTGAGGTTGCGCGGCGCACGGTCCAGGCGCATGGTCGCCTCCACCACGAACCCCAGGGTGCCTTCGGCGCCGATGAACAGTTGGCGCAGGTCGTAGCCGGTGGCGTTCTTGATCAGGTCCTTGTTCAGCTCGAGCAGCTCGCCCTTGCCGGTGACCACCTTCAGCCCGGCCACCCAGTTGCGGGTCATGCCGTAGCGAATCACCTTGATCCCGCCAGCATTGGTGCCGATATTGCCGCCGACCTGGCTGGAGCCGGAGGAGGCGAAGTCCACCGGATAGTACAGCCCCTGATCCTCGGCGAACTGCTGAAGCTGCCGGGTTACCACGCCCGGCTGGCACACGACGGTTCTATCGAACTCATTGAAGGCAAGGATCTGGTTCATGTAGTCGAAGGCGACCACCACCTCGCCATGGGCGGCCACGGCAGCGCCCGACAACCCTGTACGCCCGCCCGATGGCACCAAGGCGACCTTGTGCCGGTTGGCCCAGCGCACGATGGCCTGGACTTGCTCGATGGTTTTGGGGAAGACGATCGCGCTTGGCGCTGGCGGGTAGTGCTTGGTCCAGTCCTTGCCGTAGGCGTCGAGCGAGGCTGGGTCGGTGAGGACCTTGCCAGGGTCGACCAAGGTCATCAGTTCATCAATTACCACGGACTGGGTCATCGCTGGAACTCTCGACTTATTCATAGTCACCCTGAGCACGCTTCACCTGTCGGGATGGGCTCAGATTGTGTCGCGTATGCTAGCATAGCCCTCCCGCTGTTCGTGCTAAGGCCGACGCCGCGCCGCTTCACCCCCCTCGCCATTTTTCTCCGGGATACAGGTTTACGCAGATGAGCAAGACTTCTCTCGACAAGAGCAAGATCAGGTTCCTTCTTCTTGAAGGCGTCCACCAGAATGCGGTGGATATCCTCAAGGCTGCCGGGTACAGCAACATCGAGTACCTCACTGGCTCGCTGCCGGATGCAGAGCTGAAGGAAAAGATCGCCGATGCCCACTTCATCGGCATCCGCTCGCGCACCCAGCTGACCGAAGAGGTCTTCGACTGTGCGAAGAAACTGGTCGCGGTCGGCTGTTTCTGCATCGGCACCAACCAGGTTGACCTGAGCGCGGCCCGCAACCGCGGCATCGCGGTGTTCAACGCGCCGTACTCCAACACCCGTTCGGTGGCCGAACTGGTGCTGGCCGAAGCCATCCTGTTGCTGCGCGGCATCCCCGAGAAGAACGCCTCCTGCCACCGCGGTGGCTGGATCAAGAGCGCGGCCAACTCCTTCGAGATCCGCGGCAAGAAACTGGGCATCGTCGGCTACGGCTCGATCGGTACCCAGCTGTCGGTGCTGGCCGAGGGCCTGGGCATGCAGGTCTACTTCTACGACCCGCTGACCAAGCTGCCGCTGGGCAACGCCACCCAGGTCACCAGCCTGAACGAGCTGCTGGGCCTGGCCGACATCGTCTCGCTGCACGTGCCCGAGCTGCCGTCCACCCAGTGGATGATCGGCGAGAAGGAAATCCGCGCGATGAAGAAGGGCTCGATCCTGATCAACGCCGCCCGTGGCACCGTGGTCGAGCTGGACCACCTGGCCGCCGCGATCAAGGACAAGCACCTGATCGGCGCCGCCATCGACGTGTTCCCGGTCGAGCCACGCTCCAACGACGAAGAGTTCGAAAGCCCGCTGCGTGGCCTGGACAACGTGATCCTGACTCCGCACATCGGTGGTTCCACCGCCGAAGCCCAGGCCAACATCGGCCTGGAAGTGGCCGAGAAGCTGGTCAAGTACAGCGACAACGGTACCTCGGTGTCGTCGGTCAACTTCCCGGAAGTGGCCTTGCCGGCGCACCCGGGCAAGCACCGCCTGCTGCACATCCACGAAAACATCCCGGGCGTGCTCAGCGAGATCAACAAAGTGTTCGCCGAGAACGGTATCAACATCTCCGGTCAGTTCCTGCAGACCGACGAGAAAGTGGGTTACGTGGTCATCGACGTCGATGCCGAGTACTCCGACCTGGCCCAGGAAAAACTGCAGCACGTGAAGGGCACTATTCGCTCGCGCGTACTGTTCTAAGTTTGCCGGCTGCATGAGAAAGGGAGGCCCTGGTGGCCTCCCTTTTTCGTTGCGCGCGCCTACAGAGCAAGCGTCATTTGACGTTGACGGTGATCTTCTGCGACTCGACGCTCGGTTTGAACGGCACGTGGTACTTGTCGCCCAGCACCAGCTGCAGGGTGTGCTTGCCCGGTGTCAGGGTGATGGTCGCCTCGGTCTGCGCCTTGCCGAAGTGCAGCACTTGCGGGCCGGCCGGCAGCGGTGCGTTATTCTCCGGCATCAGGCTGGTGGGCAGCGGCTGGTCGGCCAGAGGAGCCTTGTCCACATCCACCAGCAGGTGGTGATGCCCGGTGTGCGGGGTCTGGTCACCCGCAGGCTTGAGGCCCATGCCCTCGATACCGAACTTGACGGTGAAGGTCTTGTCGACCGTGGCCCCGTCGGCGGGGGAAACGATGAAGACCTTGGCGCCCTCCGGTGGCTGCTGGCTCTTCAGCGCATCCGCGGCACTGGCGAACACCGACGCCCCCATCAGCAGACCGGCAACGGCAGCACGCGAAAATAGGCTTTTCATTCACTTCTCCTGTGATTCACTTCAATTGACCGCTATCACTTAAACGAAGCACAGCGGTACTTCACCATAGTCCAACCAACCAGGCAGAGGTTCAAAAACAGGGGCAGAAATATTTCAGACCGGCGTAAACATTAATGCGGCTACACGGTCATAGGCTGCGTTCGACCGCGGCAGAAAAGAAAGCCTCGGCGAATGACATTCACCTGCCGAACAAGAAAGGGGCACTCATGCGTTTGACCATTGGCATTCTGTTGGCGGTATTGTTCAGCCCACTGGCCCAGGCCGAACTGATCGACGAAATCAACGACCGTGGCGAACTGCGCATTGCCGTGCTGAGCGATTCACCACCTTATGCGTTCAAGGAAGACGAACACCTGACCGGTTTCGAGATCGAGTTGGGCCAGGCCCTGGCCAAGGAGCTGGATGTGCGGGCCGAGTTCGTCGAGGCTGAGGCCGAAGAGGTGCTGCCCGGGGTGGAGAGCGGCAAGTTCGACATGGCCTTCAACAAGCAAGACGTCGAACCGAGCGACCAACTCGACACCATTCGGACCCTGGCCAGCCAGAAACTGGTGATTCCGTACCTGAAGGACAATCCAGCCTTCGAGACGGCTGTGAACAATGCCCTGCAACGGATCAAGGACGATGGCCGCCTGGCTGACCTGGAAAGCAAATGGCTCAAGGGCACCAAGCAGGCAAGCGCCGGACAGTAACACCGCATCGCGGGGCAAGCCTGCTCCCACGCAATGCCGTCATGATCAGCATCGCGTGGGAGCGGGCTTGCCCGCGATCAGATCTGGCTCAACGCTCGCTGCGCGTCTTCCAGCTCCAGCTCGCTGAACACGAGCACCCCTTCGCGCCGCAACAAGGCCGTGGTCACACCCTCACCCGCCACCTTCACACCGCTGAAACTGCCGTCGTAGGTCTGCAGATTGCCACACGAGGGGCTGCCTGACTTGAGCACCGCCACACGGATGCCATGCCGGCGCACCAGTTCCAGCGCCAGGCGGGCCCCGGCGAGAAAGGCGTCGCTGACATCGTCGCCGGTCACCGTCAGCACCTGTGCCTGCCCATCCAGCACCGCCCCGCCCTGCCCACCGGGTATCTCCGCAGGCGGTCGTGGTGTCGGCAAGCCACCGGCAACCTCCGGACACAGTGGCACCACCCTGCCTTCGGCCTGCCAACGCTGCAATACATCGGGATGGCCACTGGCACGCCCGTCGTAGCGCACCGGCTGGCCCAGCAGGCAGGCGCTGACCAGTACCTTCGGCAGCTCAGAACGGCTCATTGCCACGGCGCCGGAACCAACCGGTCAACGACAGGCGTTCACGCCCTGCCGGCAGTACCTCGTGCGGGACCTCACCCGACAGAAACACCACCAGGCTGCCAGCCAATGGCGCCACGTCGTGCTCGACATCGCCCTTCAGGAACATGCGCAATTGTCCACCGTCCTGCGGCTGCCAGCCCTCGTTGAGGTACAGCACGGCCGACACCATGCGCCGGTCATCGTCGCGGAAGCGGTCGAGATGGCGCTTGTAGAAGGCGCCCGGTGGATACAGGGCAAAGTGGCACTCGAAGTCCTCGAGCCCCAGGAACAACCCTTGGTTGATGGCCTGGCGCAGGCTGTCCATCGCCCCCAGGTAGCGGTCGCAGACCTCCGATTCACCGGGGTCGATCCACTGGATCTGGTCGCCACGGATCGCCTCGCGGATCTCCTGCGCGGCGCCACGCCCTATGCCGGCGGGGTTCAATTCACCCTCGGCATAGCGACGACGGCATTCGGCCGCCAGCGCGCGCGACAGTTCGTCGGGCAGGAAAAGAGATTGCTGCGACCAGCCACGGGTGGCCAGGTCATCGACGATGGTCGACAGCAGCGGATGTTCGGAAGGAATGTGCATGGCGCATCATAGCCATTCGGCCATCGCTCGCACAGCGCCACTTGGTCAGGAAGCGCCGCTGGCGACTCGACAAAGCCCCGCCACGCCAAGGACAATAGCGGCCTGCCGACAGGAGTCCTGAATGCGCCGTCTGTTTTCCCTGCTTCTGCTGATGATCTGCACCATGCCTGTCTGGGCAGACACCCTCGATCAGCTGTACAAGGTCGCTGGCTGGCCCGACCAGCGCGCCCATTTCAACGATGCCGTGAGCGCCGCCCAACAGCGCTACCGCAACAGCTTGCCGCCTGCTGTTTACCAGGCGCTGGTCAACAACAGCAACCAACGGTTCCAGGCCCAGGCCATGGACCAACGGGCCCAGGCGCAACTGCGCGCCAACCTGCCCAACCCCTCGCCGGCCCTGGCTTTCTTCCAGTCGCCGCTGGGACGCAAGGTCGTGGCCGCCGAATTGCTTGCCACACGCAAGGATCAGTTGGCCAAGCATGCCAAGGGCCTGCCGAAGATCCAGGCCAGCGACAACCGCGTGCTGATCGTCGGCCACCTGGCCCAGGCCCTGCCCGCCCGCGAGGCCGGCGCCGAGGTCAGCCTGGCGATCGCCGGCGTGGCGGCCGACAGCCTGAGCTCGATGCTGCCCGGCCTGTTCGGCGGCGGCCAGGCCCAGAACCTGCTCGATGGCCAGCGCCAGCGTTTGATGAACCAGGTGGGCGAGGACCTGAACAACACGTTGTTGTACGTCTATCGCGACCTGTCGGACGCCGAGCTTGAGCAGTTCGCCACCTTCGCCGAATCGACGGACGGCCAGGCCTACTACAAGGCCGCGGTGGCCGCGATTCGCGCCGCCCTGGCCGTGGGCCAGAACACCGCCAACCTGAAGTGAGTCAGCCCAGGCGCTGGCCGATGAACTCGAAGTAGCGCTGGCGGATGCCGGGCAGCTCGTTGGCAAGGTGATGCCGCGCCTCGGGCAGCATGAGGATCTGCGGCTCGGCGAACTTGGCCTTGAGCACCTTGAGGTTGTACGGCCAGTCCACTGTGCCGTCCGCTTCGCCCTGCACGATCAGCGGCCGCCGCGTACTCCGGGGCGCGGCTTCGATGCGCCGGACCCACTCCATCAGCGCACCGACCCAGGCGGTCGGCAGACGCCGTGGTTGTAACGGGTCGGCCTCTAGAAAAGACAGAAAAGCCGGGTCGTTGGTGTTCTCGCTGAAGCGCCGCTCGATGCCGTTGACGAAGTGGCGCAGCACCCGGTAGCTCAGCTTCGACCAGCCCCAGGCCCGCGGGCGCACCAGGGGGGCCAACAGGATTGTCTCACCGTCGACAGGGCTGCTTTCGCCTTGGTGCAACAGATGGTCGACCACGATAGCCCCACCGGTGCTTTGGCCGCAGAGATGCCAGGGTCTTGGCAGGTCGAGCAGCCGGGCCTGTTCGAACAGCGCCTCGAGCACCTGCTGGTAGATGCCGAAATCATCGATGCTGGCCCGCTCGCCACTGGACAGGCCATGCCCTGGCAGGTCGCAGCCGATCACGACGTAGCCGCGCCCCAGGGCCCATTCGATCACGTGGCGGTACAGGCCCATGTGATCGTAGTAGCCATGCAGCAGGAACAACGTCGCCTGTGGCCGCTCGGGCAGCCAGACCTGGCCGACCAGGTCGAAACCCGCCACTTGGAAGCCGCCCAGCCAACTGTGCGCGGACAGGCCCAGGCCGTAGAAACCCTGGTAGGCATGGCCCTGGGTAGACAGCAGGTGGCGATCGACAAGGGGCGACAGGCTGGCGCGCAGCAGGTCGGGGTGGAAACTGGCGGGCATCGGTACATCCAGAGTGAAGCAAGTATTGATCTGCGATATTCAGCTCTGGGCCGCGTCATGGCAAGCTTGGCCCTCCTCCGACGAACAATGCGAGCCCGCTCCCACGAGCATCGCGCAAGGCCCCTATGGCGAAGCGACTTCTGATATTCCTTGCCCTGCTGCTCTGCGCTGCCACCGCCTGGTGGGCCTACGACAGCTTCCAGTCCCGCTACCTGCGTCCGTTCGACAACCAGGCCACCTTCTTCGACGGCAGCCAACTGCGCCTCCCAACCGAGCTGGCCGGCCCGGGCCCGATCCGCGTGGTGCATTTCTGGGACCCGGCCTGCCCATGCAATGTCGGCAACCAGCAACACCTGGGCGAACTGGTCGAGCACTTCGCACCGCTCGGGGTCAGCTTCCATGTCGTGCAAAAGCCTGGCAGCCACGGCCAACTGCCGGCCAACCTGGGAACACTGAAGCCCCTGGCCAGCCTGCCCGGCAGCGAGCACCTGCCCGCCAGCCCCGCCGTGGCGATCTGGGACCACGACGGCAACCTCGCCTACTTCGGCCCCTACAGCGAAGGCGCGGTATGCAACTCGAGCAACAGCTTCATCGAGCCAATCCTCAAGGCGCTGGCACAAGGGCGTCGGGTGCAGGCCTCGAATACCCTGGCGGTCGGCTGCTATTGCCCTTGGATCGATTGACGCACCCGCGCCGGATTACCCACCACCACCGCTCCCGCCGGCACATCCCGGGTCACCACGCTGCCGGCGCCGACCACGGCGTTATCACCGATGGTCACCCCCGGCAGGATGATCGCCCCGCCGCCGATCCAGACGTTGTCGCCAATGATCACCGGGCGCCCGCTTTCCAGGCCACTACGGCGCAGCGCCGGGTCCAGCGGGTGGTCGGCGGTGTAGATCTGCACCGCCGGCGCGATCTGGCAGTCGGCGCCGATGCGCACCGGCAGCACGTCGAGGATCACGCAGTTGAAGTTCATGAAGGTGTTGGCACCCACGCTGATGTTGTAGCCGTAGTCGCAGTGGAACGGCGGCCGGATCACCACGCCTTCGCCCACGCTGGCGAAATGCGTCTTCAACAAATCATGGCGCGCCTCGTTGGGTTGCTCGACGCTGCCATTGTAGCGATGCATCCACTGCCGGTTGGCCGCCTGCTCGGCTTGCAGCTCGGGGCAGCCGGCATGGTAGAGCTGGCCTGCCAGCATTTTCTGTTTTTCGCTGAGGGGCATGGAAACTCCTTTCGGGGGGCTATGCTCAGTTCGCGAATCCGCCGATGATCGGACCACATTCTTTCGCTCGAGTGCACAAGGAGTCTCGATGAAGCGCAGCCTGACCTTGCTGGCGGTGGTGATCGCCGTGGCCGCCGCGGGCGGCGGTTACTGGTACGTGCAGGGCAAGCAGCCCCAGCGTGATGGCGAAGCGGCCATCAACGGCTTGCAGGCGCCGGTCAGCGTGCGCTTCGATGCCCGTGGCGTGCCGCACCTGCAGGCGCAGAACGAGCAGGACCTGTACCGCGCCCTGGGCTACGTGCAAGCCCAGGACCGTCTGTTCCAGATGGAGATCATGCGCCGTCTGGCTCGCGGCGAGCTGGCCGAGGTGCTGGGCGAGAAGTTGCTGCCCACCGATACCCTGTTCCGCAGCCTGCGCATTCGCGACCAGGCAGCCTTGATGGTGCAACGCCAGGACCGCCAGTCACCGGCCTGGCAGGCGCTGCAGGCCTACCTGGACGGCATCAACCAGTGGCAGGCCAGCCACCCCAAGCCGATGGAGTTCGACCTGCTCGGCATCACGCCGCGCCCCTTTACCGCCGAGGACACCCTGAGCATTGCCGGCTACCTCGCCTACAGTTTCGCCGCCGCGTTCCGCACCGACCCGGCGCTGACCTACATTCGCGATCAGCTCGGCCCCGAGTACCTGAAGATCTTCGATCTCGACTGGCAGCCCGACGGCGCCGTGGCCACGCCGCTGGCCGCCGCCGACTGGCGCAGCCTGGAGCAGTTGGCGCGGCTCAGCCACGAGGCCCTGGGCGATGCCGGCATTCCGCAGTTCGAGGGCAGCAACGCCTGGGCCGTGACCGGCAGCCATACCCGCAGCGGCCGGCCACTGCTGGCGGGTGACCCGCACATCAGCTTCGCGGTGCCGGCGATCTGGTACGAAGCCGAGTTGTCGGCGCCAGGCTTCAACCTGTATGGCTACTTCCAGGCGCTCAACCCGTTCGCCCTGCTCGGCCACAACCGCGACTTCGGTTGGAGCCTGACCATGTTCCAGAACGACGACGTCGACCTGATTGCGGAGCGGACCAATCCGCAGAACCCCGAGCAGGTGATGGTCGATGGCCGCTGGCAGACGCTGGAAAAGACCGAGCAGAAAATCGCGGTCAAGGATGCGCAGCCGGCCAGCATCACCTTGCGCCGCTCGCCCCACGGCCCGATCGTCAACAGCGTGCTCGGCGACACCGCCGGCCCGACGCCCATCGCCATGTGGTGGGCCTTCCTGGAAACCGAGAACCCGATACTCGAGGGCTTCTACCAGATCAACCGCGCCGACACCCTGGACAAGATGCGCGAGGCGGCAAGCAAGATCCAGGCGCCAGGGTTGAACCTGGTATGGGCCAATGCCCGTGGCGACATCGGCTGGTGGGCGGCGGCGCGCCTGCCGATCCGCCCGGATGGCGTCAACCCGGCGTTCATCCTCGACGGCGGCAGCGGCCAGGCCGCCAAGCCGGGGTTCTACCCGTTCATTGCCAATCCACAGCAGGAGAACCCTGCCAGCGGCTACATCGTCTCGGCCAATTACCAGCCACCGGGCGCACTGCCCGTGCCCGGCTACTACAACTTGGCCGACCGAGGACGCCAGCTTGATCGCCTGTTACGCGACCCGGACATCAAGTGGGACACCCAGAACAGCCAGGCCTTGCAGCTGGACACCAGCACCGACTATGGCCCGCGTACCCTGGCACCGCTGCTCGGCACCTTGCGCAACGTCGCCCAGGGCGACGAAGAGAAGGAACTGGTCGAGCAACTGGCGGCCTGGCGCGGCGACTACCCGCTGGACTCCACCAGCGCCACGCTGTTCAACCAGTTCCTTTACGAGCTGGCGTTCGCCGCCCTGCACGACGAACTGGGCGACACCTGGTTCCCGGTGCTGATAAGTACCCGTGCCATCGACGCAGCGCTGCCTCGCCTGGCTGGCGACCCTCAATCGCCGTGGTGGAACCTGCGCGGTAGCAACGAACACACCGATCGCAACGCCATCGTGCGCCTGGCCTGGCAGCGCAGCCTCAAGCACCTGCGCGAGACCTTCGGCAAGGATCCGGCCAGCTGGCAGTGGGGCAAGGCCCATACCCTCACCCATAACCATCCGCTGGGCGTGAAGAAGCCGCTGAACCTGTTGTTCAATGTCGGGCCCTACGCCGCGCCCGGGACCCATGAGGTGCCGAACAACCTGTCGGCGAAGATCGGCCCGGCGCCCTGGCCGGTCACCTACGGGCCATCCACCCGCCGCCTGATCGACTTCGCCGACGCCGGCGCCGCGCTGACCATCAACCCGGTCGGGCAGAGTGGCGTGCCATTCGACCGGCACTATGGCGACCAGGCCGAGGACTACATCGAGGGGCGCTATCACAAGGCGCGGATGGGGGTGATTCCGGCGCAAAGCACGCTGCGGCTGGTGCCCAGATAGAAACCGGGGCCGCACAGCGGCCCTCTCGCAATCCATGAGGTCACGCAATGCAGAAACACTTCATCGAGATCGACGGAGCACGCATGAGCTATGTCGACCAGGGCCAGGGCTTCCCAGTGCTGCTGGGCCACAGCTACCTGTGGTCGTCCGCCATGTGGCAACCGCAGATCGACGCCCTGTCACGGCACTTCCGGGTCATCGTGCCTGAGCTGTGGGGCCACGGCGATTCCGCAGCTCCGCCCGCCAGTACCGTCGACATGGCCGCCCTGGCTCGCCAGCACCTGGCGTTGCTCGATGCCCTGGATATCCAGAAGTGCCACCTGGTCGGGCTGTCGGTTGGCGGCATGTGGGGCGCGCAGCTGGCCATCGACCACCCTGAACGAGTCGACCGCCTGGTGCTGATGGACACCTACCTGGGCGCCGAGCCCGAGGCGACGCGGCTGAAGTATTTCGGTTTGCTGGATGCGGCAAGCAAAGCGGGAGCCTTCATCGACCCGTTGCTGGACGTCGTGGTGCCGATCTTCTTCCATGCCGGAGGGCAAACGGTGCCCGAGGTGCGCGAGTGCTTCCGTGCGGACCTCAAGGCAAGCAGCGCCGAAACCATCCGGGCCAGCTTCGACCCGATGGGCCGGGTGATCTTCGGCCGGCCAGACCTGCTGGCGCGACTCGGTGAGCTGCCGGAAGAGCGGACCATCGTGCTCTGTGGCGACCAGGACATACCAAGGCCACCGGCGGAGTCCGCCGAGATGGCGCAGTTGATTGGATGCCTGGCGGCACAGATTCCATTCGCCGGGCATATCTCCAGCCTGGAGAATCCACAGGTGGTGAATGATTTCCTGCTGAACTGGTTACCGCGCAATTGCTGAGACCGGAGGGGGCCGCTGTGCGGCCCCGTTCAGATAATCAACCCTGCCACTTGCCGCCCTCGACGATCACGCTCTCAGGCTTGGTATCGTCGCTCAGTTCCTTGCGCACGTACTGGTCGTACAGCTTGAGCAGGAACTTCTCCTCGCCGAGCTTGGCCAGTTCGGCGTTCACCCAATCGCGCAACTCGATATTGCCCTTCTTCACCGCCGGGGCGATCGGTGCTTCGTCACCCAACAGCTGTGGCAGCACGCGGTAGCCCGGGTTCTGCTTGGCCCAGCTGAACAGGATCAGGTTGTCCTGGGCATAGGCATCGCCCCGACCGTTGGCCAACGCGGCCAGCGACTCGGTGTTCTTCTCGAACTTGAGCAGTTTCCAGTCCGGGTGGGTCTTGGTCAGCCAGATGTCGGCGGTGGTGCCGGTAGTGACGATGATGGTCTTGTCGGCCAGGTCGTCGAGCTTCTGCACCGGACTGCCGTCGGCGACGATGGCCTGCACCGCCACGCGCAGGTTGGGGTTGGTGAAGTCCACTGCCTCCTTGCGCTCCGGGGTGACTGTCATGTTGGCGAGGATCAGGTCGACCTTGTCGCTCTGCAGGAACGGGATGCGGCTGGCAGGCTCGACCGCGACGAACTCGACCTTGTTCTCGTCGCCCAGCAGGTCCTTGGCGAAGCGCCGGCCGATGTCAGTGTCGAAGCCCACGTAGCGGCCGCTTTCATCGACGAAGCCGAACGGTGGCTTGTCGGTGAACACGCCGACGATCAGCTTGTCGCGGGCCTTAATGGTTTCCAGGTAGCTGCTGGCCGGCGAGGCGGCGGCGGGCTTGGCCGGGTCTTCGGATTTGTTGCAGCCGGCCAGCAGGGCCAGGCCCAGCAATGGCGCGAGCAGTTTGGCGAACGGGGCAGTCTTCATGACAGTTCCTTGTGCAGTGGCTTAGACAGTGTCTTGGGCAGGCTTTCGACGAACGAGAATTTCTCCAGGAACTGCTGCGCGCGTGCGGTCTGCGGTTGAGTGAAGAAGCGCTCAGGGTGGTTCTGTTCAAGGATCCTGCCGGCCTCCATGAACACGATGCGGTCGGCCACCGCGCGGGCGAAGGCCATTTCGTGGGTGACGATGAGCAGGGTCATGCCTTCGCGGGCCAGACCCTGGATCACCTGCAGCACCTCCTTGACCATCTCCGGGTCGAGGGCGGCGGTGACTTCATCGAAGAGCATCACCTGTGGGTTCATGCATAACGACCGGACAATGGCGATGCGTTGCTGCTGGCCACCGGAGAGCTGGCGCGGGAACGCGTCACGCTTGTCCAGCAGCCCTACCCGGGCCAGCAGAGCCTCGGCCTGGGCCTGGGCCTCGTGGCGTTCGCGCTTCTGCACCTTCAGCGGCCCCAGCAGCAAGTTGTCGATCACGCTCATGTGGCCGAACAGGTGGTAGCTCTGGAACACCATGCCGACCCGTTGGCGCACCTGACGCCAGTCGGTGCCGGGGCCGAGCAGCTCCTGGCCGTCGAGGCGCAGGCTGCCGCCCTGGGCCTCTTCCAGGCCGTTGAGGCAGCGCAGCAGGGTGCTCTTGCCGCAGCCGCTGGGGCCGAGGATCACCACCACCTCGCCGGCCTCGACCTCGAGGTCGATGTCTGCAAGCACCTGGTGCTGGCCGAAGAACTTGTTGAAGCCTTGGAATTCGATCAATGGATTCATGCGTGGGCCCAGCGCCGCTCCAGCACGCGGGAGGCGGCTGACAGCGGATAGCAGACAAGAAAGAAGAACAGGAACAGCGCGCCGTAGATCAGCACCGACTCGTAGGTACGTTCGATGATCTGCTGCCCCGCCTTGATCACTTCGACCACGCCGATCAGCACCGCCAGCGAGCTGGTCTTGATGATCCGCGTGTAGATATTGATGGTCGGCGGGGTCATGCGCTTGAGCGCCTGGGGCAGCAGCACATAGGCATACAGCTGCCAGCCGCCCAGGCCGATAGACAACCCCGCCTCGCGCTGACCGCGCGGCAGCGACTGCAAGGCGCCGCGCACCACCTCGCCGACCTCGCTGGCGCCCCACAGGCCCAGCACCAGCACCGCGCACCAGAAGCTGGGGATGCTCAGGCCGAAGAAGATCGGCAAGCCGAAGAACACCAGGTACAGCCAGACCAGCACCGGAATCGCCCGGAACAGTTCCAGGTACACCTGCAGCAGGATGTTCAGCCAACGGCTGCCGAGGGTCGCCAGCACGCCGTAGAGCACGCCGCCCAAGGTGGCGAACAGGATGCCCAGGGCCGAGATCGCCAGGGTCTGCCCGGCGCCCATGGCCAGTTGCGGCAGCGAAACCAGCAGCAGCTCAATGCCCGAACTGGCCATGTTGCAGCCTCCGTTCCAGGTAGCGCAGCAGCAGCGACAGCGGCAGGAAGATCAGCACGCAGAGCAGGGTCAGCACGGCGAGCATTTCGTAGGTCTTGTAGTACAGGGCGATGTAGTTCTTGGTGGTGTAGAGAATCTCCGGCACCGCCACCGCCGAAACCACGGTGGTTTCCTTGAGCAGGAAGACGAAGTTGGCGAACAGCGCCGGCAGGCTGAGGATGCCGGCCTGGGGCAGGATCACATGGCGCAGCAGCTGGCCCTCGGAAAGCCCGATGGAGCGCCCGGACTCCAGTTGCGCCCGCGGTACGGCCTCGACCCCGGCGCGCAGTACCTCGGTGAGGTAGGCGCCGCCCATGAATGTCAGGGTGATGATCGCGGCAGCGAAGCCGGATACCTTCACCCCCAGGCTCGGCAAGGCGAAGTAGACGAAGAACAGCTGGATCAACAGCGGTGTGTTGCGGGCCAGCTCCACGTAGCCCTTGACCAGGCGCCACAGGTACGGCGTGCGCAACACCAGGATCGTCGCGTTGAGCAGCGCCACCAGCAACGAGGTGGCGATTGCGATCGCCCCGACTTGCAAGGTCACGCCAACGGCCTTGAAGAAGGCCGGCAGTGTGCTAAGCATGAAAGCGGTGTCGAAGCTCATGGAAGGGGCCTCGGCACGGTGTCACAAAGGTACGGCATGGGAAGGTCCAGGGTCGGCACGAGGGTTGCTCGGCGTCGTTTCACGAATAGTGGCGCTGTGCCGGTAAGCACGATTTCTAGACTCTAAAGGCATAAAAATATTTTTATAAATATCTTTATTGCATATCTATATCACCGCCCCGTGACGCTCGGAAATTTCCTTCACTAGACGCGGATCTTTCCGAGGATTTTCCCCTCCAAGGGATTTCAAACTGTGACTTGCACGGCCCATCACATTCAACAAGGAAGACAACGATGAACAGCCCCTGCTTGCCTGCCTCGAACGAACAACTGCTGTGGCTCCTGGCGCTACGCCGGGCCCTGGCGACTCAACGCTGAGGCTCGTGCTGCACTGCTCAAAACCGGCCAGCCCGCCATCAGGCCAGCACAAACAAAAACGCCGACGCAAAATGCGTCGGCGTTTTTCGTACCAGGTCGCGTATCAGAACGCCGGCAGTACCGCACCGCTGTATTTCTTCTCGATGAATGCCTTCACTTCCGGGCTGGTCAGCGCCTTGGCCAGCTTCTGGATGGCCGCGCTGTCCTTGTTGTCCGGGCGGGCAACCAGGAAGTTCACGTATGGCGAATCGCTGCCCTCGATCACCAGGGCGTCCTTGGCCGGGTTCAGGCCGGCTTCAAGCGCATAGTTGGTGTTGATCATGTCCAAGTCGACCTGATCCAGCACACGCGGGAGCATGGCCGATTCAAGCTCCTTGAACTTGAGCTTCTTCGGGTTCTCGGCGATGTCCTTCGGCGTGGCCAGGGCGTTCTTCGGATCCTTCAGGGTAATCAGCCCGGCCTTCTGCAGCAGCAGCAGGGCACGGCCACTGTTGCTGCCTTCGTTGGGGATGGCCACGGTCGCGCCGTCCTTCAGGTCGGCCAGGCTCTTGACCTTCTTCGAGTAGCCACCAAACGGTTCGACGTGCACGCCGATCACGGTCTCCAGGTGGGTGCCCTTGCCTTCGTTGAAGTTCTTCAGGTACGGCAGGGTCTGGAAGTAGTTGGCGTCCAGGCGCTTCTGGTCGACCTGCACGTTGGGCTGGACGTAGTCGGTGAAGACCTTGATCTCCAGGTCCACGCCTTCCTTGGCCAGGGTCGGCTTGATCAGTTCGAGGATTTCAGCGTGCGGCACGGGCGTGGCGGCGACCACCAGTTTTTCAGCGGCGTTGGCGAGGCCCGTGAACGACAGGGCGGCAGCCAGGGCGGTGGTCAGCAGGGTCTTTTTCATGGTGATCCTTGTTCTATAGCTGGGCCATCGCAGATGGCGACGTCGGGTGCCCATCCGTTCGGGTGGGCGTGAACCGGACAATACCGATTATTTTTATTCCGTAACAATATCTTTTACTTAGCTGCTTATTCCAAAAACAAATTGCCATCATGACCTTTGGTCATGAGTGACACCCCGCTGCTCTAAGACGGGCTTTCACCCAGTCGCGCCAGGGCTTCGCCCAGCAGCCCACGCAGTTCAGCGAGGGTCTGCGCTTCGCCGCCACGGCGTAGCTGTTCCAGCTGTCGCGCCAGGTTGGCCAGTGGGCGGGTGTCCGGCAGGTCGAGGTGCTCAGGGAGGATTTCATCGCCATCGCTTACCAGTAGGGCGAAGTGAATGACGTTCTCCAACTCGCGGGTATTGCCCGGCCAGGCATGCGCTTCGAGCGCCTGCTGGGCAACCTCGCTGATGAGAGGAACCGGCCGATCGAGGCGCACGCTGTAGATCCCCACGAAGTACTCGGCCAACGGCAGGATATCGCCGACCCGATCACGCAGCGCCGGCAACTCCAGCTCGCCTTCGTGCAGGTAATGGTAGAGCCGCTCGTTGAAACGCCCCGCGCGCACTGCCAGCGCCAGGTCGATGCTGGAAGCGGCCACCAGCCGCACATCGACCGCCTGCGGCTGCGTGGCGCCGACCCGGATCACCTCGCGATTCTCCAGGGCGGCCAACAGCTTGCCCTGGATCGCCAGCGGCAGATCGGCGATCTCGTCCAGATACAACGTGCCGCCATTGGCCGAGCCGAACCATCCGGCGCGACTGCTGGCAGTACCACCCTGGCTACCAGCGCTGTAGCCGAACAGCTCGGCATCGGCATAGGTCGGGCTGATGGCCGCGCAGTTGACCGACACGAACAACCCGCCCCGATCGCTGGCGCGATGAATCTGCCGGGCCAGCAGCTCCTTGCCGGTGCCGGTCTCGCCGCGGATCAGCACCGGCAACGGTTGTGGCGCCAGCCGTTCCAGGGCCTGGCGCAACGCCTGGGAGCGCGGGTCGACGAACACCAGCGCCTTGGCGCGGATGCTCAGCGGGCTCTTGTCCAGTTCGGGGAAGGTCAGCAACGGCTGACCAAATGGGGTGTGAAATGTCATGGAATACTCCCGCCCCGGCCGCAAGCGGTCGAGGGACTCAGCTCAGTCGATGAAAACCTGTGGATCAGGCGCGGCGCAGGGCGCGCTGGTCGACACGGGCCTGCAGCCGGTAGAGATAGGCAAAGCCTTGCTCCCAGCGCTGGTGCCCGGACTTGACGTTGATATGCCCGGCGTTGGCCAGCAGCCCGGCTTCGGCGCCCCAGGCCTGCGCCAGGTACAACGCGCGCGGCACGCTCACCGCCGGGTCGTTGTCGGAGCTGACCACCTGGCTGGGGAACGGCAGGGCCTGCAGGGGAATCGGCGCAAAATTGCGCAGGGCTGGCGCGCAATTCGGCCGCTCGACATCCGCCGGTGCCACCAGCAACGCGCCGCGCACCCTTTGCTGTAGATCAGGGCTAGCCTGGGCGGCCCAATGCGCGACCGTGATGCAGCCGAGGCTATGGGCGATGAGAATCACTGGCGAGCGCTCGGCGGCAATCGCTTGCTCCAGCGCCTGTACCCAATCGCGCCGTTGTGGCGTGAGCCAGTCGCTCTGCTCGACCCGTGCGCTGTTGGGCAGGCTACGCTGCCAGTGACTTTGCCAATGGTTGTCTGGCGATCCTTGCCAGCCCGGCACAATCAGGTAACGAATCGACTCATTGCGCATGGGGACGCCTCCGGAAGTTTGCGTGCTTGGGTGCAAGTATAGGGAGGGGGTTATATTCGTAAAGGAATAAGAAGCTATTTATTAATAACTAAAATACTTATGTGGAAGAGGCTTGATTTCGAGCAATAAAAAAAGGGCCATCCCCTGCCAAGGAAAATGGCCCCTAAGCACTTGCCTGAAGAAGGTATCGCAGGTCAGCGCGCGGTGATCACTGCCAGCTTGCTGATCCCGGCACGCTCGATCGCCGCCATCGCCCGGGCGACCTCGCCGTAGTTCACACCATCGTCGGCCTGCAACTGCACACGCAGCTCGGCGTCCTTGTCCTTGGCAGCCTTGAGGTTGGTCTCCAGCAGGTCGGGCTGGATCTCATCCTTGTTGATGAACAGCTTGCCGCTGCCGTCGATGCTCACCACCAGCGGGTCCTTCTGCTCCACCGGGGCCACGGCCTCGGTCTTGGGCAGGTTGATAGGGATGGCGTTGGTCAGCAACGGCGCGGTGACGATGAACACCACCAACAGCACCAGCATGACGTCCACCAACGGCGTGACGTTGATTTCACTCAACACTTCATCGCTGTCCTGGGTCGAGAAGGCCATCTCAGGACGCCTCCTTCACAGGTTGGGTGAAGCCGGTGTGCTGGCGCTGCACCGCCGGGTGCACCAGCACGCGGAAGGCACTCTTCTGCGCCAGGCTGTAGAAGTCGTGGGCGAAGTCGTCGAGGTCGGCGGCGGTCAGCTTGAGGCGACGGAGGAAGTAGTTGTAGACCAACACCGCCGGTACCGCGACGGCGATACCCACGCCGGTGGCCACCAGTGCCGCGCCGATCGGCCCGGCCACGGTCTCCAGGCTCGCCGAGCCCGCCGCGCTGATGCCCTTGAGCGCCTCCATGATGCCCCACACCGTGCCGAACAGGCCGATGAAGGGAGAAGTGCTGCCGATACTGGCCACTACCGCCAGGCCGGTTTCCAGCGAACGACGCTCGCGGACGATCTGCTGGCGCAGGGCGCGCTCCAGGCGGTCCTGGTGGTTGATGGCCTGGCTCAAATCGTTAGCGTGACCAGGCTCGCCAACCGCGATCGCCGCAAAGCCCGCCTGGGCGACACGGGCAGCCGGGCCTGGCAGATCGTGGGCCGGCTCGGCGGCAGAGTCGAGGCTGGACGCGGCCCAGAACTGCGTGTGGAAGCGCTTGTCCTGGTTCTTCAGGCGCACGAACTGCACGACCTTGACCAGGGCCAGCGCCCAGGTGGCGACGGAGAAGCCGACCAGCAGCCAGATGACCGCGCCTTCAACGGATTCGAGGGGAGATGCCAACAAGCTCATGATGAAGTCCTTCCTGTGTGCGCTCGCAAGTTAACGAAGCTTGAAATCGATCGGTACGCTGACCCAACCCACCTGGGCCACCTCGCCCTGCTTGGCCGGGACGAAGCTCCAGCGTTTCACCGCGGCTAGCGCGGCGGCGTCCAGGGCGTCGCGGCCGCTGCTCTTCTGGATCTGGATCTGCCCTGGCTTGCCACTGGGCAGCACCTCGACGCGCAGCAGCACGGTGCCCTCCCAGCCACGGCGCTGGGCCATCTGCGGATATTCCGGCGCCGGGTTCTTGAGGTACGCGGCGTTGGCCGAGGCTGGCGTCACCGGGGCCGGGGCGGGTGGCGCAGGCGGAGCCGGCGCGGCCACGGGCGTAGGCGTGGGTGGCGGCGCTTCGACCGGTTTCGGCTGCGGTTTTGGCTGTGGCTTGGCCACAGGCTTGGGCACGACTTTCGGCTTGGGCTTTGGCTTGGCAGCCAACTCGTCGACCACCGGCGGTGGCGGTTCGACCACAGGCGCTGCCGGGACTGGTGGCGGCGGCTCGACGACTGGCGGCGCGGGCGCGGCGAACTCGATGGTCATGGGCGGAATCTGCGGCGGCACGATGGGCAACGCCGGGGTCGGTGCCTGGTTGATCCAGTAGGCGACGGCACCGTGCAGGGCCAGCACCAGCAGCACCAACGCCAGCTTGTCGCGTCGTTTGAGGCCGCTCAGCGGCGTGCGTTGCAGGCGTAACTGGCCAAGCGGCAGGCGTAGCGTGCGTCCGAGCTCGACCAGGTCACCCGATGCCGGGTGCCATGGCTGCTCAAAGGCCCTGACGGCCGTCTGGACATTACCCATTGCTAGAAACTCCTGGGGTGTTGATTCAGGTGTGTGGCTGAATCATCGACGGCAGGGGCATAGGTCATAAAGTAATGTTTAAGGTTAATGTTATAGCTTTTTTATCTATCTAGTTTGTCGGGTCCGCCGCAGGCCCCAGCTCCCAAGGCCTCTAGCCGGGCCGGATGGTCGAGATGCCGGAAAGGCATGAAAAATATGCTCGAATGGCATGTTTGCGATTGGCGCAATCGCGGGGCAAGCCCGCTCCCACGGTATGTCTCTGAACAATGTTTCTGCTCGTGGGAGCGGGCTTGCCCCGCGATTACGTCCGCCCGGGCAACAAAAACCGGGATCAGGCACGGCTTCTCGATTCCTATCCCGTCGCTCAGCGACGAATGCTGTCAACTGGTATTTTTGCCAGCAGAAGCAAGCACGGTCGCAGTGCTAGTGTCATGACCTGACTCCTGGGAGATCCCATCATGAAAAAGCAACTCCAATTCGTCTTCATTAGCGGCCTCATGGCGCTTGCGACGTCTGCACTCGCCGAAACTGTGCAGACTCAAGAGGCCGTGGCAATGGTCAACACAACAGAGCACGCTGTTGAAGTCCGGAACAATTCGGCCAACTCCATCACGATCGCAATCCCAGGCCAACCACAGGTTGAGGTCGCGCCGAAAAGTGTTCAACCCTTGACCGCCCTCGACCTGAAGAAACAGCTCCGCATCAAGGCAGCCGATTCCGGACTCAAGTACATCACCTTGATCGAGTACAACGGCCAAGGGTGCAAGACAAAACTTTGCCTGATCGTTCAATGAAAAAAGCCCGAGCGCGTGCTCGGGCTTGTTTTCCAGTTTAGATATCCGCCACCTTCTGCCACACCTTCGGCCGGAAGAACAACGTCTCGCCCCGCGCCAACCCGGTCAGGCTGTCGTGATCCTTGACCACTTCAGCCTCGATCAGCTCGCTCTGCCCTTCCACCTTCAGGGTCACCCGGGTGGTCGCACCCAGCGGGCGGATATCGCGGACCTCGGCAGCATGATGGCCTTCGGTCTCATGACGCGACAGCGACACCTCGTGCGGGCGGAACAGCACATGGTGGCCTTCGCTGAGCGCCAGGCGGTTGGAGTCACCCAGGAAGTGGTAGACAAAGTCGTTGGCCGGCTTCTCGTACACCTCCCCCGGCGAGCCGATCTGCTCGATCACGCCCTTGTTCATCACCACAATGCGGTCGGCGACTTCCATGGCCTCTTCCTGGTCGTGGGTAACGAAAACCGAGGTCAGGTTGATATCCTCGTGCAGCCGCGCCAGCCAGCGGCGCAGTTCCTTGCGCACCTTGGCATCCAGCGCCCCGAACGGTTCGTCGAGCAGCAATACCTTGGGCTCCACCGCCAGGGCACGGGCCAGGGCGATACGCTGGCGCTGGCCGCCGGACAGCTGCTCGGGGTAGCGATCGGACAACCAGTCGAGCTGCACCATGTTCAGCAGCTCGTGGACCTTCTCGGCGATCTTGCTCTCGCTCGGGCGCTCGCCCTTGGGTTTCATGCGCAGGCCGAAGGCGACGTTGTCGAACACGCTCATATGGCGGAACAGCGCGTAGTGCTGGAACACGAAGCCGACGTTGCGATCACGCACGTCGTGCCCGGACACGTCTTCACCATGGAACACGATGCTGCCGTCATCCGGGGTTTCAAGGCCGGCGATGATGCGCAGCAGGGTGGTCTTGCCGCAGCCCGACGGGCCAAGCAGGGCAACCAGCTCGCCGCTGTGGATGTCCAGGTTGATGTTGTCCAGGGCCTGGAAGCTGTTGAAGCGCTTGCTGACGTTACGAACTTCGATCGACATGAATCATTCCTCCGCGGCGCTGTGGCGCAGGCGGTTAATACGGTTCTCGCTCCACTGCTTGAGCAGCAGGATGAAGAGCGCCAGGATCAGCAGCAGGCTGGCCACGCTGAAGGCCGCGACATGGTTGTACTCGTTGTAGAGGATCTCCACGTGCAGCGGCAAGGTGTTGGTGACGCCACGAATATGCCCGGACACCACCGATACCGCGCCGAACTCGCCCATGGCCCGGGCGGTGCACAGCACCACGCCGTAGATCAGGCCCCATTTGATGTTCGGCAGCGTGACGTGCCAGAACATCTGCCAGCCGTTGGCCCCGAGCAGGCGCGCGGCCTCCTCTTCCTGGGTGCCCTGCTCCTGCATCAGCGGGATCAGTTCACGGGCGACGAACGGCACGGTGACGAAGATGGTCGCCAGGACGATGCCCGGCAGGGCGAAGACGATCTGGATGTCGTGGTCCTGCAGCCACGGGCCGAACAGGCCCTGGGCGCCGAACATCAGCACGTAGACCAGGCCGGCGATCACCGGAGACACCGAGAACGGCAGGTCGATCAGAGTCACCAGGATACTTTTGCCACGGAAGCTGTACTTGCTCACGCACCAGGCGGCGCTGACCCCGAACAGCAGGTTCAGCGGCACCGAAATGGCCACCGCCAGCAGGGTGAGCTTGAGCGCAGACAACGCATCGGCCTCGAAGATCGCCTCGAAGAAGGTGCCGAAGCCGTTTTTCAGGGCTTGGGACACCACGATCACCAGCGGCAAGGCCAGGAACAGCGCAAAGACGATCCAGGCCAGGGTGATCAGCACGCGGCGCGAAGTGGCACTGCCACGCCGGGCGGCGTTGGCGGCGGCGGTCGCGCCAAGGGTTGATGAAGACATTAGCGGGCCTCCTTCAAGGGGTTTCGATGCGCCGCTGCAGCAAGTTGATCAGCAGCAGCAGGATGAAGGAAACCACCAGCATCAACACGCCGATGGCGGTGGCGCCGGTGTAGTCGTACTGGTCGAGCTTGACCATGATCAGCAACGGCAGGATCTCGGTCTTCATCGGCATGTTGCCGGCGATGAAGATCACCGAACCGTACTCGCCAACGCCACGGGCGAAGGCCAGGGCGAAGCCGGTCAGCCACGCCGGCAGCAACGCCGGCGCCAGCACGTGGCGGAACACCTGCAAAGGTTTCGCGCCCAGGCAGGCAGCGGCCTCTTCCACCTCACGCGGGATGTCTGCCAGCACTGGCTGCACCGTGCGCACCACGAACGGCAGGGTGACGAACGTCAGCGCCAGGGTGATGCCCAGTGGGGTGTAGGCGATCTTGAAGCCAAGATCCGTGGCGAACTGGCCGACCCAGCCCGCAGGGGCGTACAAGGCGGTCAAGGCGATGCCAGCCACGGCGGTGGGCAGGGCGAACGGCAGGTCGATCATCGCGTCGATGACCTTGCGCCCGGGGAAGGTATAGCGCACCAGCACCCAGGCCAGCAGGGTGCCGATCACGCCGTTGATGATGGCGGCGAACAGGGCGGTGCCGAAACTCAGCTTCAGCGCGGCGATGACCCGCGGCGCGCTGACGATGTTCCAGAACTGCTCCCAGGTGAGCTGCGAGGCATGGATGAACATGGCCGCCAGCGGTATCAGCACGATCAGGCTGAGGTACACCAAGGTGTAGCCCAGCGTCAGCCCGAAGCCGGGTATGACGGGGGAAATGCGACGTGACATAAAGGTCCCTGGTTGAACGCACGAAGCCCGGGAGTCATCCCGGGCCGGTGCAGGCTACTGAAGGGTTTTGTTTGTGGGGCTGCTGCGCAGCCCCGCTTGTTCATTGCCGATCACTGTGCCTGATAAATCTGGTCGAACACACCGCCATCGTTGAAGAACTTCGGCTGCGCAGTCTTCCAGCCACCGAAGTCCTTGTCGATGGTCACCAGGTCCAGTTTCGGGAACTGCTTGCCGAATTCGGCGGCGACCTTCGCGTCACGCGGACGGTAGAAGTTTTCCGCGGCGATCTTCTGGCCAGCCGGGCTGTACAGATGCTTGAGGTATTCCTCGGCGATCTTCTCGTTGCCCTTCTTCTCGGCGTTCTTGTCGACCACCGCCACCGGTGGCTCGGCCAGGATCGACAGCGATGGGACGACGATTTCGAACTTGTCGCTGCCACCGTCTTCCTTCAGCGCCAGGAAGGCTTCGTTTTCCCACGCCAGCAGCACATCGCCCTGGCCGTTGTTGACGAAGGTGATGGTCGAGCCACGCGCGCCGGTATCGAGCACCGGCACGTGCTTGAACAGCTCCTGCACGTAGGCCTTGGCCTTGTCTTCACTGCCGCCGGTCTTCAGGCCGTAGGCCCAGGCGGCGAGGAAGTTCCAGCGGGCGCCGCCGGAGGTCTTTGGATTGGGCGTGATCACCGAGACGTCCTTCTTGATCAGGTCGCCCCAGTCCTTGATGCCTTTCGGGTTGCCCTTGCGCACCAGGAACACGATGGTCGAGGTGTACGGCGTGCTGGCGTCCGGCAGGCGCTTCTGCCAGTCCTCCGGCAGGGTCTTGCCGAGCTTGGCGATCTCGTCGATGTCGCCGGCCAGGGCCAGGGTCACCACGTCGGCACGCAGGCCGTCGATGACCGCGCGGCCCTGCTTGCCCGAACCACCGTGGGACTGCTGGATCTTCACCTTGTCGCCGGGGTTGGCGGCTTGCCAATGCTTGATGAACTCGGCGTTGTACTGCTGGTACAGCTCGCGGGTCGGGTCATAGGACACGTTCAGCAATTCGTAGTCCTTGGCGATCGCGGAACCGGCAAAAACGGCACTGGCCAGGGCGGCAAGCGCATAACGGCGGATGGACATGGTGAAGCTCCCGATTGGCATTTTTCTAGTTTTGAAGGGGTGCGGTGTCAGCCGGTCTTGTTGCCGGGCTGCTGCAGGCGGAACTTCTCCTTGCGTTCAATCTGCACCACCTGGGCGTTGTGCACGGTGATCTCCACCGCGCCAAAGCGCAGGTCGCGCAGGGCACTCTGGATTTCACGCAGAATGGTGGCTTCGTCCTGACCGTCGATGCTGCGCAGAGATGCACTCATGCTCGTTCTCCTGTGAGTAAGGGAGCCGGGCAGAGGTTTTGAAGGGGATTTGCGCCTGGCTTGAGGGCAATACTAGTGAGGCGCGGATATTCTTAAAAATACTGTTTAAGAATGTTTATATAACTACTCTGTAGGAGCGGATTTATCCGCGATGTGGATACCGCCATATCCTGCACGGGCTGCGCCCGTGATCGCGGATGAATCCGCTCCTACAAGTATCAATGCGCTTTCGGGGTCTTGTTTTCCGGCTCGCGGATCTTGTACCAGGCCACGTACAGCGCCGGCAGGAACAACAGCGTCAGCAACGTTGCGCTGATGATGCCGCCGATCATGGCGTAGGCCATCGGCCCCCAGAACACTTCCCGGGCAATCGGGATCATGCCCAGGCTTGCCGCCGCCGCTGTCAGCAGGATCGGCCGGCGGCGATGGTTGGTCGCCTCCACCACCGCGTCCCAGGGGGTGTAGCCCTGCTCCTCGAATTCGTCGATCTGGGTCACCAGGATCACCGAGTTGCGGATGATGATCCCGGCCAGGGCGAGGATGCCGAGGATCGCCACGAAGCCCATGGGCGTGCCCGTGGGCACCAGGGCCAGCACCACGCCGATCAGCCCCAGCGGCGCGACGCTGACCACCAGGAACAGCTTCTGCACGCTGTGCAGCTGGATCATCAGGAAGGTCGCCATGAGGAACAGCATCAACGGAATCACATCGGCGATCGGCCCCTGGGCCTTGCCGCTCTCCTCCACCGTACCGCCGGTGGCCACGCCGTAGCCGGGCGGCAGCTTGCCGGCGAACTCATCGATCTTCGGCTTGAGCTGGGCCACCAGGTTGGTCGGCTGGATATCGCCGACCACCGAGGCCTTGATGGTGATGGTCGGCTTGCGGTCGCGCCGCCATACCAATGGCTGCTCCAGTTCGTAGCGCACAGTGGCGAACGCCAGCAGGGGAATCGACACTCCGCTGGGGCTGACGATCTGCAGGTTCTGCAGGGTGTCGGGCGAACCCCGCTCGCTGTCTTCGGCACGGGCGATGACGTCGACCAGGTAGATGTTGTCGTTGACCTGGGTGACCGGCACGCCGCTGACGATGCTGTTCATCACATTGGCCACGTCTTCGGACGAAAGCCCCAGCTGACGCGCCTTGTCCTGGGCAATCTCAATGCGCAGCACCTTACCGGGCTCGTTCCAGTCGTACATCATGTCGCCGATATGCTCGTTGCCGTCGAGCACCGTGGCCAGTTCGATGGCATAGCGGCGCACCTGGTCGATGTCCTTGCCACTGACCCGGTACTGGATCGGCCGGCCCACCGGCGGGCCCATTTCCAGCGACTGCACGTTGCTGCCGATGCCGACGAAGTCCTCGCGCAGCAGTTTCTGCAGGCGCTCGATCATGCCCTGGCGCTCTTCGAAGCCCTTGCTGACGATCACCAGCTGGGCGTAATAGGGGTTCTGCAATTGCTGGTCGAGGGGCAGGTAGAAGCGGATCGCGCCCTGGCCGATGTAAGTGCTCCAGCGCACCAGGTCGGGGTCGTCCTTGATCTTCGCCTCCAGGCGATCCACCACCTTGCGCGTTTCCTCGATCGAGGCGTTCTGCGGCAGGTCGAGATCGACCAGGATCTCCGGGCGGTCCGAGGATGGGAAGAACTGGTTCTGCACGAAGCGCATGCCCACCACCGAGAGTGCGAACAGCACGATGGTGCCGATCACCGTCACCCAGCGGTGGCGCATGCACCACAGCAGGCCATGTTCGAACGCCCGGCCCACCCGCCCAGGTTCGGCCTCGTGGGGCTTGAGCTTTTCGCTGCTGAGGATATGCACGCCCAGCACCGGGGCGAAGAACACCGCCACCACCCACGACACCAGCAGCGCCACGGCGATCACCGCGAACAATGTATAGGTGTATTCACCGGCCGAGCTGGCATTGAGGCCGATCGGCACGAAACCGGCCACGGTCACCAGGGTGCCGGTCAGCATGGGGAAGGCCGTCGAGGTGTAGGCGAAGGTCGCCGCCTGCTCTTTCGTCTCGCCCATTTCCAGGCGCGTGACCATTACCTCCACGGTGATCATCGCGTCATCCACCAGCAGGCCCAGGGCAATGATCAGCGCACCCAGTGAAATCCGCTGCATGGTGATGTCGCTGTACTCCATGAACACGAACACCATGGCCAGCACCAGCGGGATCGAGCAGGCCACCACCAACCCGGCACGCACGCCCAGGCTGACGAAGCTCACCACCAGCACGATCACCACGGCTTCGAACAAGGCACTGGTGAAGCCGCCAACCGCCTGCTTGACCACCACTGCCTGGTCGGACACGGTGTGCACGCCGACCCCGACCGGCAGTTCGCTGACGATGCTGTCCATCTTCTTCTTCAGCGCAGCGCCGAACACCTCGATGTTGCCGCCGGCCTTCATGCCGATGGCCAGGCCGATGGCGGGCTGGCCGTTGTAGCGGAAGATCGGCGACGGTGGGTCGACATAGCCGCGCTCGATGTCGGCGATATCGGCCAGGCGGAAGAAGCGGTCGTTGATGCGCAGGTTGACCGTCTCCAGGTCTTTCTCCGAGGCGAACTGCCCGGTGGTGCGCACCGAGATACGCTCGGGGCCGGCTTCGATCACCCCCGCCGGGGTCACCGCGTTCTGCGATTTCAGCGCCTCCATGACCTGCCGCTGGTCGATGCCCAAGGCGGCCAGCTTGCGGGTGGAGAAGTTCAGGTAGAGCACTTCGTCCTGGGTGCCGATCAGCTCGATCTTGCCGATGTTGTGCACCTCGCGCACCTCGGCGCGGGCCTGTTCCACATAGTCGCGTAGCTGGCGCAGGTTCAGGCCATCGGAGGTGAAAGCGTAGATCGAGCCGAACACGTCACCGAACTCGTCGTTGAAGCCCGGCCCTTGCACGCCCTGCGGGAACTGGCCACGGATGTCCTGGATCTTCTTGCGCACCTGGTACCAGATGTCCGGGATGTCCTTGGCCTTGGTGGTATCGAGCAGGTACACGTAGACCGTCGATTCGCCGGGGCGGGTATAGCTTTTCACGTAGTCGAGCGAGTCGAGCTCCTCGAGCTTCTTCTCGATCCGGTCGGTGATCTGGTACAGCGTCTCGTCCTGGGTCGCGCCGGGCCAGCGGGTCTGGATCACCATGGTCTTGATGGTGAAGGACGGATCCTCCTCTCGACCCAGGTTGAAGTAGGAAAAGATCCCCATCAGCAGGCCGACGAACATCAGGTACCAGACGAAGGACTGGTGCTTGAGCGCCCATTCGGAGAGGTTGAAGCTTCCTTTCATCGTGCGTCCTCGTCGAAGATGACCTTCTGGCCAGGCTTGAGGCTGTTCACGCCGGCGGTGACGACGCGCTCGCCGGGTTGCACACCGGAGGACAGGATGATGCTGTCAGGGCCACGCTCCGCCAGGGTGACGTCACGGGTGGCCACGGTCTTGCCCTGCGGGTCGACCACCCAGACCTGGGTCTTGCCATCGCGTTCGAGCAGCGCGGAAATCGGCAACTGGCTGCGCGGCGTCAGCGCCGAGGTCAGGGTGACGCTGATCGCGGTCCCCAGGTGGAAAGCGTCCGGGGTGCTGGCCAGGGTCAGGCGGGCGCGGCGGGTACGGGTGGTGGCATCGGCCTGGGGCTCCAGCTCGCGCAAGGTGGCGGTGGTGTTGATGCTCGGGTCGAGCTGCGAGGCGACGGTGAAGGTGAGGTCGCGGCGCAGTTGCTCGGCCAAGGCGATCGGCAGGTCGATCACCGCTTCCTTCACGTCCGGGCGCGCCAGGGTGACCACGGCCTGGCCGGCGCTGACGGTCTGCCCGGCCTCGGCCTGCCAGGCGGTGATCACCGCAGCATGGTCGCTACGCAGGGTGCTGTAGTCGAGCTGGTCGCGGGCCTGGCTGAGCGCCGAGCGCGCTTGCTCCAGCGACGCGCCGGTGGTCTTCAGGTTGGTCTGGGCGATGTCCAGCTGAGCTTGGGCGCCGACTCCGCGGTCATACAGCTGTTGCTGGCGACGGGCATCGGCCTGGGCATTGATCCACTGCGCCTGCACCCGCGCAAGGTCGCCTTCGGCGGCACGCAGCTGGTTCTGCTGGTCGGTCGGATCGAGGGTGGCCAAAGTGTCGCCCGGCTTGACCTGGGCCCCGACATCCAGCCAGCGCCGGGCGATGCGGCCAGACACGCGGAAACCCAAGGTGCTCTCGAAACGTGCCTGGATGTTGCCGGCAAAACGCCCAAGCTGCGCTTGCACCTGGGGCTCGACCACGGTCGACAGCACCGGGCGCACGGGTTCGGGCTGGACGTCCTCGCCGCCACAGGCAGCCAGCAAAAGACAGGCAGACAATATCGGTAGCAACGGCCTCATGGCGCGACTCCCCCGCTTCTGGCGTCGACCTTCTCGACCTGAATGCCTGGGTTCAACAGCTGGCCACCACTGACCACCACCACCTCACCGGCCTCGAGACCCTCGCTGATCACCACTTTGCCGGTCAGGTAGCGCGCCACCTGGACCTTGCGCAGTTGCGCCTTGTCACCCTCGCTAACCACCCACACGGCGGGCTCGCTCAGCGCCTTGGTCAGGGCAGACCAGGGCAGCTCGACGCTCGGTTTGCCGTGTGCGCTGGCCGAAACGGTCACCGGCGCGCCCAGGGCCATGCCCTTGGGCACATCGCGCAGGGCCACCTTTACCTGCACCGTGCCACTCTGGGCCGAGACCGTCGGGGTGATCTCGCGCACATGGCCCTGGGCGGTGATGGTGGGGTTGTCGATCATGCTGACCGTCAGGTCCCTCTCGCTGCTGGGCGCCACCAGCAGCGATTCGTAGACATTGAACACCGCGTCGCGGTCGCCATCGACGGCCAGGCTGAAGATCGGCATGGTCGCCTGCACCACCTGGCCGACCTCGGCCTGGCGCGCAGTGATCACGCCGTCGGCCTCCGACACCAATGCCGTGTAGCTCAATTGCTCGTTGGCGTTGGCCAGCTGCGCCTGGGCGGCCTTGAGCGCGCTCTGGCTGCTGCGCAGCGCGGCTTCGGCGGAGTCGTACTCGCTCTGGCTGGTGTAGCCCTTGGGCAGGAGCTTCTGCTGGCGCACGAACGCGGCGCTGGTCTGGGTGACCCGGGCCTGTTCGGCGAACACTTCGGCCTTGGCCGAGTCGACGTTGTTCTGCAGGTCCTTGGGGTCCAGGCGCGCCAGTACCTGGTTGGCCTTGACGTGGTCCCCGACATCGACGCTGCGGGCGATGATCTTGCCGCCCACGCGGAACGACAAGTCGGTCTGCACCCGCGCCTGCACGTCACCGGTCAGGGTGACCCGGGCGGCAAAATCGGTGGGCTGCACCTGTTGCACCGCGACCCGGGGCAACACCTGGCCGACCTCCTCCTTGCCACAGCCCGAAAGCATGAACAGCAGCCCCAGGCAAACGACCAGCGGCGCACGCTCTAGCGTCATGCAGGCTCCTTGCTTCTCTCAGGTGAAAGGGATGCGTTTGAAAGCGTAGATCAGGGATCGACAAACGGCATTGGCCAGGGTTCAACAAAGCGAGGCGGGATCGGCGATACTGCCGTCCGACCGCTCAAGGATGCCGCCTATGCTCACCACCCTGGCCATTGCCAACTACCGCTCGATCAACCAGCTGGTGCTGCCGCTGGGGCGGCTGAACGTGATTACCGGTGCCAATGGCAGTGGCAAGTCCAACCTGTACAAGGCCTTGCGCCTGCTGGCAGAGACCGCGCGCGGCGGCGTGGTCAATGCGCTGGCTGCCGAGGGCGGGCTGGAGTCGACCTTCTGGGCCGGCCCCGAGAAGCTCACCCGGCGCATGCTCAATGGCGAGGTGCCAGTGGAAGGCGGGCCACGCCAGCAAGCCCGGCGGCTGAAGATGGGCTTTGCCAGCGAAGACTTCGGCTACGCGATCAGCCTCGGCCTGCCCGAACCCAGCCGGTCGCAGTTCGCCCTGGATCCGCAGATCAAGCAGGAGACGATCTGGGCCGGCCCCCTGTGCCGACCCGCCAGCCAGCTGGTGCAGCGCAACGCGGGGATGGTCAAGGCCCGCGACGGGCGCCAATGGCAGGTGCTGCACCAGCACATGACCGAGTTCGACAGCCTGTTCGACCAGATCGGCAGTCTCCAGGGTTCCCCCGAGGTGCCGCACCTGCGCGAGCAGATCCGCAGCTGGCGCTTCTACGACCATTTCCGTACCGATGCCGAAGCGCCCGCCCGACAATCGCGGCTGGGAACGCGCACGCCGGTGCTGCATCACGATGGCCGCGACCTCGCCGCCGCCCTGCAGACCATCGACGAGATCGGTGACCTGCAGGCCCTGCAGGATGCAGTGAGCGACGCTTTTCCCGGCGCCCGGCTTGCGGTCGACGCCCAGCCCGGCGGCCTGTTCGGCCTGCGCTTCCACCAGGCCGGGCTGCTGCGGCCGCTGAGCGCTGCCGAGCTGTCCGACGGGACCTTGCGCTACCTGTTGCTGGTGGCTGCCCTGCTCACGCCGCGCCCTCCGAGCATGATGGTGCTCAACGAGCCGGAGACCAGCCTGCACCCGGACTTGTTGCCGGCACTGGCACGCCTGATCCGCCGCGCGGCGCGAGAATGTCAGGTATGGGTGGTGTCGCACGCGCCGCGGCTGGTGGCGGCCCTGGAGGAGGATGCCGAGTGTAACTCGATCCACCTGGAGAAGACCTTGGGGCAGACCGGTATCGTCGGGCAGGGCATGCTGGATGAACCGGCCTGGAACTGGCCGGACCAGGGCTGAAAAGACCGCGGGGCAAGACGCATCTGCACACCGGCGATGCGACTTGCCCCGCGATGCGTTGGCTCAGGCCTGCGCGGCGGCCTGGGCTGGACGACGTACCTGCGGCTGCGAGACGTTCGCCGCGGCGCCCTCCTCGATGGCCTGCTGGATCGCCCGACGACGACGCTCCTCGGCCTGGCGGCTGAAGTACCAGACCATGAAGGTCACCAGCGACACCGACAGCAGGATCAGGCTGGCCACGGCGTTGATCTCCGGCTTCACGCCCAGGCGCACGGCCGAGAACACTTCCATCGGCAGGGTGGTCGAGCCAGGACCGGAGACGAAGCTGGCCAGCACCAGGTCATCCAGCGACAGGGCGAACGACATCATGCCGCCCGCCGCCAACGACGGTGCGATCATCGGGATGGTGATCAGGAAGAACACTTTCCACGGCTTGGCGCCCAGGTCCATGGCCGCCTCCTCGATGGACAGGTCCAGCTCGCGCAGGCGCGCCGACACCACCACCGCCACATAGGCGGCGCAGAACGTGGTGTGGGCGATCCAGATGGTGACGATGCCGCGCTCCTGCGGCCAGCCGATCATCTGCGCCATGGCCACGAACAGCAGCAACAGCGACAGACCGGTGATCACCTCGGGCATCACCAGCGGCGCGGTGACCAGGCCACCGAACAGCGTGCGGCCCTTGAAGCGGGTGACCCGGGTCAGCACGAAGGCCGCCAGGGTGCCCAGCGCCACCGCGGCGACCGCCGTGTAGCAGGCGATCTCCAGCGAGCGCATCACCGAACCCATCAGCTGGGTGTTGTCGAGCAGGCCGACGTACCACTTCACCGACCAACCGCCCCATACCGTCACCAGCTTGGAGGCGTTGAACGAGTAGATCACCAGGATCAGCATCGGCAGGTAGATGAACAGCAAGCCGAGCACCAGCATCAGCTTGGAGAAACTGAAGCGTTTCATGCGCGGCCCTCCATCTCTTTGGCCTGGCTGCGGTTGAACAGCAGGATCGGTACGATCAGGATCGCCAGCATCACTACCGCCAGCGCGGATGCCACCGGCCAGTCACGGTTGTTGAAGAACTCTTGCCACAGCACTTTACCGATCATCAGGGTTTCCGGGCCGCCGAGCAGTTCAGGAATCACGAACTCGCCCACCACCGGGATGAACACCAGCATGCAGCCGGCGATTATGCCGTTCTTCGACAGCGGCACGGTGATCTTCCAGAAGCTGTTGAAGGTGCTCGAACCAAGGTCCGATGCAGCTTCCAGCAGGCTTTCGTCGTGCTTCACCAGGTTGGCGTACAGCGGCAGGATCATGAACGGCAGGTACGAATAGACCACGCCGATATACACCGCCAGGTTGGTGTTGAGGATCTGCAGCGGTTGGTCGATCAGCCCCAGCCACAGCAGGAAGCTGTTGAGCAGGCCGTTGTTGCTGAGGATGCCCATCCAGGCGTAGACGCGGATCAGGATCGCAGTCCAGGTCGGCATCATGATCAGCAGCAGCAGGACGGTCTGTGACTCTTTCCTGGCCTTGGAGATGGCGTAGGCCATCGGGTAGCCGATCAGCAGGCAGAGCAAGGTGCTGAAGAAGGCGACCTTGAGCGAGCCGAGGTAGGCCGCGATGTACAGCTCGTCCTCGGTCAGCAGGCCATAGTTGGCCAGGTTCAGCACCAGCTGGACCTTGCCTTCCAGGTAGGTGTAGATCTCGGTGTACGGCGGGATGGCCACATCGGCTTCGGCAAAGCTGATCTTCAGGACGATGAAGAACGGCAGCATGAAGAACAGGAACAGCCAGATGAACGGCACGCCGATCACCAGGTGCCGCCCCTCCGGGACAAGGCGCTGGAAGGCTCGCTTGAGCTTGCGGATTTTCATGACCGCAGTACCACGCCGCTGTCGTCTTCCCACCACACGTAGACTTCGTCATCCCAGGTCGGGCGGGTGCCCTGGCGCTCGGCGTTGGCGACGAACGACTGGACGATCTTGCCGCTGGGCAGCTCGACGTAGAACACCGAGTGGCCGCCGAGGTAGGCGATGTCGTGGACCTTGCCGCGCGACCAGTTGTGCTCGCAGGTCGGCTGCTCGGTGGTGACCAGCAGCTTCTCGGGGCGCAAGGCGTAGGTGATGTGCTTGTCCTCGACCGAGGTGGTGACACCGTGGCCGACGTAGATCTTGCGCTCCAGCTCCGGGCTGGCGATGACCGCATGGCCTTCGGCATCGTCGACCACTTCGCCTTCGAACAGGTTGACGTTGCCGATGAACTCGCAGACCAGGCGGCTGGTCGGGGTTTCATAGATATCGATCGGGCTGCCGATCTGGGCGATCCAGCCCAGGTGCATGATGGCGATGCGCTGGGCCATCGTCATGGCCTCTTCCTGGTCGTGGGTCACCATCACGCAGGTCACGCCCACGCGCTCGATGATCTCCACCAGCTCCAGTTGCATCTGCGAGCGCAGTTTCTTGTCCAGCGCGCCCATCGGCTCGTCGAGCAGCAGCAGCTTGGGACGCTTGGCCAGCGAACGGGCCAGGGCCACGCGCTGGCGCTGGCCACCGGACAGCTGGTGCGGCTTGCGCTTGGCGTACTGGGTCATGTGCACCAGCTTGAGCATCTCGGCCACGCGGGCGTCGATCTCGGCCTTGGGCATCTTGTCCTGCTGCAGGCCGAAGGCGATGTTCTGCGCCACGGTCATGTGCGGGAACAGTGCGTAGGACTGGAACATCATGTTGATCGGCCGCTCGTAGGGCGGCATGTCGGTGATGTCGACGCCATCGAGGAAGATCCGCCCTTCGGTCGGACGCTCGAAACCGGCCAGCATGCGCAGCAAGGTGGACTTGCCGGAACCGGAGCCGCCCAGCAGGGCGAAGATCTCGCCCTTGCGGATTTCCAGGGACACATCGTCCACGGCTACCGTTTCGTCGAACTTTTTCGTGACCCGGTCGATCTTGACCAGCACCTGCTTGGGTTGCTGGCCACCCTCGAGGGCTTTCTTATAGGCACCGGAGGCAACTGCCATGAGTGAAACTCCCAACAAGATTTGTGTGCCCGCCGCTGCGCTGGCGGGCCTGGATTGTTACTTGCCCGACTTGACCTTGGTCCAGCTGCGGGTCATCAAACGTTGCACCTTGGGTGGCAACTCGGCGTTGACGAACATCTTGTCCAGCACTTCCTGCGGTGGGTAAACCGCGGCGTCAGTCCTCACGGCCTGGTCCATCAGGTCGCCAGCCTTGGGGTTCGGGTTGGCGTAACCGACGTAATCACTGACCTGGGCGATAACCTCAGGTTTCAGCAAATAGTTGATGAAGGCATGGGCCTCCTTGACGTTGCTGGCGTCCTTGGGAATCGCCAGCACATCGAACCAGAGGTTGCCGCCTTCCTTGGGGATGGCGTAGGCCAGCTTCACGCCCTTCTTCGCCTCTTCGGCACGGGCCTTGGCCTGGAACACGTCGCCGGAGAAACCGGCGGCCACGCAGATGTCGCCGTTGGCGAGATCGGTGATGTATTTCGAAGAATGGAAGTAAGTCACGTAGGGACGCACGGCCAGCAGTTTCTTCTCTGCATCGGCGTAGTCCTTGGGGTTGCTGCTGTTGGGGTCGCGGCCCATGTAGTTGAGCACCGCCGGCAGCATCTCGTCGGCGGAGTCGAGGAAGGCCACACCGCACTTGCTGAGTTTCTTCATGTTCTCAGGCTCGAACAGCACCGCCCAGGAATCGATCTTGTCGGTGCCCAGCGCCGCCTTGACCTTCTCGACGTTGTAGCCGATGCCATTGGTGCCCCACAGGTAGGGGACGGCGTACTGGTTGCCCGGGTCGTTCTTCTCCAGGCGCTTCATCAGCGCCGGGTCGAGGTTCGCATAATTGGGCAGCAGGTCGCGGTCGAGCTTCTGGAACGCGCCCGCCTTGATCTGCTTGCCGAGGAAATGGTTGGACGGCACGACCACGTCATAGCCGGTGCGCCCGGCCAGCAGCTTGCCTTCCAGCGTCTCGTTGCTGTCGAAGACGTCGTATTTGGGCTCGATCCCGGTTTCCTTCTGGAAATCGGCGAGCGTGGTGGGGCCGACATAGTCGGACCAGTTGTAGATGTGCACCGTGGGCGCCGCTTGGACGCTGCAAGCCAGCGTCAGACCCGCTCCGGCCATCAAGGCCTGGCGAAAAACAGAAATAGACAAGTGGGTGGTCCTCACAATCAGTGCCTTTGCGGGCAGTAAACCTCGGCCGCACACGCAAAACCGGCGCGCAACTTACCTTCACGGCGTGGATGCCGCAAACTTATTTGCCTTTACTGGCCTCTGGGCCGGAAAAGCCCGGCCCAGAGGTTGCCGCATCGGGCTTACTTGCCCGACTTGATCTTGGTCCAGCTGCGGGTGATCTCGCGCTGGGCGGTCTTCTCTGGCGCCTTGATCGCGTAGAGCTGCGCCTTCACTTCCTCGGAAGGGTAGATCGCCGCATCGCTGGTAATGTCCTTGTCGACGAACTCGGTGGCTGCCTTGTTACCGTTCGGGAAACGCACGGCGTTGGTAATACCGGCCATCACTTTCGGCTGCAGCAGGTATTCCATGAACTTGTAGGCGGCGTCGACGTTCTCGGCATCTTTCGGGATGGCGACCATGTCATAGAAGGTACCGGCACCTTCCTTCGGAATGACATAGCTCAGCTTGACCTTGTCGCCGGCCTCGTGGGCACGGGCCTTGGACTGCTCCAGGTCACCCGAGTAGCCCACGGCCACGCAGATGTTGCCGTTGGCCAGGTCCGAGATGTACTTGGAAGAGTGGAAGTAGGTGATCGAAGGGCGGATTTTCAGGAACAGGTCCTCGGCCGCCTTCAGGTCTTCCTTCTTGGTGCTGTCGCTCGGTTTGCCCAGGTAATGCAGCGCGGCCGGGATCATCTCTGTCGGCGCATCGAGGAAGCTCACGCCGCAGCTCTTGAGCTTGGCGATATTCTCTGGCTTGAACACCACGTCCCAAGAGTCGATCTTGTCGATGCCCAGCGCGGCCTTGACCTTCTCCGGGTTGTAGCCGATGCCGATGGAGCCCCACATGTAGGGGAAGGCGAACTTGTTGCCCGGGTCGCTGGCATCGCCGACCGCCTTGAGCAGGGCCGGGTCGAGGTTTTTCCAGCTCGGCAGCTTGGAGCGGTCCAGCTCCTGGTAGACGCCAGCCTTGATCTGCTTGGCCAGGAAGTTGTTGGACGGCACGACGATGTCGTAACCCGACTTGCCCGCCAGCAGCTTGGCTTCAAGGGTCTCGTTGCTGTCGAAGACGTCGTAGACGACCTTGATGCCGGTCTCTTTCTCGAAGTTGGCCACGGTGTCCGGGGCGATATAGTCCGACCAGTTGTAGACGTGCAGCACCTTGTCGTCAGCCTGAACAGCGGTGGCCATGGCACCCATAAGGGCGGCGGCCAGCAGCGTCTTGCCCAATTTCTTCATGCGTAATGCTCCAGAATTTATTATCAAGCCATCTGTTCAGCAGCCAGGTCCCACGGGTCACGCGCTGGGCGACTGAAACAGCCGTTAGTCTGGCAAGTTACAAGGCGCTGTTTCAACAAAAGCAGCGCCTGTAACGGACTTAATGTCACCTCGCCAGCCTAGCAGACCGTCATTTAATCGCTTCGTACGTCAAATCCAGGCACTTGCGCGCCTTTTCCACCAGCTCGTCCACCTCTGCGCGGCTGATCACCAGCGGCGGCGCGATGATCATGGTGTCGCCGACGGCGCGCATGATCAGGCCGTTGTCGAAGCAGAAGTTGCGGCAGACCATGCCCACGCCCTTGCCCTCGTAACGGCTGCGGGTGGCCTTGTCCTTGACCAGCTCGATCGCGCCGAGCAGGCCCAGGCCGCGCACCTCGCCCACCAGTGGGTGGTCCTGCAGCTCACGCAGTCGTTTTTGCAAGTAGGGTGCCACTTCATCGCGGGCCTTCGCGACGATCTGCTCGTCACGCAGGATGCGCAGGTTTTCCAGGCCCACCGCTGCCGCCACCGGGTGGCCGGAGTAGGTGAAACCATGGTTGAAATCGCCACCTTCGCTGATCACCTTGGCCACGGTGTCACGCACGATCACACCGCCCATGGGGATGTAACCGGAGGTCAGGCCCTTGGCGATGGTCATCAGGTCGGGTGCAAGGTCGTAGTAGTCGGAGCCGAACCACTCGCCGGTACGGCCGAAACCGCAGATCACTTCGTCGGCGACGAAGAGGATGTCGTACCTGGCGAGGATTTCCTTGATCTTCGGCCAGTAGGTGTCTGGCGGGATGATCACCCCGCCGGCGCCCTGGATCGGCTCGGCGATGAAGGCGGCAACATTGTCCTCGCCGACTTCGAGAATCTTCTTCTCCAACTGCTCGGCGGCCCACACGCCGAACTCATCCGGGGTCATGTCGCCACCCTCGCCGAACCAGTACGGCTGCGGGATATGCACGATGCCTGGGATCGGCAGGCCGCCCTGCTCGTGCATGCCGCTCATGCCGCCCAGGCTCGCACCGGCGACGGTGGAACCGTGGTAGCCGTTGATACGACCGATGATGGTCTGCTTGCCCGGCTTGCCCTTGAGCGCCCAGTAGTGGCGGACCATGCGCAGCACGGTGTCGTTGCCCTCGGAGCCGGAGCCGGTGAAGAACACATGGGTCATGCCGGCAGGCGCCACGTCGGTGATCGCCTTGGCCAGCTCCAGCGCCGGCGGGTGGGCGGTCTGGAAGAACAGGTTGTAGTACGGCAGCTCGCGCATCTGCTTTTCTGCCGCCTGCACCAGTTCTTCACGGCCATAGCCGACCGCCACGCACCACAGGCCGGCCATGCCGTCGAGGATCTTGTGCCCCTCGCTGTCCCACAAATGCACACCCTGCGCCTTGGTGATGATGCGCGGCCCCTTTTCCTTCAGCTGTTTGTAGTCGCTGAAAGGTGCAAGGTGGTGCTCGCCGCTCAGGGTTTGCCATTCACGGGTTTGCGGGTTGTTGACGCTCATGTGCTTCTCCATGGTCCGGTGGCCGCGCCCTGGCGGCCTCAGGGTTGATCACACAGCAAACAGCAGGAACTCTCGCTCCCAGGAGCTGATGACGCGCTTGAAGTTCTCGTGCTCGGCGCGCTTGGTGGCGACGTAGCCGGTGATGAATTTCTTGCCCAGGTACTGCTCCAGCGCACGGCTGATTTCCATGCGCTCGAGGGCGTCCTCGATGGTCAGCGGCAGGCGCAGGTTTCGGCGCTCGTAGCCGCGGCCCTGGACTGGCGCGCTGGCCTCGATGCCTTCGACCATGCCGATATAGCCGCACAGCAGGCTGGCGGCGATGGCCAGGTACGGGTTGGCGTCGGCGCCCGGCAGGCGGTTCTCGACCCGGCGGTTCTGCGGCCCGGCATCCGGTACGCGCAAGCCGACGGTGCGGTTCTCTTCGCCCCACTCGACGTTCACCGGGGCGGAGGTGTCCGGCAGGAAGCGGCGGAACGAGTTGACGTTGGGGGCGAACAGCGGCAGCGCCTCGGGGATGAACTTCTGCAGGCCACCGATGTGGTTGAGGAACAACTCGCTCATGCTGCCGTCGGCGTTGGAGAAGATGTTCTTGCCGGTGACGGCATCGACCACGCTCTGGTGCAGGTGCATGGCGCTGCCCGGCTCGCCGGTCATCGGCTTGGCCATGAAGGTGGCGGCCACGTTGTGCTTGAGCGCCGCCTCGCGCATGGTGCGTTTGAACACCAGGATCTGGTCGGCCAGGTGCAGGGCGTCACCATGACGGAAGTTGATTTCCATCTGCGCGGTGCCGTCCTCGTGGATCAGCGTGTCGAGGTCCAGCTGCTGCAGCTCGCACCAGTCGTAGACGTCCTCGAACAGCGGGTCGAATTCGTTGGCCGCCTCGATGGAGAACGACTGTCGGCCGGTTTCCGGGCGGCCGGAACGGCCCACCGGCGGCTGCAGCGGAAAGTCGGGGTCTTCGCTACGCTTGGTCAGGTAGAACTCCATCTCGGGCGCGACGATCGGCTGCCAGCCCTTGTCGGCGTAGAGTTTCAGGACCTTCTTCAGCACGTTGCGCGGCGACAGCTCGACCGGGTTGCCCTTCTTGTCATAGGTGTCGTGGATCACCTGGGCGGTCGGCTCGATGGCCCAAGGCACGAGAAACACCGCGTTCTCGTCGGGGCGGCAGATCATGTCGATATCGGCCGGGTCGAGCAGTTCGTAATAGATGTCATCGTCGACGTAATCGCCGGTCACGGTCTGCAGCAGCACGCTCTCGGGCAGGCGCATACCCTTTTCGGCGATGAATTTGTTGGTAGGCGAGATCTTGCCGCGGGTGATGCCGGTCAGGTCGCTGATCAGGCACTCCACTTCGGTGATCTTGTGCTCTTTCAACCAATCGGTGAGCTGGTCGAGGTTGTTACTCATAAATACCTCAGGAGGTAATGTGGCGCGGTTGGCGGCAACCGGCGGCCACTGACGCCAGGCGTCGGACAAAGTCGGCGCGCAGCGCGCCGAGGGGCCTGGACAGGCCCGCGCCTTGATTCTGGATGCTGTGCATGGCTAAAGCAAAAACCCTCGCGCAGGACGACAATGGATACACGCCATGGGCGCGCGTCCGGACAGAAAGCGAAGGGCAGAAGGAAAGGAGGTGTTGCGCTAAAGCGTTACGAGGCATGGCTTTTTCAAGCGAACCGTCAATTATTGCGGCCAGCGCGGCGCCCCTTCGAAGCAGGCGTGCAGTGACCGGACGGCAACCGGGAGATGTACCTGAACGCACCGTGCATGCGGTGCTGGCAGGTCTCGACAGGCGGACCATGTGACCCTCGTATTATTGTGTTCTGGGTTGATGCCGAGCTTAGCCTCGTTCATTTTTTTACACAACTCCCCCGTAAAAAATAAAACACGCCCCGCTCGGGATAACCCTTCAAGTCGAAAATAGCGGATAATGGCACGCCCCGAGATGCAGCAAATCTGCCGTAGATGTGCCATTTAAGGGCATCAGGGTGCTGGCTTGACTTAACCTGGTCTTTCCGATTGACTGGGGTTGCAAGCCCCCCTTGATTGATATTTTTAACAACAAAGGTGTTGCATCATGTCGGTACCCCCGCGTGCCGTTCAGCTTAACGAAGCGAACGCGTTCCTTAAGGAACATCCTGAGGTTCTCTACGTTGACCTTCTGATTGCAGATATGAATGGTGTGGTGCGCGGCAAGCGCATAGAGCGCACCAGCCTCCACAAGGTTTACGAGAAAGGCATCAACCTGCCAGCCTCCCTCTTCGCCCTGGATATCAACGGTTCGACCGTCGAAAGCACAGGCCTTGGCCTGGACATCGGCGATGCCGACCGCATCTGCTACCCAATCCCCGACACTCTCTGCAACGAGCCTTGGCAGAAGCGCCCGACCGCGCAGCTGCTGATGACCATGCACGAGATCGAAGGCGAGCCGTTCTTCGCCGACCCGCGTGAAGTGCTGCGCCAGGTGGTGAGCAAGTTCACCGACCTGGGCCTGACCATCTGCGCCGCGTTCGAGCTGGAGTTCTACCTGATCGACCAGGAGAACGTGAACGGTCGCCCGCAGCCGCCACGCTCGCCGATTTCGGGCAAGCGCCCGCAGTCGACCCAGGTGTACCTGATCGACGACCTCGACGAATACGCCGACTGCCTGCAGGACATCCTCGAAGGCGCGAAGGAGCAAGGCATTCCTGCCGACGCCATCGTCAAGGAAAGCGCCCCGGCGCAGTTCGAAGTCAACCTGCACCACGTCGCCGACCCGCTCAAGGCCTGTGACTATGCGGTGCTGCTCAAGCGCCTGATCAAGAACATCGCCTACGACCATGAAATGGACACCACCTTCATGGCCAAGCCCTACCCGGGCCAGGCAGGCAACGGCCTGCATGTACACATTTCCGTGCTGGACAAAGATGGCAACAACATCTTCACCAGCGAGGATCCCGAGCAGAACGCCGCGCTACGTCACGCTGTCGGCGGTGTGCTCGAGACCCTGCCCGCCTCGATGGCGTTCCTTTGCCCGAACGTCAACTCGTACCGCCGTTTCGGCGCGCAGTTCTACGTGCCGAACGCACCGAGCTGGGGCCTGGACAATCGTACCGTGGCGCTGCGCGTGCCGACCGGCTCGCCGGATGCCGTGCGCATCGAGCACCGCGTGGCCGGCGCCGACGCCAACCCGTACCTGATGATGGCCGCGGTACTGGCCGGCGTGCACCATGGCCTGACCAACAAGGTCGAACCGGGCGAGCCGATCGAAGGCAACTCGTACGAGCAGCTGGAGCAGAGCCTGCCGAACAACCTGCGCGATGCCCTGCGCGAGCTGGACGACAGCGAGATCCTCAACAAGTACATCGATCCGAAGTACATCGACATCTTCGTCGCGTGCAAGGAAAGCGAGCTGGAGGAGTTCGAGCACTCGATCTCCGACCTCGAGTACAACTGGTACCTGCACACCGTGTAAACGAAAACGCCGCCCTCAGGGGCGGCGTTTTTCATTGCCTCGGTGTCAGAGCGGTTTCTCGAAGATCTTCGAGTTACGCTGGTAGTTGTACAGCGAAGCCCGCGCCGCCGGCAGCCGTTCCACGCCACTGGGCGAGAAGCCGCGCTCACGGAACCAGTGTGCGGTCCGGGTCGTCAGCACGAACAAGGTATTGAGCCCCAGCGTGCGCGCCCGCTCCTCGATGCGCTCGAGCAGTTCGTCACCACGCCCGCCATGCCGGTACTCCGGGTTGACCGCCAGGCACGCCAGCTCCCCCGCCTCGGAATCGGCAATCGGGTAAAGCGCCGCGCAGGCGATGATCATGCCCTCGCGCTCGACCACGCTGAACTGTTCGATCTCCCGCTCCAGCACCTCCCGTGAACGGCGCACCAGGATGCCCTGCTCTTCCAGCGGGCTGATCAGCTCCAGCAGGCCGCCGACATCCTCGATGGTCGCCTCGCGCACCACCTCGAACTGCTCCTGGGACACCAGCGTGCCACCGCCACCACGGGTGAACAGCTCGGTCAGCAGCGCGCCATCCTCGGCATAACTGACGATATGACTGCGTGCCACACCGCCCTTGCAGGCCTCGGCGGCGGCATCCAGCAGCTCGGCCTGGTAGTCACTGCCCAGCCGCTGCAGATGCGGCGCGATATGCTGCGGGCGCAGCTCGCGCACCAATTGCCCACGCTCGTCCAGCAGGCCCGGCTCGGCCCCAAACAGCAGCAGCTTGTCGGCACCCAGCTCGATGGCGGCGCGGGTGGCCACATCCTCGCAGGCCAGGTTGAAGATCTCGCCGGTCGGCGAATAGCCCAGCGGCGACAGCAACACGATGGAACGCTCGTCGAGCAGGCGATTGATGCCCTTGCGGTCGACCCGGCGCACTTCACCGGTATGGTGATAGTCGACCCCTTCAAGCACCCCGATCGGCCGTGCCGTGACCAGGTTGCCGGAGGCCACCCGCAGGCGCGAGCCCTGCATGGGCGAGGCCGCCATGTCCATCGACAGGCGCGCTTCAATGGCCAGGCGCAGGGCGCCGACGGCGTCGATCACGCAGTCCAGCGTCGCCGCGTCGGTGATGCGCATGCCATGGTGATAGTGCGGGGTCAGGCCGCGTGCGGCCAGGCGGCTCTCGATCTGCGGACGTGAACCGTGGACCAGCACCAGGCGCACGCCCAGGCTGTGCAGCAGCACCAGGTCGTGGACGATGTTGCCGAAGTTCGGGTGCTCGACGCCATCACCGGGGAGCATGACCACGAAGGTGCAATCGCGGTGGGCGTTGATGTAGGGAGAAGCGTGGCGCAACCAGTTGACGTAATCGGGCATGACAGGGCCTGTGGATAAGTGAACGGAGAACGAAAAGGCGCACAACGTTCGAAAGTCATCGTCGGAACAGGCTTGCGGTCACGCGCGGTCTCCTCTGCTCAGGAAAGATCAATGGTTCAGGCAATAGTGCCGGATCAGGTCACGCAATAGACGCACGGTAGGCTCGATACGTGACATTTCAAGGTACTCGCCGGGCTGATGGGCACAGGCGATGTCACCGGGCCCCAGCACGATGGTCTGGCAACCGAGCTGCTGAAGATAAGGCGCTTCGGTACCAAAGGCCACTGCTTCGGCGCGATGGCCGGTCAGGCGCTCGGCCAGGCGCACCAGCTCGCTGTCGGCGGCCTGCTCGAACGGCGGCACTTCCGGGAACAGCGGTGCATAGTCGATACGCACGTCATGACGTTCGGCCAGCGGGGTGAGCTTGCCGCGGATCGCTGCACGCAGTTGCTCCACATCCATGCCCGGCAACGGGCGCAGGTCGAACTCCAGGGCGCACTGGCCACAGATGCGGTTGGGGTTGTCGCCGCCATGGATGCAGCCGAAGTTCAGGGTCGGGGCAGGCACCGTGAACTGGGGGTTGCGGTACTGCTCCTGCCAGCTGCGGCGCAGCGCCATCAGCTCGCCCATCACCGCATGCATGGCCTCCAGGGCGCTGCGGCCCAGGTTCGGATCCGACGAATGGCCACTGCGCCCGAGAATGTCGATGCGGTCCATGAGGATGCCCTTGTGCATACGAATCGGCTTGAGCCCGGTAGGCTCGCCGATCACCGCCGCCCGCCCGAGGGGCTGGCCGGCCTCGGCCAGGGCCCGGGCCCCGGACATCGAGCTTTCTTCGTCGCAGGTGGCGAGGATCAGCAGCGGCTGCTTGAAATCGTGCTCGAGCAGCGGGATCACCGCCTCGATGACCAGGGCGAAGAAGCCCTTCATGTCGCAACTGCCCAGGCCTACCCAACGGCCATCGACCTCGGTGAGCTTGAGCGGGTCGCTGCTCCACAGTTGCGGGTCGAAGGGCACCGTGTCGCTGTGCCCGGCCAGCACCAGGCCGCCCGGGCCGGTGCCGCGGCTGGCCAGCAGGTTGAACTTGCCAGGGCTGACCTGTTGGATCTCGCAGGTGAAACCCAGGTCACCCAACCAGCCGGCCAGCAGGTCGATGACGGCTCGGTTGGACTGGTCCAGCGCAGCCTGTGTGCAACTGACCGAAGGTGCGGCGATCAGGGCGGCAAACTGGTCTTTCAGCGATGGCAACGGCATGCGCGGATTCCTCGGAGGCGTGAGGGGCATCATAACAATGCAAAAGACCCGCAAGGCAAGCGCGCGCCCACAAGCAAGGATTCAAGCCGCAAGTGCTGTAGACTGCCCAATCACGATGCCCCTCCTTCCGAGCCCGCGATGCACAAAGAAACCGAACTCAAACTCCGCGCCAGTCGCGAGACCCTTGCCGCCCTGCGCGAGCACCCGCTGCTGAAAAAGCGCAACAAGTCCGGCTGGCAGACCCGCGAACTGCTCAACCAGTACTTCGACACCCCGGAGCGCGACCTGTCCGCTGCCCGTGTCGCCCTGCGCCTGCGCCGCGACGGCGAGGTCATCATCCAGACCCTCAAATGCCGCGGCCAGAGCGTGGCCGGCCTGTCCGAGCGCAACGAGTTCGAATGGCACCTGGACAAGGTCAAGCTCGACCTGAAGAAACTCGATGGCACCTGCTGGCCCGAGCAACTGGCCGGGCTGGACAAGAAGGCCATCAAACCGCTGTTCACCACCGATTTCACCCGCGAGTACGCCGAGATCGCCTGGGGCCGCGGCAAGGCCAAGGTGGTGATCGAAGCGGCCATCGACCAGGGCTTCGTGATCGCCGGCAAGCGCAAGGAAGAAATCTGCGAGCTGGAGCTGGAGCTGCGTGAAGGTGCCCCAGAGGCGCTGCTGGAACTGGCCGCCGAGCTGTCCGCCAGCCTCGCCCTGATGCCTTGCGACATCAGCAAGGCCGAGCGCGGCTACCGCCTGCTCGATCCGGACAGCTACGAGCTGGGCCTGCCGGTGACCGAGCTGCACGCCGAGATGCCGATGGACGACGCCTACGCCGCCCTGGCCTGGCAACTGCTGGGCAGCAGCCAGCGCCTGGCCGAGCAGTATCGCCACAATGGCCACTGGCGCCTGCTGCAGGACTGGGTTCGCTGCCTGGCCGAGCTGCGCGCCCTCACCGCCAGCCTCGGCCAGGCGGCACCGCGCCCGACCACCCGCGCCCTGCGCGCCAGCCTCGATGCGTTGCTGGAAGACTGGCGCCCGCTGGTATTGGCCGGCAACGACGACGAGGACATCCGTCGCGCCGCCCCCGAGCAGTTCGCCGAAGAGCTGGAAGATCCGCGCTGGGGCCAGTTCTCCCTGGAGACCGCACGCTGGCTGACCGCCCGCGCCTGGACCGTCGAGCGCAAGGGCCGTGGCGAGCGCCAGGGCAAGGCGCAGCTGGCCAGCTGGCTGCAGCACTTGCTGGGCGAGGAAGCCCGCGCCCTGAAACTGCCGTTGTATGTGCAGCGTCCAGAGGACCTGGCCGAGCAGCTGCCGCGCATCGAGACCGTGCAAACCTGGCTGCACCACGCCCGCCAAGTGCTCGACCTGCCACAGCAGGACCGCCTCTACGGCGAGCTGAACAAGCTGCACGAGCTGGCCGAACTGCCGCTGCTGGAGGAAGACAAGGGCGAACTGCTCGAAGCCCGCATCGAGCAGGCTCGCGCCATCGAGCAGAACCGCGCCTGGAAGCACCTGCTCAAGGCCTGAGTCCGCACCGCCCGCTCCTGCACTGCTAGGAGCGGGCTTGCCCCGCGATTGGCTCTTCAGGGCCTCAGCGGCAGGCTCGTGGTCGACTTGATCTCCGACAACGCCACGATCGAGTTAACTTCCTGAATACCCGGCACGTTCGACAGCTTTTCGAAGAAGAACCGCTCGTAAGCCTCGATATCCGAGGTGACGATACGCAGCAGGAAGTCCACCGCTCCCATCAGCACATAACATTCCAGCACTTCGGGAAAACCGCGGATCGCCTCGGTGAACTCGGCGAAGTTCGAACGGCCGTGGGCGTTGAGCTTCACTTCGGCGAAGATCTGCGTGTTCAGCCCTACCTTCTTGCGGTCCAGCAGCGTCACCTGGCCGCGAATCACGCCCTCCTCCCTCAGGCGCTGAATGCGCCGCCAGCAAGGTGACTGCGACAGGCCCACACGCTCGGCAATCTGCGCGCTGGACAGCGAGGCGTCGTCTTGCAGCAGTTCAAGAATGCGCCGGTCGTAAGCGTCCAATTCGCCAAGCATTAACAATTCTCCAATTTGCATTTTTGCGAATTAAAAAATTCGCAGTGGCGCGATATTGGCGAATCATAGCGAAAAAATGCCCCGTCTGACGTGCAAGAATTTCTCCACTTTCGCGGAGACCCAGCATGAACGCACTCGAACGGCCCCTCACCTTGCCCCGCCTCGACGCCTGGGCCGCCAACACTGTCCACTGCACTGTGCACTACCGCCTGCAGGCCGACGCCGAACCGGACAGCCTGTGTCGCGTGCTCAACCTGTTCGCCCTGCAGTTCCTCACCCCGCACAGCGTCAACGTGAGCCAGTGCGACGATCTGCTGGACGTGGCGATCGGCGTCGGCGGCCTGAGCTGGCACCGGGCCGAAGTGATCGCGCAGAAACTGCGCAACCTGGTCTGCGTCAGCGAAGTGTGCCTGGCGAATCTGCCACAGCTTGCGGAGGTAGCCCGCCGTTGAAACCGGCAGGCAATGTCCGGAAACCCTTTGCACCGACGCCGTGCGTCTGCACGACTAGCCTTGCCCAGGCCTCTGAAGCCCGGCAAGGACGCTTGCATGCTCGCCAACGACCACCTTGATCTTGACCTCAATCGCCTGCTGGATGCCTTGCTGGCGGAGCAGCGGATCGCCCCCGAAGCCGCGCTCGCGGCTCTCGAGCGCGCCAAGGCCCACCCTGGCGAACACCCCCTAGAGCTGATCGCCGCCATCGGCCACCCGCTGGGGCTGGATGCCCTGTGCCGCTGGCTGGCAGACCGGGTTGGCCAGCCATTTCTGGCAATCGACCCCTTGCAGGTCGATCTGGTGCGCGTGGCCGGGCTGATGTCCGCCGCCTTCGCCCAGCGCCATGGCATCCTCGCCGTGGCCGTGGATGAACACAGTGTCACGGTGGCCAGCGCCCAGCCTTATCAACGCGAATGGGAGGCAGACCTGAGCCGCAGCCTGGGCAAGGCAGTGCGCCGGGTGCTGGCCAGCCCGCGACAGCTGCGCCAGCTGCGCCCGACCTTCCTGGGCCTGGCCCACTCCGTGCGCGGCGCGGGCCTTGGCCAGTTGCCCCGCCTCGGCGAGCTGGAGCAACTGCTCGAACTGGGTGCCAGGCAAACCCAGGCCAGCGCGGACGATGCCCATATCGTGCACATCGTCGACTGGATGCTGCAATACGCCATCGAACAGCGCGCCAGCGATATCCACCTGGAGCCCCGCCGTGAACAAGGCCATCTGCGCCTGCGCATCGATGGCCTGCTGCACGCGGTGTATGCCTTCCCGGCCAGCGTCACCCTGGCGATGGTCAGCCGGCTGAAGCACCTGGGCCGCATGAACGTCGCCGAGAAACGCCGACCACAGGACGGCCGCCTGAAAACCCGCCTGCCCAGCGGCGCCGAGGTGGAGCTGCGCCTGTCCACCCTGCCCACCCCGTTCGGCGAGAAGCTGGTGCTGCGCCTGTCCGACCCTCAGCAATTGCACGACAGCCTCGAAACCCTGGGCCTGGAGGGCGCGTTGCTGGAGCAGTGGCTGGCCCTGCTGCAACAACGCCAGGGCATCCTGCTGGTGACGGGGCCGACCGGCTCGGGCAAGACCAGCACCCTGTACGCCAGCCTCCGGCACCTGGCCAGCCCCCAGGTCAACCTGTGCAGCATCGAGGACCCGATCGAGCGCCTTGAACCGATGATCAACCAATTGCAGGTCCAACCCAGCCTGGAGCTGGACTTCGCCAGCGGTGCTCGCGCCCTGCTACGCCAGGATCCGGACATCATCATGATCGGTGAAATCCGTGACCGAGAAACCGCCCAGGTGGCCGTGCAGGCAGCCCTCACCGGGCATCTGGTGTTGTCGACCCTGCATACCCAGGACGCCTGCGGCGCGATCACCCGCCTGCTGGAGCTGGGTGTCGCCGACTACCTGATCAGGGCGACTCTGCTCGGGGTCATGGCCCAGCGCCTGGTGCGCACGCTATGTCGCGCTTGTCTGGGCCTGCGCCCGCAGGATCGCCAGGCCTGCCCGCAGTGCCGGGGTACGGGTTTCCATGGGCGTACCGGGCTGTTCGAACTGCTCCAGGTCAGCACCGCATTGCGCGAACGGATCACCCCCGCCAGCGACCTCGCCGCCCTGCGCCAACAGGCAGAGGTAGACGGGCTGCGTGACCTTCGACGGCACGGTGGTGACCGGGTCGCCCAGGGCAGGACCTCTACCGAAGAGGTCCTGCGGGTCTGTGGATAACCAAGAAATCTCCTTTGTGGCCGGGAACTTGGGACCATGGGCAACGATCAAATCGGCATCTCAACCGCCCTCATACACCGAGGTGATTCATCATGCGTCTCAAAACAGCCATCGCAGCCACCGTCCTGTTCTCGCTGCCCCTTGGCTCCGCCATGGCCGACACGTTCTGGCGCAATATCATCTCCTCCGGCGCGACCACCGCCTCGACCTACCTGACCTTCAAGGACCACAAACTGATCGTCGCTGCCCAGGACGACGCCGGCAGCTTCGTTGCCAGTGATGGCGCCATTCGCGGGCCGTTCCTGGAAGCAGCGATCCGCCAGGTGCGCGCGGACAACCCGGGCGTGCAGGCCAGTGACATGGAACTGGCCAACGCGATCCTGGCCAAGAACGCCGTGGCCGAGTAAGTCCCGGGGCTGCGTTGCAGCCCCCCCGCCTCGCCAGACCCTAGCGATACGCCTCCACCGGCACGCACGCGCAGAACAGATTCCTGTCCCCATACACGTTGTCGACCCGGTTCACCGCCGGCCAGTACTTGTGCTGGCGAGCGTGAGCGCTGGGGGCGATGCCCTGCTCAAGGCTGTATGGCCGGCTCCACGGCGCCAGTACATCGGCCAGGGTATGCGGCGCGTGCTTGAGCGGGTTGTCCTCGGCCGGCCAGTTGCCTTCCTCGACTTCGGCAATCTCCGCCCTGATCGCCAGCATCGCTTCGACGAAGCGATCCAGCTCGGCCTTCGACTCACTCTCGGTGGGCTCGACCATCAACGTGCCCGGTACCGGGAACGACATGGTCGGGGCATGGAAGCCATAGTCCATCAGGCGCTTGGCCACGTCCTCCTCGGTAATCCCGGTCAACGCCTTGAGCGGGCGCAGATCGAAGATGCATTCATGGGCCACGCGCTGGTTGCGCCCGCGGTACAACACCGGGAAGGCGTCGCGCAGTTGGCTGGCCAGGTAGTTGGCGGACAGGATCGCCACCTCGCTGGCATCAGCCAGCTGCGGCCCCATCATGGCGATGTACATCCAGCTGATCGGCAGGATGCTGGCGCTGCCCCACGGCGCCGCGCTCACCGCGCTGTTGTTCGGGTCAAGCCCCGGCACCGGCACCACCGGGTGGCTGGCCACGAACGGCTTGAGATGTGCACGGATGCCAATGGGCCCCATGCCCGGGCCACCGCCGCCATGGGGGATGCAGAAGGTCTTGTGCAGGTTCATGTGCGAGACATCGGCACCGATGTCCGCCGGCCGCGTCAGCCCCACCTGGGCATTGAGGTTGGCGCCGTCCATGTAGACCTGCCCGCCAAGCTGGTGCACCACCTCGCAGATCTCGCGGATGCCCTCTTCGTACACCCCATGGGTGGACGGGTAGGTCACCATCAGGCACGACAGCCGCTCGCCGGCCTGGCGCGCCTTGGCCTTGAGATCATCGAGGTCGACGTTGCCGTCCTCGTCGCACTCGACGATCACCACTTCCATGCCGGCCATCTGCGCCGACGCCGGGTTGGTGCCATGGGCCGAGGACGGGATCAGGCAGATCGTGCGCCCGGCCTGGTGGCGGCTCTGGTGATAACGAGTGATCGCCATCAGCCCGGCGTACTCGCCCTGGGCGCCCGAGTTGGGCTGCATGCAGATGGCATCGAAGCCGGTGATGGCACACAACCAGGCTTCGAGCTCATCGATCATCGCCTTGTATCCTTGCACCTGCGCGGCCGGGGCGAACGGATGCGGCTGGGCGAATTCAGGCCAGGTGATGGGGATCATCTCGCTGGTGGCATTGAGCTTCATGGTGCACGAGCCCAGCGGGATCATCGACTGGTTGAGTGCCAGGTCCTTGTTCTCCAGCTGCTTGAGGTAGCGCAGCATCTCGGTCTCGCTGTGGTGCAGGTTGAACACCGGGTGCTGCAGGATCGGTGTGCGCCGCACCAGCGCGCCGGGGATGCCTTCGGGCAGGGCCTGCTGGTCGAGGGCGGCAATGTCCAGGCCGTGGTCGACGCCAAGGAAGATATCGAACAGCTTCAGCACCGTAGCTTCGTCGCAGGTCTCGTCCAGGCTCAGCCCTAGGTGCCCGCGACCGAGAATGCGCAGGTTGACGCGGGCGTCCTCGGCGCTTTCGATGATCGCCGCCTGGGTGCCGCCGACGTCCAGCGTCAGGGTATCGAAGAAATGCTGGTTGAGGCGCTTGATGCCTTTGGCTTCGAGGCCGGCGGCGAGGATGAACGTCAGCCGATGCACGCGCTGGGCGATGCGCTGCAAGCCCTCGGGGCCATGGTAGACGGCGTAGAAGCCGGCGATGTTGGCCAGCAGCACCTGGGCCGTGCAGATGTTGGAGTTGGCCTTCTCGCGACGAATGTGCTGCTCGCGGGTCTGCAGGGCCATGCGCAGCGCGGTGTTGCCACGGGCATCACGTGATACGCCGATGATGCGCCCGGGCATCGCCCGCTTGTAGTCGTCGCGACAGGCGAAGTAGGCCGCGTGCGGCCCGCCATAGCCCATGGGCACGCCAAAGCGCTGCGTCGAGCCGAGCACCACGTCGGCACCCAGTTCGCCGGGCGGCGTCAGCACCACCAGGCTGAGGATGTCGGCAGCTACGCAGGCCAGGGCCTGCTGGCCATGCAACTGGTCGATCAGCGGGCGCAGGTCGCGCACCTCGCCGTGGGTGTCGGGGTACTGCAATAACGCGCCGAACACTTGGTGCTTGCCCAGGTTATCCACCGAATCGACGATCAGCTCGAAGCCGAACCCCTCGGCGCGGGTCTTGAGCACCGACAGGGTTTGCGGGTGGCAGTGCTCGTCGGCGAAGAAGGCGTTGCTCTTGCTGCGCGCCACACGCTTGGCCAGGGCCATCGCCTCGGCGGCAGCGGTGGCCTCGTCAAGCAGCGAGGCATTGGCCAGGGGCAGGCCGGCAAGGTCGATGATCATTTGCTGGAAGTTCAGCAGCGCCTCCAGCCGGCCTTGGGCGATTTCTGGTTGGTAGGGCGTGTAGGCGGTGTACCAGCCAGGGTTCTCCAGCACGTTGCGCAGGATGACCGTGGGGGTGATGGTGGCGTGGTAGCCCATGCCGATCAGGCTGGTCCACAGCTGGTTCTGCGCAGCGTAGCCCGCGAGTTTGGCCAGTGCGGCCTGCTCATCGAGGGCCGGCGGCAGGTCGAGTGGGCGATTGAAGCGGATGCCCGGTGGCACCGTCTGCTCGATCAGTTCACTGCGGCTGGCGACGCCGAGGGCGTCGAGCATGGCCTGCTGCTCCTGGGCATCGGGCCCCAGGTGGCGACGCAGGAAAGGGTTGGGCTCTTGCAGTTGGCTCAGCGATGGCGACTGGGACATGGCGACGATCTCTTCCTGGACCAGCTCTCATGGAGACTTACAAGTCTAGGAAGGATTGCCGAATGTGCGGGGATTATTGCGTTTACCGTGCAGCCCTTATCGCGGGACCAGCCCGCTCCCACAAGGAACACACTATGGGAACGGGCATGCCCCGCGATGAGGGCGGCCCTGTTACTCGCCGATCAGCGCTGCATAGCCTGCTGCATCCAGCAGCTTGTCCAGTTCGGACTTGTCGCTCGGCTTCAGCTTGAAGATCCACGACTCGTAAGGCTCTTCGTTGAGCAGCTCAGGGCTGTCAGCCAGCTCTTCGTTGACCGCGATGACTTCACCACCCACCGGGGCATAGATATCCGAGGCGGCCTTGACGGACTCGACCACGCCAGCGGCGTCGCCTGCGGCGAACACCTTGCCGACTTCGGCCAGCTCGACGAACACCACGTCGCCCAGTGCTTGCTGGGCGTGGTCACTGATACCCACGGTCACCGTGCCATCGGCTTCCAGGCGAGCCCACTCGTGGCTTTCGGCAAAACGCAGGTCGGCGGGGATTTGGCTCATTGTCTTGTATTCCTCGTAATGGGTCAGCGGACGGCCCGCCGTTAATGTTCAGATCAGGATCTTGCCATGGCGCACGAAGGTCGGCTTTACCACTCGCACCGGGTACCACTTGCCGCGGATTTCCACCTCGGCCCGGTCACCGGTGGCCATGGGCACGCGGGCCAAGGCAATGGATTTGCTCAGCGTAGGCGAGAAACTACCACTGGTGATCTCCCCTTCGCCAATCCCGGATACACGGACCACCTGATGCGCGCGCAATACGCCACGCTCCTCGAGCACCAGGCCGACCAGTTTTTCCTTCACGCCCTGTTCGATTTCCGCGAGCAAGCCACTGCGGCCGATAAATTCGCGCCCGACCGGCTCCCACGCGACACTCCAGCCCAAGTTGGAGGTCAGCGGGGTATGGGCTTCATCGATATCCTGGCCATACAGGTTCATGCCGGCCTCCAGGCGCAGCGTATCGCGGGCGCCCAGGCCGCTCGGGGCGATACCGGCGCCGACCAAATCGTTGTAGAACGCCGGGGCCTGTTCGCCCGGAAGAATGATTTCCAGCCCATCTTCCCCGGTATAGCCGGTGCGGGCGATGAACCAATCACCGTCGGCGAGGCCTTCGAAGGGGCGCAGCTCGCGGATCAGCGCGGCCCGGGAGGCGCTGAGCAGGGCAGCGACCTTTTCTCGGGCGTGAGGCCCCTGGATGGCGAGAATGGCCAGTTCAGGCCGTGCTTTGAAATTCACCTTGAAGCCTTCGCTGCGAACCTGCAGCCAGGCCAGCACCTTGTCGCGGGTGGCGGCATTGGCCACCAGGCGATAACCGTCTTCGGTGCGGTAGGCAATGAGATCGTCAATGACCCCGCCCTCGGCATTGAGCAGCGGGCTGTAGAGGGCCTTACCGGGGCTTTCCAGGCGCGTCACGTCGTTGGCCAGCAGGTGTTGCAGCCAGGGCGTGGCGGCGCAGCCATCGATATCGATGACCGTCATGTGGGAAACATCGAACACCCCGCAGTCACTGCGCACCTGGTGGTGCTCCTCGACTTGCGAGCCGTAGTGCAGGGGCATGTCCCATCCGCCGAAATCGACCGTCTTGGCGCCGAGCGCCAGGTGCAGGTCATACAGAGGCGTACGCTGTCCCATGGGTTTCTCCTTCCGGGCGTGGCGAGGCGGCGGCGGTCGGCGATGTTCAATCATCACCTGTTCTTGTAGGACCCGTCGCTGCGAATGCCGCGCATTGTAGCCGCAAGGGAGCTGCGTGACACCCTCAGCGCGGATGGCCCGGACGATGGGCCGAGCGGCGGATCAGGCCGATCACCGGCAGCAGGCCGACCAGTACCAGGGTCAACGCTGGCAGCGAAGCACGCGCCCATTCGCCCTCGCTGGTCATCTCGAACACGCGCACGGCCAGGGTGTCCCAGCCGAACGGGCGCATCAGCAAAGTCGCCGGCATCTCCTTGAGTACATCGACGAACACCAGCAGGGCGGCACTGAGGGCGCCGGGCACCAGCAACGGCAGATACACCTTGAAAAACAATCCTGGGCCAGCGACCCCGAGGCTGCGCGCCGCTTCCGGAAGCGATGGGCGAATCCGCTCCAGGCTGCTCTCCAGCGGCCCATAGGCCACGGCGATGAACCGAACCAGATAGGCGAGCAACAATGCCGACAAGCTGCCCAGCAACAACGGCTTGCCCGCCCCGCCCAACCACTGGGACAGCGGCACTACCAGCTGGTTGTCCAGGTAGCTGAACGCCAACATGATCGACACGGCCAGCACCGAGCCGGGCAACGCATAACCCAGGTTGGCCAGCCCGACCCCGGCACGGATACCGGCAGTCGGGGCCTGCCGCCTGGCGAACGCCAGAAGCATGGCCACGCTGACCGTGATCAGCGCCGCCATGGCTCCCAGGTACAGGGTATGCATGACCAGGCCGACATAGCGCTCGTCGAGGTCGTGCCGCCCGCGCTGCCAGAACCACGCCAGCAACTGCAGCATCGGAATGACGAAGGCACAGGCGAACACCAGCAGGCACCAGCCACTGGCAGCCAACGCCTTGATACCCCGCAAGTGATAAAGCGCCTGCGCCCTCGGGCGTTCGTTGCCACTGCGGCTGGCGCCTCGGGCCCGGCGCTCGCCATACAGCACCAGCATCACCGCCAGCAGCAGCAGGCTGGCCAGTTGCGCCGCACTGGAGAGGCTGAAGAAGCCGTACCAGGTCTTGTAGATGGCTGTGGTAAAGGTGTCGAAATTGAATACCGCCACCGCGCCGAAATCGGCCAGGGTCTCCATCAGTGCCAGGGCGATGCCGGCGCCGATGGCCGGCCGCGCCATGGGCAAGGCCACCCGCCAGAAGGCCTGCAGCGGTGACAGCCCCAACACCCGCGCCGCCTCCATCAAGCCCTTGCCCTGGGCCAGGAAGGCCGTGCGCGCCAGCAGGTAGACGTAGGGGTAGAACACCAGCACCAATACCGTGATTACACCACCGGTGGAGCGCACCCTGGGCAGGCGCATGGGCCCGAACACCTCGCGCAGCGCGGTCTGCACGGGGCCTGCAAAATCGAGCAGGCCGACGAAGACGAACGCCAGCACATAGGCCGGGATGGCGAAAGGCAGCATCAGCGCCCAATCCAGCCAACGCCGGCCGGGGAATTCGCAGAGGCTGGTGAGCCACGCCAGGCTCACCCCCAGCACGGTCACGCCGATACCGACGCCCAGCACCAGGGTCAGGGTATTACCCAGCAGGCGGCTCATCTGGGTGTCGAGCAGGTGCGACCAGATCTGGCTGTCAACCAACTGCCATGACAACAGCAGGACGCTGAGCGGCAGCAAGACCAGGGCGGCGACCAGGAAGACCGGCAGGTACCAGCGGCGTTGGGGAGAATGGGGCAAATCGAAAATCTCGATGGCTGTGCGATAGCATCGCGGGGCAAGTCGGGCACCGCATCGCCGCTCCCACGCAC